>CANJMQ010000062.1 GCA_947475225.1 Bradyrhizobiaceae bacterium
CGAAGGCAATCTTCTGGCCGTTGTGCAGCATCTCGCCGGATGTCGCCTCGACGACACCGGCCATGATCTTGGTGAGGGTGGACTTGCCGGCGCCATTCTCGCCCAGCAGCGCATGCACTTCACCCTTGTTGAGCGCGAAGTCTACATCCTTCACGGCGGGCACACCGCGATAGGCCTTGGTCACCTTCCGCATTTCGATGACGGGCTGCATCACTCGTCTCCCGCGCCGGCGTTCAGCCTGATGATGTGGTTGCCGCCCTTCGATGCGGCGAGGATGGCGCCATTGAAGGTGATGGCGGAGGTCACGCCGTGAAAGCGGCCGTTGGCTCGGCTGTGGAAGCTCGTCACCGGCTGCAGGTTCCGGTCAAGCGTGGCGACAAGGCCATAGGAACGGGTGGGTGACCACGGCTTGTGCACGCCCATGCTGCGCACCCCGCCGTTCTGCAGAGGCTCGAGGAAACTGTCGGGCGGGGACAGGGTGGGTGCGATCCAGTAACGGCTGTCGATCTCGCGCATCATGTCCGCGCGATACTGCGGCTCCTGCAACACGAACTCGACGAGGCGGTTGAGCGGCGCGAAAAGAGCCAGAACAAACCCATCCGGCGCAGGCGCGATGCGGCCCGGATAGGCTGGAAGTCGGGCAAGCACCTCCGTCGCACCGCCGCCGGTGAGCGGCACGGAAGACAGGCGGTGACGCCAGCTTTCGCTGACAATCAGACGGTTGCTCGCAACATCGACAGCAACGCCATTGGCAAAGCCAAGGCCACCGGCCAGCTTGCGGCGTTGACCCGTGCTGACGTCGACTTCCCACAGTGAGCCCGCCACATTGCGGTGCATGAGGTCGCTTACCCACTCGCCTGGACGGAAGTGGTCGGAGCCATTGGTGACGTAGAGCTTGCCGTCGTGGAAGGTCAGGGCGGTGACACAGTTGAAGCCCTCGATCATCTCGCCGCCCAGCTTGAGGCTGCCATCATCGAGACCGACAGCGAGCGTGCCATCCTCTGCCACGGCGATTGCCGAGACATCCGCCGGGCAGGTTTCCAGCACTGCGTGGTTGGGTCCCAGTTGCCGGATCTCTCGATGGCTCGAATAGATGGCCAGGCCACGCACGACTGCGAGATTGTCAGGGGCCAGGGCAGCGGCGGCCACTTCGCCGTCATCGAGTGCCGTGTTGGGCCTCAGTGCTCCATCCATCGGCGGGATGGTGACGGCCTTGCCGCGGAACAGGTCGAGGATGGGATCGAGGAGGCTCACGGCTTTTCTCCCCAGTAGGAATTGGGCCCGGTCCAGCTGTTATCCGACGTGTCGAGCTTCAGGCGGCCGATGCGGTTGTTGAGGATGCCGCCGACATAGAGGTAGCCCTTGTGCTCGCGCATGGAGGTGACCATCGGATGACTCAGGCCGGTCATGTCGCCCAGGGTCTCGATGATCTCGCCGCGCTCGTTGAATTTCACGACGCCGCCGGTGTTGATGTTGGGGAACAGCCACTCGTCCTGCGGCAGCCTGCGCGTCATGCGCTTGCGGAAGCCGGGGTTGCGCAGCGCGAGGTCGAAGCTTGGGGTGCGCATGCCGAGCCACGCCATCCAGTAGCTGCCGTCGGAGGCGCGGTTGATGTTGTCGGGGTATCCCGGCATGTCCGTGATGACGCATTCCGCCGTGCCGGCCTTCGGGCCCTCCAGCCAGTAGCGGTGCACGCGGCAGGCCCAGCTCTCGGCGAAGAACACCGACTTTCCGTCATGCGCCATGCAGACGCCGTTGGTGTAGCGATAGTTCTCGAGCAGCGTCCTGGTCTTGCCGGTCGCGGGATCATAGACGAGCAGGCGGCCCGTTGCCCGGTTCTCGATCGAATCGATAACCCAGTCATGGGCGTCGTAGCGGGTGGTGGAGTCGGTAAAGTAGATCTTGCCGTCGGGTGCGATGTCGAGGTCATTGGGATCGCGCAGTCGGGCATCATCGACGATCGACGTGTAGGAGCGGTCTGTTTCAGCCGAGAGCTGCTTCACCTCGCCCTTCGGCGAGATGGAATAGAGGCCCATGGCGCCGATGCAGGAAATGATGTTGCCGTCCGCGTCGATGGCAAGGCCGAGCGGGAAGCCACCGGTATGCGCGAAGACCTCCGAGCGCTTGTAGTCCGGCGCGAAGAAACGGACGATCTCGCCATGGCGGGTGCCGCAGTAGAGGTTGTCGTCGCGGTCAAGCACGACGTCCTCGGGACCTTCGAGTTCACCAAGGCCGATGTATTCCGTATTGGCAATGCGGTTGTTGAGGGCATAGGGGCTGCCGCTGTCAGGCTCGGCGGAGAGTGTCTCCCCCAAGCGGTGGTAGACGGGTGTCACATAGACTTCGTTCAGAACCTTGTGGCGGTTCTTGAGCCAGCGGATGTCGAGGATCACTGCCGCGGCGAGCATGATGCCCAGAACCATCTGGTTGGTCCCGGTTCCGTAGCCGAGGCGGATCAGGCCGTTGTTCATCACCAGCACGATGATGGCGCCCATGATCGCCTTGGCGATGGATCCGCGCCCACCACCCAGCGAATTGCCGCCGACCACGGCCGCGGTGATGGCCAGTATCTCCTGGTTGAGGCCGGTGCCGGGTCCTGCGCCGGAGAGGCGGCAGGCAATGAGAAAGCCCGCGAGGCCGGCGCACAGCCCGGAGACCACGTAGGACATGAACACCGTCCGGCGCACCCGGATGCCCGAGTTGTGCGCCGAGCGGCGCGACCCGCCGACAGCGAGAATGTGCCAGCCCGGCCGCGACCGGGTGAGGGCGATGTGGAAGATGATGGCGATCACCATGGCGGTGGCGACCGGCACCGAAATGCCATGGATGTCGCCATCGCCGATGAAGTCCCAGAGGTCGGAGGAGGCTGTCGATGTCTGGATGACCGAGCCGTAGTTGACGACAAGGATGTCATAGATGGCGCGGCCGATGACCAGCGTCACCAGCGTTGTCAGGAAGGCGCGGAGCCTCATGTAGCCGATCAGGTAGCCGTTGACGGCGCCGAACAGGCCGCCGGTCGCCAGGGCTGCAAGGAAAGCGACGCCCACCGGCTGGTGGAAAATGAAGAAGGCGGCGACCGACGAGAAGGCCGAGAGCGCGAACATCGAGCCCACCGAGAGATCGATACCGCCCGCCAGCATGACGACGGTGAGGCCCATCACCACGATGGCGAATTCACCGAGCTGGCGCGTCGACTCAAGAAGCGAAAAGGGGTTGAAAAAGCCTGGGATCGCCGTCCCGAATACTGCGATGACGGTGACAAGTGCAAGGAAGGGGATGGCGTTGTCGGCCCAGCGCTTGCTCAGGATCTCGCCGATGACGTGGTCTGGAATGTAGTTGTAGCGCCAGGCCTGAAGCCGTTCGCGGAGGGTCATGCGTGTTCCATGGGGCAGCAGAATGAAAAACGGGCGGCCCATGCTTGGGCCGCCCGCAACTGGTCGTTACTTCGCTTCGGCGGCAGCCTGCAGGCCCTTGAGGCTCCAGCAGCTGCGCGGGTTGAGGTTGTCCTTCGTCACTGTGCTCATCAGCGTGTAGATGTAGGGCGAGGCGGTACCGGGCGGCTGGCCGGACTGCAGCAGGTACTTGACCATCGCCACCATCGCTTCGCTCTCGTTGTAGAGCTCCGTCGAGACGACGGCGTCAAACGTGCCGTTGCCGACGTTGGCGCAGGTGTTCGTTTCCTCGCCGCCACCGGTGGTGACGAGGAAGATCTTGTCCTGCTTGCCCGCGTCGCGGATCGCCGCCGCCGCGCCAGAGGCGTCACCATCCCAGAAGTCGATGATACCGCAGATGTCGGGGTTCTGCTGCAGCATGGTGGCCGTCACATTGCGCGAGGTGGTGGCATCCCAGTTGGAGTCGGGCTTGGCGACGACCTGAAAGTCCTTGTGCTGGTCGAGCACCTTCATGATGCCGGCGTACTGGTAGAGGCTGGTAGCGTTCACCTCATCGCCCTGCACGAGGCCGATCTTCTTGGAAGAGCCCTCGCCGCAGCCCTTCATCACGGCTTCCGCTTCGAGCATGCCGAGCTTGGTCCAGTCCCCGCCGACATAGGCGTCAGCCTTGAAGTTGGCCGGATTGTCGATGAGGATGACGTAGATGCCTTCGGCCTGGGCCTTCTTCAGCAGCTTCGAATAGGAGTTGAGGTCGAAGGCCATGACGATGAGAACGTCCGGCTTGTTCTCGGACGAGATCAGCTCGGTGATGGCCTGGGCACCCGCTTCCGTCGACCAGTTCGGGTCGCGCGTTTCAAAGGTGCCACCAAAGCCCTCGACTTCGCGCTTCAGGATGGCAGACCAGCCCTGCGCCAGGTCGAAGCCCATGGCGAGCGGAACGAGCGCCACGCGCTTGCCCTTCATCGCGGCCTCGTAGGCGGCGGGACCTGGATCATCATCAGCCACCGCCTGCATGACGGGCGCGGTAAAGGCGATCACCGCCGATGCGGCAAGCGTGGCAAGCAAAGTCTTCAGTTTCATTGTTGCTCTCCTGTTTGTCAGATGTCGCCCTGCTGGGCGGTTTGCTCATCCCGTGGGTTGACAAGGCTGTCGATGACGATGGCGATGAGCAGGATCGTCGCCTTGATGAGGTTCTGGTAGAGATTTGGAATATCGATGATCGTCATGGCATTCTGCATGATGCCGATGAGGACGGCGCCGACGATGACGTTGCGCATGCCACCCTTGCCGCCCGACAGGCCGATGCCGCCGATCACCACGACGAGAATGATGTCATAAAGCAGCGTCGAGTTGACGATGCGGGTATTCATCGAGTGCAGGCTCGATGCCGTGAGCAGCCCCGCCGCCAGCGCAATGAAGGCAGATATCACGTAGCGCAGCAGGTTCATCGGGCGCACCGGGATGCCCATGTTGCGCGCTGCCAGCAGGTTGTCACCCATGTAGTAGACGTAACGACCCCACTTGGTGAAGCGCAGGAAGAGGTAGGCAACAAAGCAGGCGCCGCCGAAGATGAAGACTTCCGGCGGAATGCCAAGCGGCTGGAAGCCACCCAGTTGCTCCAGCCAGTTGCCGGGCGGCACCGGCACGGCATCCTGCGTGATGAGCCGCGAGCGCACGAAGCCGAAGACGAAGGAGCCCGTTGCAAGCGTGGCGAAGATCGCCGGCACTTCGGCATAGGCAACAAGGAAGCCGTTGACGAGGCCGATCACCAGAACGCCGGCTCCGGCCGCTCCCAGCGCCTGCCACTCGCTCCAGCCGTCATTCAGCAGCTGCAGATACCAGGCCGCAGACATGGCCATGATGGCCACCGCGGAAAGATCGATGCCGCGGCCGATGATGACGATGGCCATTCCCACCGCCAGCAAGCCCAGAACAGAGACGGAGTGGACGATGGAGATCAGGTTGCCGATGTCGCGAAAGCCCGGCAGGAAGATCGCCGCCACGGCGAACAGCGCCACCGCCAGCGCGAGCACGATGCGCTCCTGGCTCCAGAAACCGTGGGAACTTCCACCGGCCATTGTTCATTCACTCCAAGAATGCAGCATACGGAGCATGGCGCAGCAGCGTTGCGAGCGTCAAGTTTGAGCGGGCAGTCATCATTCGAGGTCGAAGGCCCTGTCGACCGGCACCTGCAGCCCGTTCAGCAACTGGTTGGTGCGGCCGGCGGTGGCGACGACGCGCAGCAGGTCGGCATACATGTCGTCCGACATGCCCTTGGCGCGCGCGGCGGCCGTATGGGAGTGAACGCAGTAGCGGCATGAGTTGGTGATCGAGACGGCGATATAGACCAGTTCCTTGGTCAGGGGGTCGAGTGCCGAGGGCACCGCCATCACCGACTTCACGCCGTACCATGTCTCCTCCAGCAGTTGCGGGTCGAAGGCCAGGTAGAGCCAGAAATTATTGATGAAGTCGGACTTCCGCGTGGCGCGGATGTCGTCGAACACGGCCTTGACGCGCGGGTCCTTCTCGGTGTCCTCGATCAGCTTCACGGTGGACATGTCTCGATCCTTCCAGTCTCAGAGGCGGGGGCTGGTGGCGGCCCAGGCCCAATAGATTTCGCGCGCCCTGTCAGACAGCGCGTGGCTCTCGTAGGCGACATCATCAAAACGCGAGACGCGTGTCACCTTAGAAATATTGCCAGCCATGAACACCTCGTCGGCCTGCCGGAAATCCTGCAGCGAAAGTGTGCACTCCTGAACCTCGACGCCGTCGGCCCGCAGCAGACCGATGATGCGCTGGCGGGTGATGCCGTTGAGGAAGGTTCCGTTCGGTACGGGCGTCTTCACCACGCCGTCCTTTACCATGAAGACGTTCGCCGTCGCCGTTTCAGCCACGTTGCCAAGCGGGTCCAAGGCCAGAACGTTGTTGAAGCCCTTGGCGAAGGCCTCACGCAACATCCGGGCGTTGTTGGGATAGAGGCAGGCTGCCTTGGCGTTGACCAGGGCGGAGGTGATGGTCGGGCGGGTGAACTGCGTTGTCGTCACCGTCACCGCTGCCGTAGGCGCGGCCATCGGCAGTTCCTCGAGGCAGAGGCAGAAGACGCTCGAGTCCGGGTTGGGCGCCACCACGCCGGGGCCGTTGCCCGTCGACCAGACCATGGGGCGGATGTAGACCGGCCTGTCCTTGCCCAAAAGACGCATGCCCTCCGCGGTGAGGGCCGCCATCTCCTCGACCGAGAACACGGGGTTGAGGCCCATGGACTGTGCCGAGTTGTTGAGGCGCGCCAGATGCAGGTCAAGGTCCGGCATCAGCCCCTCGAAGGCGCGGGCGCCGTCGAAGACGAGGGTGCCGAGCCAGGTGCCATGGTCGGCGGCCTTCATGACGGGGATGTCGCCCTGCTGCCAGCGGCCGGCCCACCAGGTCCAGATATTCGTGCCAACAGCCAAGAGTGCCTCCTCGGGAGATCAGGGAATGAGAACGGTGGAGCCGGTGGTCCGGCGACCTTCGAGGTCGGCGTGAACCGTCGCGGCCGATGAGAGCGGGGCGCTGTGTATCTGCACGCGGATGCGGCCATCAAGGATGAGGCCGAAGAGTTCATCCGCCGCCCGCTCCAGCCATTTGCGGTCGCTGGTAAAGTGAAACAGCACGGGCCGCGTGAGGTGGAAGGAGCCGGCGGCGAGGTCCGAGACCCGGAAATCCGTCACCGCACCCGATGATTGGCCGAAATTCACCAGCGTGCCGTGGAGCCGGAGGCACTTGAGCGACGTCAGCAGCGTATCCTTGCCGATCGAGTCGTAGACAACGTGGTAGCCCTCCGGCACCAGCCGCCTCGCTGCCTCGAGGAAGTCATCCTGCCCGTAGTCGATCATCTCCGCGAAGCCGTGAGACAGGGCGAGGGTGCACTTCTCGGGCCCGCCCGCCGTGCCGACGGGCGCCACGCCGAGGGCCTTCATCCATTGGCCTGCCAGCAGGCCGACGCCGCCGGCAGCGGCGTGGAACAGCACCTTCTGCCCCGGCTGCAGCTCGTAGCTGTCCTTCAGCAGGTAGCGCGCGGTGAGGCCCTTGAGCATGACGGAGGCCGCTGCTTCGAAGGAGATGCCGTCAGGCAGTTTCACCACATGCGCGGCTGCGATATTGCGGGCGCTGGCATAGGCATTGTTGGGAAGGGTGTAGGCAACGCGGTCGCCGGACTTCAGGCCCGTCACGCCGGCGCCGACCGCACTGATCACACCTGAGGCCTCGGCGCCTGGTATGAGCCGGCGTGGATCAGGCCACGGGTAAAGGCCGGAACGGAAATAGCAGTCAATGAAGTTTACCCCGATCGCACGGTGCGCGATCTGCACCTCGCCGGGGCCGGGTGGCGGAACAGCCAGTTCGATCCGCTCCAGCACCTCGGGCCCGCCCGACTTGGTCGCCGCCATTGCATAGGAAACGCCAGTCATTGCCGCACTCCACAAACTTCGCCGTCCACCGAAGGCGTTTTCATATGCCATACCGCGGGCCACGTCGAGCGAAGCCCTGCAAATTTTGCATGGATACCGCAATCAGTTGAGAACGCTGTGTCAATGCCCGGCCAGATGCAAAGCTCTTGTTCCCTAATAAAAATTCGATCTTCAGCAAGCGCAAGCGCATCGGGGATAAGTCTCTGCCACAGGCGAGTGGGTTAGCGTCGAAGACTGCAAAGTGTAAGAACCATTCCGGCATGCGACAGTGACGGGGATTGTCATTTCCACGAGAAATTGCAAGAAATCCAACCCATATTCGCGGCTTCCGAAGGAAGTCACGCCGGACCCGCTGAAGGAAGACTGGATTGGAACATATCTCCGCGCAGGCACTGCGCCACAACATCCAGAGAAAGGACGTCATCAGCCGCCACCCTGATGCACGCGGCCTCGCGGGCCCGAACCACTGGACGGCGCTCGCCATTCCCGTCCTCCTCTTCCTGCACTGGGGCATGGCCTACCTTGTCGGCCAGTCCAACCTGCTCTGGTGCTTCCTTGCATCCTTCTTCGTCGGGCAGCTCATCATCCACTCAGCGGGCGCGTTGCTGCATGAGACCGCCCACCGGCTGGTGTTCCACAAGACCGGCCCGAAGCTTGCCTTCGACCTGGGGCTGGAACTGATCCTGGCCTCCTTCGGCAAGCAGCTCACCTACCAATATGAACATGTCACCAGCCACCATCCCTTCCTCGGCAACTACGAGCGCGACTACGAGCACGAGGACATCTGCAGCTTCAACGCCCGGCGGACGATCAAGGCCAAGCATCCCGTCACGCAGCGCCTGCTGACGGCGCTGACGCTGTTTCTGCACCTGCTGCCCTTTGGCTTCATCTTCTCCGACAAGATCCTGGTGCCGCTATACCAACGCTTTTCCGGCCTGGCGGTGAAGGACAAGGCCAGACACATCGGGGCGAGAAAGGTGCCGCGCAACCTGACACTCCTCTTCGTGGGGGTGTCACTCGCCGTCAACGTCTTCCTGTTCCTGGCCTTCGGCTTCCTCGGCTGGCTCTATCACAACTGGTCGCTGTCCCTGTTTCTCGGGAAGATGGGGGTATCGAACCTCGGCCAGTCGCTGAGTGAGCACGAGGGCATGAACGAAGTGGATCCAACCTTCTCGGACTACCGCGTCCAGAACCTCTTCCTCTTCAACACCGGCTACCACCACGAGCATCATGCATTTCCAAATGTGCCCTGGAACAGACTGCCGACGCTGAGGAAGCTGGCGCCAGACGTGTTCTGCCGCGAGAACCCCCGCAACTACGTCAGGCTGTGGCTGGACCATGTCCGAGGGGATTTTACCCCATCGAGACGGAACGTTCTGATGTCGCAGGACCTTACGGTGCGGTGCCCCAAGAGCTGAGGGAGCGTACTGGCAGTATTCCGTCGCGGCGGTGGTCTGCTGCCTCAGCCCGTATGTGACCACCCCACTCTGCCTCGATTGGCCAGAGGGGTTGGGTGCGAGGCCCGACACGCGTTGACAATCCCGAGGGTGTCGCCAATTTGCCAACCGGCGTCCTGAGGTAGCAGTATATCCTCTTTGCGCCGAGGTGGCATCGGTATGTCGCTGGTGTGAGCCAGGGGGCGCCCTGATTTGTTATTCCTGGTGAATACCGCGCGCCGGCGCTCAGCTTCTGCCTTCTCGTAATCGAACCGACGGAGTGCCTTTCGGCGGCGCTTGTCGGCGCGCCTATGGTGGCAGCACAGCTCTGGTTGGGCAATGGTCCTACTGTGTAGGATAGGGAAAATGGCCCGGCGCACCGTTCAGGATCCGGACTCCCGGGTGCTGACCTGCCAAAACCTCTAGAATCTAGTGATTTAGCACGTTCGTAGAGCATGGCAGGCCGGCGGTTACCGCGGTCGGCTTCGCCCGTCTCATCGATCCATCTCTTGGTGAGTTTCACCATCCACTCAATTATACCGCAAGGTCCCATAAGCTCCGATACGCCTCAAGGAACAGCTACGGTCAGGCGCGCGAAGGGGCCGTGCACGAGAAGATCGGATCGACCGTCTTTGCTAAAATCTCCATCGGCTTGGATGTCAGATCGATCAGACATTAAGCCCCAGTATCGGGATGCTCGGTATCCCAAAGTGAGATTGGCGGTCTCGCCGATACCGAATGAGACGCCAGCCATAGCGTCGACGTTCCATATGGTCTCACTGTTGCTCCAACGTGTTAACTCTGAACCACGGCCACGATAATCGTAACTCGACTCCACGTTTCCAAAAAGGAGAGCGCCTGACGCGGAGCCGACCAGTGCGACGTCCGAAGAATTCAGCGGGATCAGGAGATCGGCGCCGACGCGAGGTCCAATTGCGTAAACGTCATCATTAAACTCACCGACCTTGTCGTTAGCGCCGTCGTACGACCAGTCCGCCTCGGTAGATGAATGCAATCCCCGTAAGCCAGCGAATAAGCGGCTTTGCACTGGTCCAACGTCTTCAGGCCGATACCCAACCTCCAGATCAAGCGTTTGAAGATCGGTCTTCTGACTGGCCTCGGCCTCATTATGGCTGGAGGTGTCTTCACTTAAGAAGACAGCAGAGATGCCGACTCTGTAATCCCAATCATTGTTGAGTTGCTGACCCAACTCAAAGCGCCCCTGTCCACCCCAATCTCCCGGTTGCAGTGACCCCAAGTCGCCCAGCTTAGAGTCATCCTTGTCAAACCTGATGTTTGAACTGCTCGCGTCGAAAAATATGCCGCCTTCGAAGCTGATGTAGGCTGTGGGCAAGTCCAGATTGCCGACTGGCTCGATGTCAGATGCGTGGGCAGGTTCAGCAAGTTCAAAACTAACGGCCAGTGCAACAATGGCTGTTGAAGTCAGAAAATATTGCCGTATCCGATACCCCATCATGCAGTATGAATAAGTCAGTTCGCATCGTCCGGAAACCCCAAAATTCTGGAATGGCTTCGCCTTTTGGTGGCAAAGCATGGGTGGCGGAGTTAAGAGATGTCCACTGATCGAGCCCTGCGGTGGGGCTGCCACACTGGCGGGATATTCAATCAATGCCACAAACTGCGCCACCAAAGCCGCAGGTGTCACAACTAAAGCCGACGATGGAAGCTCTCGGCGTTGTGTTGTTGTTCATCTGCAGGTCGGCTCCCTATGCTGAATTCAGAGCGGCAAGGATCATCAAGGCGGTGCAGCACCAGCTTGCGAGCGGGTGCCACGTCTGCCTCATTGAGAACGAACGACTGGTTGCCTACGCCGGATGGATGCCTGTGGACCTCGCAGAGGCAGAGCGGTGGATTGAAGGTGGCGCAAATCTCCATCCGGTCCCGTCTTCAAGTACAGACGCTGCCGCGCTGACCATTGTGTCTGTGCGGAGCCAACGCGAAATCCCCCAGCTCATTCGAGCGTGCAGGAAAGAGGCTCCGCAAACGAAGATTTTCTTCAAGCGCGACTATGTCGGAGGCCGCGCAAAAAAGTCCAGCGTGACGGATCGCAAGTAATACTGGCCCCGTATCTAGGGTCAGGACCTATAAGTCGATTGATGCCTGTTCCTCCATAAAATCAAACCCGGACGTAGTGATGATGGAGCCCTCTGAGCAATGGAATGGGCTGGTGGCGCAGCGACCGGTGGCCACGCTGCTCAGACAAACCGGATGACATAAGGAAAGCAGGCTTCCTGGCTCATCGTGACTCTTGGCAGAAGCGCACATGAACCAGTAATCCGAGACGCGGGCGGCGCCTGATTAGATTGTGGGGAAAATCCGCCGGGCGATCCCGAAGCATCATTCGGTCGGCAATCCGGGTCGCGCCGGAGAGGCTCCGCGGCGAATACAGCATCGCGGAGCCGTGCCGGCGGGAAGGCATTGCCTAGAGCCTGTACTACAGCTCGTCGAAGAAGTTCCTGGAGGCCCGGGGAGAAGCGCCCGGCGAGAAAACGAGCGGCGTGGTCAAGGACCTTCGCCGGAAAAGCTACTGATCTTGTTCGTAAATAACGCATTGTGCGGAATATAGACTAACCTCTATGCTATTGAAATAGCGAATTAAAATTTGAAAAACGCTATTCAATGCTTCTGTCGTGATGCAGGAGATCATCGGTTTCTATTATGGCAAGTTGACCCTACCGCCGGAGAGTCTCGAGGCGGACTACCGGTCTCGTTTTCTATCGGCCAGCCCTGTCGCGTAGGAGTTGGTGACCCGTTGTGGCAAACGACGGTCTCAGGTCCCACATCGACTTGCCGGGTGTGGAAGCTGTGTAATAGTGTGCCCCCTCTGGCATCAGAGTCGTGGGGAACTCTTTTTGGTGATCGATTTGGGGCTGTTGCATTCCGTCCCGCTGATGGGCTTATCGGTTCTTCTGGCAGTGCTTGGCGGATATCTCGGCCTGGGTCTCGCCGCGCAGGCGCGATTGTCTCAGGGGGCGCGCCGAAGGATGCTGTTGGCGGGGGCAGCCTGGTCGCTGGGGCTCGGCATCTGGACCATGCATTTCGTTGGGATCCTCGCGGTACAATTTCCCGCTGCGGTTTCCTTCTCCGTGCTGCTGACGCTGATGTCCTTCCTGCTGTGCGTGCTGGTCGTGGGCATCGCGGCATTCCTCCAGAGTGCTGTGGCGGCAAGCAGGTCGATGACTGCTCTGGCGGCTGTCTTCATGGGTGGCGGCATCGTCAGCATGCACTATATCGGAATGCACGCGATTTCAGGCCCCTTCGCCATGACCCATGATTTACGTGACGTCGTTGCCGCCACCTTCCTCGCCATGGTCGCAAGCTATGCTGCGCTGCGGTTGTTAGAGGCCCGGCTTGGACCTTGGGCGCTGGCGGGAAGTGCTGTTGCCTTCGGCATGGCGGTATCCGGGATGCATTATATTGCCATGGCCGGCATGATCCTAACGCCGTCCATGGCGGAACATCATGACCTTGGTCTCGCCATTTCCAGCGATATCCTCACGGTTGCCGTGGCAGTGCTCGCGTTCTTCATATCGGGCTTCTTCCTGCTCTATCTGGTGCCGGAGGGTCGCAAGGGCGAAGCGCAGTTCTTTGTTGCTGCGGAAGTTTTGCCAACATCTGAAGCGCAGGTAAACGCAACTACTCCGGTTGCGCCCACACAACCGCCTGCCGCAAGGTCGGTGAGCATTCCCGTCGAGACGGACGGGGCGATACGCCTCGTCTCATGGGAGTCGATTTGCGCGCTGCAGGCGACAACGCACTACACGCTCGTTTATGACGGCCAGAAGGAATACCTCTCGCCCTGGTCTATTTCGGAGGCTGAGCAGAAACTGCCGGCGCAGGAGTTCATGCGTGTTCACCGCAGCCACATCATCGCCCTGGATAAGATCATTTCGCTCAGGCGCTCAGGCGATGGGGCAGCTGTTGAGATTGGTCAACCGGTCCCCCGCGTGGTGCCCGTCAGCCGCTCGCACTATGCCGAACTGAAACTTCGATTGGGGCTGCGCCAGAAACTCCGCAGCCCGACAGCGGCACACACGCGAGCCAAGGAAGCCTGACCCTTCTACCTAAAGTTGCCATTCTGGCATGCCATAGGCCGCCTCGCTTGGCTGGCTGAACAAGGTATCAATCAATCCGCCCAGTCCGGACTTAACCCACGCGGTAACCGCCGTTCGTGCGGAAGAGCGACAACTGGTGCGATTTTCGAAAGTTCGTGCAGCTGAAGCGAAGCGGCAGTTGAAATCTCCCGCCTGCGGGTTCGTTATGAGGGCGCCGACCGGGTTTTGGCCAGGAATCAGCATCAGTGTCCCAATGCTTGAATTAGCTTTGCTCTCGGCGTCCGTTGTGTCTCTTGCCGCCGCTGGCGTCGCATGCATGAAGCAGAAATGTGCCTGCGACGCGGCATCGGCCACTTCCTGTCGGTCAAACGCCGACACGCATACGCTTCAATGTGACTTGGACGTTCCGAGGCACTTTCGTAAATGAATGACTGAATTGGGAGGTCTGCCGCATGATACCCGGCTCTTTTGACTATTTCCGGCCCCAGTCCGTGGCAGAGGCATCCGCCTTGCTTGCCAAGGATGACAATGCGCGGGTTCTGGCGGGTGGGCACAGCCTGCTGCCAATGATGAAGCTTCGGATGGCCCAGCCCTCGGCCCTGATCGACCTGGGCGGAATCGGCGAACTCCGCCAGATCCAGTTTCAGGGTGGCCAGCTTCACCTGGGCGCGATGGCCAGCCAGCATGATCTTCTCGCCTCTGACCTGGTTTCTGAGCACGCGCCGATCCTCAAGGAGGTCGCGCTGCTCATTGCCGATCCGCAGGTCCGTTACCTGGGGACGATCGGCGGCAATGTCGCCAATGGCGATCCCGGCAACGACATGCCAGCCGTGATGATGGCGCTGGATGCAGCCTTCGTGCTTGAAGGCCAGCATGGCCGACGCAACGTCAAGGCGCGAGCCTTCTACACCGGCACCTATGAAACCGCCCTCCTGCCTGGCGAAATACTGACTGCGGTTGAAATCCCGACCCAGGTGAAGGGTGGCTTCGCCTATGAGAAGCTGAAGCGGAAGGTTGGCGACTACGCCACGGCCGCCGCCGCCGTGATCCTGTCCGTGAAGGCCGGAGTGGTCGACGCCTGCGAAATCACCCTGACCAACCTGGGGCCGACCGCCCTGCGTGCCGAGGCAGCGGCAAGCGCCCTCATCGGCAAGCCGGCGGGTCATCCTGGGGCGATCGATGCCGCCGTGGCTGCCGCAAGGGCAATTATGACTCCCGCCCACGATACACGCGGCACCCCAGAATACCGGACCAGCGCCGGCGGCTCGATGGTGCGCCGCGCCATTCAGCGCGCGCTGGCGAAAGCTTGAGGAACCAAGACATGGCCAAAGTCCACATTAAATTGAAGGTGAACGGTCAGGAGATGGAAGGCCTGGCTGAACCCCGGACCCTTCTCATCCACTTCATCCGCGAGAACCTGGCGCTCACCGGCGCGCATATCGGCTGCGAAACGTCCCATTGCGGGGCCTGCACGGTTGACCTCGATGGCAAGTCGGTCAAGTCCTGCACGGTTCTGGCCGTCCAGGCCAATGGCAGTGAGGTCACGACGATCGAAGGAATGGCCAACCCGGATGGCACGCTCGGTGCCCTTCAGGAAGGCTTCCGCCAGATGCACGGCCTGCAGTGCGGCTATTGCACGCCTGGCATGATCGTGCGCGCTCATCGCCTTCTGCAGGAGAACCCCAGTCCGACCGACGAGGAGGTTCGCTTCGGAATTGCCGGCAATCTGTGCCGCTGCACCGGTTACCAGAACATCGTGAAAGCCATTCAATACGCCGCTGCAAAACTGCGTGGCGAAGAATTCCGTGAGGCTGCAGAATGAACGACATGACCCCCACGCGTGCAGAACGCGAAGCCAAACTCGAAGGCATGGGTTGCCGAAGGAAGCGCGTCGAAGACATCCGCTTCACCCAGGGCAAGGGCAACTACGTCGATGACATCAAGCTGCCGGGCATGCTGTTCGGCGATTTCGTGCGCTCACCCTACGCCCACGCCCGCGTGAACAAGATCGACGCCACACGCGCACTCCAGGTGCCGGGCGTGCTGGCGGTTCTGACCGCCGAAGACCTGAAGGGCGTGAATCTTGCCTGGATGCCGACCCTGGCGGGTGACGTCCAGATGGTGCTGGCAGATGGCAAGGTACTGTTCCAGAATCAGGAGGTTGCCTTCGTCGTGGCCACTGACCGTTACGCCGCGGCGGATGGCATCGAGGCGGTGGACGTGGATTACGAGCCCCTCGAGGTGCTTGTTGATCCGTTCCAGTCGATGGCAGAGGGCGCGCCGCTGCTGCGCGAGGACATCAAGGACAAGACCGAAGGCGCCCACGGCAAGCGCAAGCACTACAACCACATCTTTGAATGGACTGTAGGCGACAAGGATCTGACCGACGCGGCCTTCCGCAACGCGGACGTGACGATCAATGAAATGATTTCCTATCACCGCACCCATCCATCGCCGCTCGAAACCTGCCAGGCGATCGCCTCCTTCGACAAGGTCAAGGGTGAACTGACCCTCTGGGGAACTTTTCAGGCGCCGCATGTGGTTCGCACCGTGGCCTCGCTGCTCTCCAAGATTCCGGAGCAGAAGATCCATGTCATCGCGCCGGACGTCGGCGGCGGTTTCGGCAACAAGGTGGGCGTTTATCCTGGCTACATCTGTGCCATTGTCGCCTCGATCGTCACCGGCAAGCCGGTGAAGTGGGTTGAGGACCGCATGGAGAACCTCACTGCCACCAGCTTCGCCCGCGACTACCACATGACGACGGAGATCGCCGCCACCAAGGAAGGCAAGGTTACCGCGCTGCGCGTGCACGTGCTGGCTGATCATGGCGCCTTCGATGCCTGCGCCGACCCGTCCAAGTGGCCGGCGGGCTTCTTCAACATCGTCACGGGTTCCTATGACTTCCCCGTGGCGCTGTGCACGGTGGATGGCGTCTATACCAACAAGGCGCCGGGCGGTGTTGCCTACCGCTGCTCCTTCCGGGTGACGGAAGCTGCCTACTGCATTGAACGCGGTATGGATATTCTGGCGCAGAAACTGGGCATGGACCCGGCTGAACTGCGCATGCGGAATTTCATCCGCCGCGATCAGTTCCCCTATCAGTCGGCACTCGGCTGGGAGTATGACTCGGGCGATTATCACACTGCCATGAAGCAGGCGATGGAGAAGCTCGACTATGCAGGTCTGCGTGCCGAGCAGCAGAAGAAGCGCGAAGCATTCAAGGCTGGCCTGACGCGCGAGATCATGGGCATCGGTGTTTCCTTCTTCACGGAAATCGTCGGTGCGGGTCCGTCCAAGAACTGCGACATCCTCGGGATTGCCATGTTCGACAGTTGCGAGATCCGCGTGCATCCCACTGGCGCCGTGATCGCCCGCATGGGCACCAAGTCACAGGGTCAGGGTCATGAAACCACCTGGGCGCAGATCATCGCATCGGAGATCGGCATTCCGGCTGATGACATCATGGTCGAGGAAGGCAACACCGACACCGCGCCCTACGGCCTCGGAACCTATGGTTCGCGCTCCACGCCTGTGGCCGGCGCAGCAATCGCCATGGCGTCACGCAAGGTGAAGGCCAAGGCACAGCTCATTGCTGCCTACTTGCTGGAAGTGCATGAGGACGACCTCGAGTGGGATGTCGACGGCTTCCGGGTGAAAGGCCTGCCGGAAAAGTTCAAGTCGATGAAGGAGATCGCCTGGACGGCCTATCATTCCCCGCCCCCGGGCCTCGAGCCCGGCCTCGAAGCGGTGAGCTATTATGACCCGCCGAACATGACCTATCCCTTTGGTGCCTATTTCTGCGTGATGGACATCGATGTTGATACGGGCGTCTACAAGGTCCGCCGCTTCTACGCGCTGGACGATTGTGGCACACGCATCAATCCGATGATCATCGAGGGGCAGGTGCATGGCGGCCTCACCGAGGCCTTCGCCATCGCCATGGGGCAGGAGATTCGGTACGACGAGGGCGGCAATGTGCTGACGGGTTCGTTCATGGACTTCTTCATCCCCACCGCCGTCGAAACGCCGGTGTGGGAGACGGACTTCACCGTGACACCCTCGCCGCATCATCCCATTGGCGCGAAGGGCGTGGGCGAAAGCCCCAATGTCGGTGGCGTTCCCGCCTTCTCCAACGCCGTCAACGATGCCTTCTCCTTCCTCGGCTCGACGCACATCCAGATGCCGCATGATTATTGGCGGAACTGGGAGGCCGCGAAGAAGCTTGGCGTGGTTGAATAGACGAAGACAGAGCCAGCCGGGCCCTGCCAGCAGCAGGTCCCGGCGGGTGATGGGTCATGACATTGCAGCCTCAGCATATTTCCGAGAAGCTTGGCCAGGCAGGCTACGTCGCTGACCGCGACCTTGCCATGGCGCTTTCCCTGATGCAGATGCTTGGCCGCCCCCTGCTGCTGGAAGGCGAAGCGGGGGTGGGCAAGACAGAGGTGGCCAAGGCGCTGGCTGCGGTACACGGCACAGAACTGATCCGGCTGCAGTGCTATGAGGGGCTTGGCCGGGCTGACGCACTTTACGAATGGAACTATCAGCGTCAGCTTCTTGCCATCCAGGCCCGTGCCGCCTCGGGCTTGACGCTTGCCGAGGATGACGTGTTCACTGAGCGTTACCTGCTCGAGCGTCCGCTTCTCAAGGCCATCCGCCAGGAGAAGCCTCCGGTTCTCCTGGTCGATGAGGTGGACCGCGCGGATGAGGAGTTCGAAGCCTTTCTGCTCGAGCTCCTTTCGGACTTTCAGGTGAGTGTGCCGGAACTTGGCACGATCAGGTCGAGGTCCATACCCTTTGTCGTCCTCACCTCGAATGGCACGCGCGAGATTTCGGACGCGCTGCGCCGCCGCTGCCTCTACCACTACGTCGAATTCCCCGACGCCGACCGCGAGGCTGCCATCATCTCGGCCCGGCTGCCCCAGATAAGCACCACACTTGCATTGCAGATCGCCCGCGCCATGGAGAAGATCCGCAAGGAAGACCTCCGCAAGGTTCCGGGAATAGCCGAAACGCTTGACTGGTCTGCGGCACTTCTCGGCTTCCGCATCAGTGACCTGCGCAGTGATCCTGAAACCGTCTATGCCACCATGAAGTGCCTTCTCAAGACGCAGGAAGACTCCTCGCGCATTTCGCCTGAGGTGGTGGCGCGCATCCTGGGCAAAGTCGCATGATTTGCTGCCAGACACCGGACACCGATGTTCTTGGCGCCGTCGGTGATGCTGCGCTCCGCCGGATCGCGGGCTTCGTATCTCTCCTGCGCCAGCACGGTTTTTCCACCGGCCTTGCAGAAACGCAGGATGCCGCGCGCATTGCAGCGAACATGGCCGACAGCAAACCTGCGCGCATCAAGTCCGCTTTCCGCAGCCTGTTCTGCTCCCGCGCATCAGACTGGAAGGCCTTCGACGCCCTCTTCGAACTGCACTGGCTGGGAACTGGCCTCAAGCGGGCGATCAAGGTGGGCGGCAGCGCGGCCTCATCGCCGCAAACAAGCCTCGGGCCACAGGGCGGCCCGCCTTCATCACGGGCCGGCGGGACGGAACTGGCGGATGCCATAGAGTCCGAAGGCGAGGGGAACGATGCGGACGGCACTGAAGGCACGGCGGAAGGCGCCTCCCAAACCGAAATCTCCGGAAGCGTCGATTTTCGCAAGATTGCCGATCCGGATGCGCTGGCCAAGGCCCATGCCGCCGCCGAGCGCCTCGCGCGGGTCATGCGTGCGAGGCTCACCCGGCGGGAACGGCAACGACGCCGGGGTCGGGCGATTGACCTCCGCGCCACGATCCAGCGCAATGCCGCACATGGCGGCGTGCCATTGGACCTTGCCTACCGCAAGCGCAAGGACAAGCCGCTGCGCATCATCCTGCTTCTCGATGCCTCGGGCTCCATGCAGCTTTACACGGCCGTTTTCACTCGCTTCATCCACGGCATGCTGGAGAACTTCCAAGAGGCAGAGGCCTTTGTATTCCACACCCGCCTGGCTCATGTGTCCTCGGCGATGCGCGAGCGCAACGCAACCCGCGCGCTGGAACGCCTGTCGCTCATGTCGCAGGGTGTTGGCGGCGGCACGCGCATTGGCGAATGTCTGGGCGATTTCAATCAATGGCACGCCAAGCGCGTTCTCAACTCGCGCAGCTGCGTGATAATCTTGTCTGATGGTTATGACACCGGCGATCCGGAGCGGCTTGGCGAAGAGTTGCGCCGCTTGCGTCGTCGCTGCAGGCGCATCGTCTGGCTCAACCCTATGATGGGCTGGGAGGGCTATGCCCCGGAGGCTCGCGCCATGAAGGCGGCACTGCCCCATATCGACGTTCTCGCATCAGCGCATTCGCTGGACAGCCTCGCGGCACTCGAACCGCTGCTGGCAAAGATCTGAGGAGCGACCCATGACAGCAAAGCCAGACGTGATGGACCTCGTCTCGACCCTGAAGCTCAAGGGCGAAGCCTTTGTGCTGGCAACGGTGGTCCGCACCGTATCAGTGACGGCCGCCAAAGCCGGTGCAAAGGCAGTAATCCGGGTGGACGGCAGTATCGAAGGCGGCTGGATCGGTGGCGGCTGTGCGAGAGGCGCCGTGCTGAAAGCCGCCCAGGAGGTGCTGAAGGATGGAAAGCCGCGCCTCATCTCCGTGCAGCCACCCGATGATCTCCAGGCACGTGGTGTTCGCCCCGGCGAGAGCCGCGACGGCGTGCGCTTTGCCCGCAACATGTGTCCGAGCAAAGGGACGATGGACATCTTCATCGAGCCGGTGATGCCGCGCCCCAGCCTGATCATCTGCGGGGCGAGCCCCGTTGCCCAATGGCTTGCCAAGCTCGGGACCACCATGGGTTACGACATCACCGTCTGCGCGCCGCCCGCCGAACAGGATGCCTTTGAATTGGCGGACAGGCGTATCGAGGGCTATGCGCTAGGGGTGAACGATGAGTCAGAGCGCTTTATCGTCATTTCAACACAGGGCAAGGGCGACGAGGTGGCGGTGCGGGCGGCTCTTGGTGCCGAAGCCTCCTATAAGGCCTTTGTCGGCAGCCGCCGCAAGATGGCCGCCCTGCGCGCCGAACTTGTAGCGGACGGACTCTCGCCCGACGCCATCGACGCCATAAAGGCACCTGCGGGCCTCGATATCGGGGCCATAACGCCCGAGGAGATCGCCCTGTCGATCCTTTCTGAAATCGTCACCCTGCGTCGCAAGGCGCAACGTTCGCAATCGTAGGATACGGGAATCATCAAATGAAACTTGCTGGCAGTCAGACCATTCTCGCCCCGCGTGAAACCGTGTGGAAGGCCCTCAATGACCCGGCCATCCTGAAGGACTGTATCCCCGGTTGTGAAGCAATCGAGATGACGTCGCCGACTGAGATGAAAGCAACGGTCGCCCTGAAAGTGGGTCCGGTGACAGCCCGTTTCTCGGGCGCCGTTACGCTCTCGGATCTCAATCCGCCCGAAAGCTACCGCATAGACGGGCAGGGACAGGGTGGACTGGCAGGTTTCGCGAGTGGCGGCGCGACGGTGAAGCTGACGACAGTCTCTGCCGCCGAGACGCTGATGGAATATGACGTCGACGCAAAGGTTGGCGGCAAGCTTGCCATGCTGGGAAGTCGCCTGATCGACTCTACTGCCCGCTCGCTATCCGAGCAGTTCTTCGCCAAGTTCGCCACACTGGCAACCGGACTCGTAACCCAAGTGGCGGCGGAATAAACCGGACATGCGTCAAGGGCAGTCACTCTGATCCTTTATACTGCCGTTTGGGCGTGGGCCTCGAACAAGTGGCAGCGCTGGTGTGCGGATGCGGATTGGATGATCCTATCGTACTGATGTCATGCGGATAAAATTGTCGGGAACTGCGGACTGCCATGGCGCACCATGCGGAATAAAGGTTCGAACTTCTATGTTATTGAAGCATAGATACGATTAATTGAGTAGCAGTCGTCGTTCGGTCATCGGTTCTCCTGAATGTGCCAGACAGAGCCCTTTGCTGGGCGATAGCGTTGCTGGCCGGCAAGGCCGTCATCTATCGCAACATTGCCGCGAGGTTTGGTGTCTGATCGTCAAGGAGCATCAGGGGAGCAGCCTCTTTGCTGTAGTCGTGGGCTAGGAAACTTTTACTCCATCAGACGCTGTTTCGAGGCAACGCCGCATAGCATCAAGCCCAGATGCGCCACATCCTCTCTTCGATCACGCGCCCAATTGCATAGAATTGGATGACGACGGACACATAGTTGATGCCAGGGAGGTTAAACTGACACGAGAGATTACACGAAAATACGCGCTTCCGGCGCGGGTCTTGTTCGGCTTGGGGCTGTATGACCCGCTGCGAGGCTTCATGCACACCTTTTTGCTGCATTGGTCAGCGGTCAATATCGCCGGGTTCAGTGCAGAAACAACACCGGCTGATCAGTTCTTCATGCTCGGAACCTTCGGCATTTCGAATTTTCTGACGGGATCTATCTATCTGCTGGTCAGCAAACGGGCGCCCCAGCTTTCACCCTACATTCTCGGCCTGATACCTAGCTCTTACCTGCTCGGTCTGATCGGAATCTGGTCCAACGGCATTTACGGTACGCTGCAATACGCCGGACAATATCTCATGTACGTCTACTTTGCGATTTGCATAGCGACGCTCGCTGTCTTCATCGTGAAGGAGAAGTGGCTCCCAGGAAAGATCTGACACGGTGACGTCACTTGAAAGTCAGTTGGCCGACTTGGGTGGTCGCGCTCTGCCGATCTTTGGAGCAGATCAGCCTGGTCTCACGTTTAACAAGGCCATGCGATTAGTATGGATATAGAGATTGGCACCCGCGGGCTCCTTGTTTCCTCGATTGCTGTCACGAAGGCCCCGCGCCATTCAACCTGTATCCGCGGTTCTCAACGTCGGCATCCTCACTGCACAATATCGGCATAATCATGCAATGAGCATGTAGTCACCAGACCGCAGATACATCGCTTCTGTTGACCTAGACCTTCTTGGCAAGTGCCTCGGTCAAGCGTCGGAGGGCTGCACTTGGTTGGTCCTTGGGCACCTTGGCGCGGATGATCGCGAAATCCTTCGCTGATACCGCCGCCTGCAGCGCCTGATAGAACTCCGTCTGGCTCGTGCACAGATAGCCTTTGCCCGCCCCAATCACATCAGGCAGTCGCTCCGTGTTGAGAGTTGGAATGTCATTGAAAGGTCCGTCGAGCAACAGGCGCTGCGTTCCGTAGCCGTCATTGTCGAGAATGATAACGATCGGATTCACACCATGGAAATGTGCCGCCGCCAGCTCGAGCCCCATCATGAGGAATGCGCCGTCCCCCGTGACAATAACCGGGCGCCGAGTTGGATCAGCTTTGCCCATCCCGATGGCGGCAGGGACAGAATATCCCATCGTTGCATAGTAGCCGCTTGTCAGACACCACCCCGGCCCTACGAAATCGACGGATGCGAAGAGGCTGTCGCCGGGTTCCACGATAACGCCATGGCGCTCATCGAGTTCGGCTGCTAGGCAGTGGAACACAGACTCGACGGTAAGCGGGACAGCCTGCGGCAGAAACTCCAAACTCCTGAAGATATATTCCCGGGACATCGACGTGGCTCGTGACTTTGCGGCAACCAGCAACGCAGGCAGGAAAGCCGAAAGCGGGACATTTTCGAAGGTGGTCACGCCAATATGGACGCGCGTGTCGGTGCAATTGATAACGCGCGAACGATCAAAGTGCGCTGTAAACCCACCCATGGTGAGATCGGTGTACAGCGCCCCAAATGCCACGAGCGGATCGGCCCCCTCTACTGCGGAGATAACCGAATCCGGGCTCACGGCACCCATGTAGACACCGAGCGAGAGTGGATGCCGTTCTGGAAACAGGCCTTTCGCCAGGGAAGTGGTGGCCACGGGCAAGTCGAGGATCTCGGCAAGTTCCAGCAACTCTGACTGCAGGCCCCTGCGCCACGCCATGACACCAGCCCCGAGGACTGCGTTGCGGGAGCCATCCAGACGAGCCATGACCAAGCGCACGGCTTCTGCCAATGCCTCTTCGTTGACAAGGAGACTGGGCAGTGGAAGTGGTCCATCAACTGTACCGATGGGAACATCTACCATGTCTCGCGGCACCTCAATGTAGCCGGGACGCTGTTCCCCTATGATGGCCACAAGAACGCGGTCGATCTCACGGGCTGCCGTGAGTGGCTCAGTTAGCACCGCCTGCGCGACAGTCAAATCGCGGAACACATCAAGCTGGGTTTCAAAGGTCTTCACCTTGTGATGCAGCATCGGATTATTCTGACGCTCGGCCATGCCGGGCGCACCACTCACCACCAGCAGCGGCACTTGCTCGGCCCATGCCCCCGCAGTCGCATTGGCAACCTTCAATCCGCCAACGCCGTAGGTAACAGCCACCAATCCGATGCCACGAAGTCGCGCATATGCGTCAGCGGCGAAAGCCGACCCCTGCTCATCCGCCGTTATTCTTATCGGGAAGTCCAGATCATGAAATCGCCCGAACAAACGCAGAGCGAAATCACCAACGATCCCGAAGCCCTGGTCAATTCCCAATTCTTTGAGCCGCTGCACCAGATGTGCTGTGATTGTCGTGGTTTTCATGCAGACCGTATCCCATTCCGAGGTGTAGCTGACAGCAGTGGCCGCCGCGCTTTTCCGGCCTGGGCCGGGATGATCAGATGGCCATGGCCGGCAGGCTGACGAGAGGATCATCCCTCATCTGGCTAATGGTTTCCAGCGTCATGTGTCCGGCGGCAGCGCCCCTGAGACAAGTTGGCTGACTTGAGGAAGAGAGGATTTCTGTCTACTCGTAGCTCTTAGGAGAAGCGCAGATGAGACAGAACCGAATGTCCGCAACAGCAAATTCCGAGAGGCGGACGGCGCCTGATCATATTGTGACCGATCAGATTGTGAAAGACATCCTCCGTGCGACCCGAAAGTCCCATTCAGCCGAGGAGAAGATCCGGGTCGCACCGGAGAGGCTCCGTGGCGAGTACAGCATCCCGGAGCTGTGCCGGTGGAAGGATATTGCCGAGAGCCTGTACAATTTCACACTTTATGTCTGTGGGGCTAAGCATACCAAGAGCAATCGTGTCAGATCGTCTTCATAACAAATCTGGCAATGGGAACCAATTACTGAGCACACGTCCTGCCAAGATTTGATCTGATCGTTTGCAGGTCGGCTTCATCGGTTAAGCCATTTCTATCAAGATCGTACCAACTCGATTTTCCCTTTGAGACTTTGACCATGCGCTTGTAGTCCGTGATGTCCCTTCTGTTCACGAGTCCATCACCATTGCCATCTCCCGGACAGTCCTCGTGAGAGGAAAGAAGGTCATCGAGTTCTTTCTTTAATGAAGAGTACATCTGATTGTTTGTGGAGCCCGCGGCTGAATAGTCAAGATGTGTTCCGCTCCTATCCAATTTGGGAACGGGTGTCGCCTCATCAACTTGATCCCGCATTCGCCAGATGACACACTTATTTCTGGCAGACTTTCAGCGATTAAGGTATATATATCAGTAGTTTAATCTGAACCACATGAGGCCATCATGGAGAACCCAGCGGGTGAATCGAGTGATGGTACCCTCAGGCTCGATTTTGACC
>CANJMQ010000063.1 GCA_947475225.1 Bradyrhizobiaceae bacterium
ACCACCATGCCCTACATGAAGGTCGTGATCGACACCATGAAGGAAAAGGGCATGCGCGACGACTACGTCGTGCTGGTCGGCGGTGCGCCGCTGAACGAGGACTTCGCCAAGGCCATTGGTGCCGACGCCTATTGCCGTGACGCGGCGGTGGCCGTCGAGACCGCCAAGAGCTACATGGCGAAGAAGCACAACCAGCTCACCGCGAGCTGATTTGGGAGGGTCGCCGTGACCCTTGTAAATCTCAAGCCATCCGACGAATACGAGTTCAAGCCAGGCCAGGGGAAGGTTCTTCTCCTGGCCTGCGGTGCCTTGGGTCGCGAGATCGTGGACCTGATCGAGCGCAACCGCTGGACGGCGTTCGACCTGCAGTGCCTGCCCGCCAAGTGGCACAATACGCCTGACAAGATCGTGCCCGCATTGCGCGAGAAAATCCGAGAGGCCAAACCCAGCTACGAGTCGATCTTCGTGCTCTACGGCGATTGCGGCACCGGCGGCGACATCGACAAGCTGCTGGCGGAACAGGGGATCGAGCGTCTCGAAGGCCCGCACTGCTATGCCTTTTTCGCCAGCAACGAGGCCTTTGCGAAGACCGCGGAAGAAGACGTGACCGCCTTCTTCCTCACCGACTATCTGGCGCGGCACTTCGACAAGCTTATCTGGGAGGGGCTGGGCATGGACCGGCACCCCGAGCTGCTGCCGCTCTATTTCGGCAACTACACCAAGATCGTGTTTCTGGCGCAGACGCGAAATGAGGAGCTGGCCAAGAAGGCGATGGGGGCGGCCAAGCGCCTGGGCCTTGCCTACGAGTATCGTTATACTGGCTATGGCGAGCTGGAGCGCGACCTGAAGGCGCGCGCCTGAGCGTTCAAGCGACTGAAGAGAAGCCATGAGCCATCCTTTGTGAGGGTTGCATTGACCCCTCGCGAGAGAAAAAGGGAGGCGCGGGCGCTGCCCGGCGCGGTGTGCTGATCCGGTGAAGGACCAGCGGGAGAGCGCTGAGCAGCGCCCGCGAACCGACAGGTCTTAGGCCTTTGGAGGAGCGCTTGCGGACTGTTCCCGTAGAACATAGTCGCCTTGCCTTCCGGCGCGGGGGTCGTATTGCCCCCGGGTCTCCCCCTCGGTCCCCGGGAGTGCGGCACACGTTACGCCACACCCGCAGGCCTGCCCTCCACCCCGCCCGAGCTCACCGTCATGAGCAGGACCCCGACTGGGGGGAGTGATGGGATAGTTGGCATATGATAGGAACAAAGTCAAGAAAGATTTTGATCACCGTCGTCCTCTCCCGCTGAAGAAACGGGAGAGGACCCGCGTTTGGCCGCGAAAATGCCCACCGGTCTTGCCCGGGGGAGGTGGACGGAGTGACAGAATGGAGGGGTGTTGTTGCTGATACTTTCGCCCGTTGTTACCTACGAGAGAAGGGACTGATTGCTACCACTCGTCCTTGCGATAGGCGCCGCCTGTGATGGCGTAGTAATCCCCGGCGCTCTCACAATAGATGTGGCCATCAAGGTATGTACCTGTCGAACCATCGATGCAGCCGGCGGTGATGGAGGTGTCGGCGCTGCCATCGCGCTTCCAGAACAGTACCGAACCGCAGCCCTTGCAGAAGCCGCGCTGCGCAATGTCGCTTGAGCGGAACCACTTGAGGCCATCCTGCTTCGTGAACTTCAACTCGCTGTCGGCGCAAGCCGTGGCGGACATGTAGTTGCCGGTCTGCTTGCGGCACTGAATGCAGTGGCAGGCGAGCACCGGGCGGAGATCGCCGTGGATTTCGAAGCTGACGGCGCCGCACAGGCAGGATCCGGTTTTCATGTGAAAGCCTTCTGACGTCCGGTGATATGATCAGGCATGGGTTCCTCAAACCTGCTTGCGGGCTTTGAGAAAGGCCCGCATGTGGAACTCGGCCTGTGCCGGGACATAGGCAAAGCCTTGTCCCACGGGGCAGGCATGTCGCGCAAGGCATCCACCCGTCATGCAGGTTTGCCCCGCCGCCGTGGCGAGATGCGTGGCACAGGCCGGCACGTCATAGATCGTGCCGTTGAAGGCGTTGACCGGGCAGGCGGACAGGCAGGGCTTCGGCTCGCAGCTCTCGCAGGGGTGCGAGCCCGAATCCTGTGGTGGAATGTCGAATTCGACGGGGAAAAGCAGGGTAGCGCGATATGCGTGCCAGAGGCCGTAGGTCGGGTGAATGTTGAGGCCCAAGGGCGAGACGTGGCCAGCCCCGCCGCGCCGCGCCCAGGTGAGGAAGGGCCAGGGCGGGTTCATGTCGAAGGGGTAGACGGTTTTCGCGTCGAGGTCACGGGCGAGGATGGTGACGACATCGCGGGTCCAGGCGTCCATTGTGTCGGTGGACGGGTCGCGTTCAGCGGCGAAGCGGCGGAACATGGCAGGCCCGGCATTGCCGATCAGGATGACGAAACGGGCGCCTTGCGGCGCCCGGTCATCAGGCTTCGGGGCGAACCACCCGAGCGGCGTGAAGCCCGCCCGGCGGATCGCTGTCAGGATCGGGTGTTCCACCTTACGCCCAGCGCGGGTCGCCCGGTTCCATCACGCTGCGCGGCAGCTTGATGTCATGCTTGGCGCGGATCTGCTCGTCGATGTGGCGCGGGATGTACTCCGGGTAATAGGTCGAGAGGATCTCGCGCTTGCGGGCCGCCGCGCGCTCCACGATGTCGGGCTTGCCGGCCTCGTTCCATTCCTTGGGGCTCATGCGGTTTGAAACGGAAGGATAGACATAGTCCTTCTGCATCAGCGCCAGCGTCTGCTCGTTGCCGAGGTAGTGGCCAGGGCCTTCAATGCAGACATTGGCGATTACTTCGAGGGAGAGTGTATCCTCGTTGACTTCGATGCCGCGGACGTTGCGGTTGATGGAGCCCAGCATGTCGTTGTCGATCAGCAGGCTCTCGAGGCAGAAGCCCAGCAGTGAGGCGTGCATGCCGGCCGACTCGTAGAGCATGTTGATTCCCGTCATCGCCGAGATGCCGGCAGTGACGCCCTTCTCGTAGCCTGCCTGCATGTCAGGAAGCTTCGAGTCGCACATGCCGGCGGCGGAGCCCACCGTGAGATTGTAGTAGTGGCCCATCTGGGCGCAGCCCGAGGTGATGAGTGCCTGCTCGCCTGACCCGCCCGACATGGCGCCCGTGCGGAGGTCCGACACGAATGGCCACGGACCCCAGATGGCGATGGCGCCGGGGACAATGCAGTTGATGTAGACGAGACCCGCTAGGCATTCCGACACGGCCTGCACGATGGTGCCGGCAAGGGCGGCGGGCGAGGTGGCGCCTGCCTGTGCGGCCGACAGCAGCAGCACTGGCATGCCGCCGCGGGCTGCCACTTCAAGGCAGCGGCAAGCGTCTTCGGCGAACTTCATGGGCGGCACGACGAAGCAGTTGGACTGTGACACGAAGGGGCGCTCACGCCACTTGTCCTCGCCACCTGCCAGCACGTGCAGGATCTGCAGGCATTCCTCGACGTGGCCCGGTTCCACCATGGATGTGCCGACATGCTTCTCGGTGCCCGCGAGGCAGGCATACATGGTGTTGATGTCGAGGTCGTGGCCGGTGATCATGTCACGCGCCGTGACCGGGCGCTGGTAGAAGTGGATGTGCTCGCAATTGTCGACGATGCGACCGGCGTCATAGAGGTCGACGAGGAGCGATTCGCGGTAACTGCGGGTTTCGGGCTCGACGATATGGACGGCGGCACCAGCGGTACCGAAATAGACCTTGTTGCCCGAGGGCTGCATGTCATGCTTCGGGTCACGCGCGTGGAGCACGAAGTTGCGGGCGCAGGAGGCGAGCGTATCCTCGACGAGGGCGCGCGGGATGCACAGGCGGCCATGCTCGTTGATCCAGCATCCCTTCGCCGTCATGGCGTCGACGCAGGTGGGGATGGCCTGGGCGAGGCCCACGGTTTCCAGAAGCTTCAGGGCGGTCTCGTGGATACGTTGCATCTCGTGGTCGGTCAGTGGCTTGTACTGGCCGCCCTCCATGCCGGGGCGCACGGCGGCATCCGCCATGGGAATGGGACGCGAACGCATGGCCTTGCGGGCTTCACGGCCACCGCGGCGGCGGGAAAGGTCTTCGACAGCACTCATGGATGAGCCTCCTGATATGGTCCTATATCCTCCGTTTCGATATGGAGATTCAATGGCCTATCTTTTTCCGGGTAGCGTCAGTTTATTTCACCTCTGAACAGGCGGTTTTCTACCCTAAGGCCCTTAACTCTCTGAATTCCATGGTGATACAAGGGGGCTCCAGACCAGTGGTGAGGAATCTTGGCCAGACGCGACCTGCCTCCGTTACGTGCATTGACCGCCTTCGAGGCGGCGGCCCGGCTGGGTAGTTTCCGGCTGGCGGCCAGCGAACTCGGCATCACCCGCTCGGCAGTGAGCCACCAGGTGAAGTCGCTCGAACAGCGGCTCGGCGTGCAGCTGTTCCGCCGTGATGCGCGGCGCGCCGAACTCACCCAGGCGGGCCACACCTATTTCCCGCCGGTGCGCGAGGCCTTTGACATGATCGAGGCGCAGACGCGCGCGCTCAAGCCCTCGGCGTCTGACAACGAGCTCACCCTGCAGGTCTATGTGACGGTGGCGCTCAAATGGCTGATCCCGCGTCTCCATGATTTCGAAAAGCGCTATCCGGACATGAAGGTGCGGCTGTCGACCTCCTATTTCGACTGGGACTTCGACGAGAAGAATGTCGACGTCGGGCTCATCCTCGCCCGTAACCGGACCTCCGATCACTATTATCGTACGCTGTTCAACTCGCTGCTGACGCCGATCTGCTCGCCGGATCTGCTCAAGGGTCCCAATGCGCTCAAGACGCCGGAGGACCTTAAGAAGCACAAGCTGCTCTATGTCTATACGGCAGAGGAGGACTGGCACCTGTGGCTCGAGGAGGCAGGTGTGGAGGGCATCAAGCTTTCGGACCGGCTGGCCTTCGACAGCTACATTCTCGCCCAGGAGGCGGCAATCGAGGGCAGGGGCGTGGCCATGACCATCGGCCCCTTCGCCACCGAGGAGATCAAGGCGGGGCGTCTGGTGCAACCCTTCGACCTGAAAGTTCAGCACCGGCACAACTGGCTCTTCGCCTGCAATGCCGAGCACCGCATGAAGCCCAAGATCAAGCGCTTCGAGGACTGGCTGGTGAAGCAGATCGCCGCCGACCCCGCCCTCGAGGCCTATCGCGAAAAAGGAAAGTAAGCCGTGACGAATACCGATACTGACACCACCCGTCGCTCGCGCCGGGAGGGCGGCGGACGCCGCGGCGGCAGCAGTGACGGGCGCAGCCCCGTCCAGCAACTGCCGCGCCGTAAGCTGAAGCGGTTGTTCCCCGCGATGGAGATCGTCTCGGCGGATGAGTTGGAGTCGATCCACCAGGCGTCGCTGAAGGTTCTCTCCGAAATCGGCATGGACTTCACGTTGCCTGAGGCTCGCGACATGCTGAACAAGGCGGGTGCGAAGGTCGAGGGTGAACGCGTGCGCTTTGATCCGGCGATGATCGAGGAATTGATTTCATCCGCGCCCTCCGAATTCACCTTCCATGCCCGCAACCCGGCGAACAGCCAGCGCATCGGCGGCAATGCCATCACCTTCGGCACCGTGGCGAGTCCGCCCAATGCGTCCGACATGGATGGCGGCCGCCGCACCGGCAATTACCAGGATTACCGCAACTTCCTGAAGCTCGCGCAATACTTCAACTGCATCGACTTCCTGTCGGGCTATCCTGTTGAACCGATCGATGTCCACGCCTCGATCCGCCACCTCGAAGCATTGCGCGATGCGGTGCTGCTGACCGACAAGCCGTTTCATGCCTATTCGCTGGGCCGCGAGCGTATCCGTGACGGCATCGAGATTGCCCGCATCGGCCGCGGCATCAGCCAGGAGCAACTGGAGCGCGAGCCCTCGCTGTTCACCATCATCAACACCAATTCGCCGCTGAAGCTCGATACACCGATGCTGCAGGGTATTCTCGAAATGTCGTCGCGCAATCAGATCGTCTGCGTGACGCCCTTCACGCTGGCAGGCGCCATGGCGCCGGTGACGGTGGCGGGTGCGCTGGTGGAGCAGAATGCCGAGGCTCTGGCGGGCATCGCCTTCACGCAATTGGTGCGCAAGGGCGCTCCGGTGATCTATGGTGGCTTCACCTCCAACGTTGACATGAAGTCGGGTGCGCCCGCCTTCGGCACGCCGGAATACATGAAGGCCACCATTGTCGGCGGCCAATTGGCGCGGCGCTACAAGGTGCCGTTCCGCACGTCTAACACCTGTGCTGCCAACACGGTCGACGCACAGGCAGCCTATGAGAGCGTGTTCTCGTTGTGGGGCCTCACCATGGGCGGTGGCAACCTCATCATGCACGGCGCGGGCTGGCTCGAAGGCGGCCTCGTCGCAAGCTTCGAGAAGTTCGTACTCGACTGCGACCTGATCCAGATGGTGAGCGAGTTCATGCAGCCGCTGGAGACCACGGAAGATGCGCTCGGCGTCGAGGCCATTCGCGAGGTCGGCCCCGGCGGCCACTTCTTCGGTGCGCAGCACACGCTGGCGCGCTACACCAATGCCTTCTATTCTCCGATCATCTCCGACTGGCGCAATAACCAGCAGTGGCTCGCCGCAGGCAAGCCTGAGGCCTGGCAGAAGGCCAATGCCGTGTGGAAGCAGGCACTCGCCGACTATCAGGAGCCCGCCATCGACCCCACGATCAGGGACGAACTCAACGCCTTCGTGGAGAAGCGCAAGTCCGAGGGCGGTGCGCCCACTGACTTCTGATGCCGCGCGTCATCGTCATCGGCGGCGCCAATGTCGATATCAAGGGTCGCTCACGCGGTTCCTTCGTGGCGGGCACGTCAAACCCTGGCGAGGTGACGGTCTCGGCGGGCGGTGTTGGCCGTAACATCGCTGAAAACTTGGCACGGCTCGGTATCTCGGTCTCACTGGTGACAGCGCTGGGGCAGGACGCCAATGGCCAGTTGCTTCGCCAGGCATGCGCGGTGGCAGGCGTCGATCTCTCAATGACGGTGACGACGGCGGCGCCGACCGGCTCCTACCTCGCCGTGTTGGACAGCACTGGCGAACTCGTCAGTGCCATCAACGACATGCGCGCCTTGGAGGCGTTGTCTCCGGAGCATCTCGCAGGCTGTGCGGAGCAGCTTGCAAAGGCCGACATGCTGGTCGCCGACTGCAACCTGTCCGAGGCCTGCCTCGCCTGGCTCTGCCGCTTCTCGGCAGAACGTGGCGTGCGGTTGTTGATCGAGCCGGTCTCGGTGCCAAAAGTGTCGAAGCTACTGTCTTTTGTTCGTTCCGCTCCAATTTTCGCCATCACACCCAACGCACAGCAACTCGCGGCCGTTGCCGGACCTGACGAAATCCAAGCAATCGCAAGGTTTCATAGCTTCGGATTTTCCAATGTCATTCTTCACAGGGGAAGCGCTGGCGCGTGGGCGTCGAATGGAGCGGTTCTGACGAAAATTCGTCCGATTCCCGTCGCCGCCATCGAGGATGTAACGGGTGCGGGCGACGCGGCGGTTGCGGGGCTCGTCTGCGGTTTGCTTGATGGACGGAGCCTCGCCGAGTCGGCCCGGCTCGGGCAATGCGCGGCGGCAATCAAGCTTCTATCTCCGCAGTCGGTGGCGTCCGGCCTCAGCCGTGATAGTCTTCTGCGGCTTGCCGGCATCAACTGAGGAGTCGTCGTGGCCTATCCGCTGTTTTTCACCGACGAGGTGCGAGGTGCCCTTGCGGCGAAACGCCCCGTGGTGGCGCTCGAATCCACCATCATCGCCCATGGCATGCCCTATCCGCAGAATGTGGAGACGGCCCGCGCGGTGGAGGGGATCGTACGGGCGGACGGTGCTGTTCCGGCCACCATTGCCATCATCGGCGGCGTACTGAAGGTGGGGCTCACGTCGGAGGAGCTTGACCGCTTCGGGCGCGAGGGGCGGTCGATCGCCAAGGTGTCGGTACGAGACCTGCCCTTTATCATGGCACAGAAACTCGATGGCGCCACGACAGTGGCCTCTACCATGCGCATCGCGGCGATGGCGGGTATCCATGTCTTCGCCACGGGCGGCATCGGGGGTGTGCATCGCGGTGCGGAGAAGACCTTCGACATTTCGGCCGACATGACGGAATTCTCGGTCAGCAACGTTGCCGTGGTGACGGCGGGTGCAAAGGCTATCCTCGACCTGGCGCTGACTCTCGAAACGTTGGAAACGCTGGGCGTTCCGGTGATCGGGTTGGGCACCAAGGAGTTTCCTGCCTTCTATTCGCGCCGGAGCGGCCATGCCGTGCCGATGAGTTGCGCCACGCCGGCCGAGGTTGCAGCTGTGATGCGCGCCAAGTGGGAACTGGGATTGAAGGGCGGCTTGGTCGTCGCCAATCCCATTCCGGCGGAGTTCGAGATTCTGGCAGAGGAGATTGCGCCAGTCATCGATGCGGCCGTGAAAAAGGCTGAGGCGCAGGGTATCGCGGGCAAGGAGACGACACCCTTCCTGCTTGCTGAGATCGCCGGGGTGACGGCGGGCCGCTCGCTTGCCGCCAACATCGCCCTCGTAAAACACAATGCAAGGGTTGCGGCGGCCATTGCGGTCGCCTTTGCGGAGCTTGGCTGATGAGCGTCCAGCGCCGAGGCCGCCGTGCCGACGCAGCCCACACGCCGATCAACCAGCTGCCATGGAACCAGCCGCAGCTTACGCTGGAACCCACCAGAATCGTCACTGACGATCAGATCGAGGCGATCCATCGTCAGTCCTTGAAGGTGCTGGAAGTGATTGGCATGGACGTGCTGCTGCCGGAGGCGCGCGACATCCTGCAGAAGGCGGGGGCGAGGGTCGACGGCGAGCGGGTGCGCATCGGCTGCGACATCATCGAGGAGGCGCTGAAGACACCGCCTGCCGAATTCACCTTCCATGCGCGCAATCCCTTGCATGACATCCGGGTCGGCGGCAAATGGATCGCCTTCGCGCCGGTGGGCGGCCCCCCCAACGTCTCCGACCTCGACAGGGGAAGACGGCCGGGCACGCTGGAGGATGCGGGCAATTTCGTGAAGCTCGCGCAGTTCTTCAACACGGTTCACACGGCGGGAGGTGCTTCGGCCGACGCGCTCGACGTGCACGCCTCTGTCCGGCACCTGCACATCACGCGCAACAAGATGGTCTATTCCGACAAGGTGCCGTTCATCTATGCGACGGGGCGGGCAAGGCTGTTCGACGGACTGGAGATCATCAGGCTCGCCCGGGGCATCAGCCATGAGCAACTCTTGCGGGAGCCTTCCGCCTACACTGTCATCAACACCAACTCCCCGCTGAAGCTGGACAGCCCCATGGCCATGGGCATTATCGAGATGGCGAAGCTTAACCAGATCGTTGTTGTGACGCCCTTCACGCTGCTGGGTGCAATGGCGCCCGTCTCACTGGCGGGGGGCATGGTCGAACAGAATGCCGAAGCGCTGGCCGGGCTGGCGCTGTCGCAACTCGTCAGGCCGGGCGCGCCCTTTGTCTATGGCGGCTTCACCTCCAACGTCGACATGAAGTCGGGTGCTCCTGCTTTCGGCACGCCGGAATACATGAAGGCCTGCATCATCGGCGGGCAACTCGCTAGGCGCTACAAGCTGCCCTATCGCACGTCGAGCACCAATGCGGCGAACAGCGTCGACGCCCAGGCAGCCTATGAGACGGTGTTCTCTCTGTGGGGGGCTGTCATGGGTGGCGGCAACATCATCCAGCATGCAGCAGGTTGGATGGAGGGTGGTCTCGTTGCCTCCTATGAGAAATTCGCACTGGATGTTGATCTGCTTCAGATGGTTCAGGAATTTCTCAAACCCGTGGTGGTGGACGAGGCCGAGATGGCTCTCGATGCCATGCTGGAGGTGGGGCCGGGCGGCCACTTCTTTGGCGCACAACATACGCTGGATCGCTATTTGACCGCCTTCTACCAGCCGCTGATCTCGGACTGGCGAAACTTCCCGAACTGGCAGGCGGCGGGTGCACCCACCGCTGAGAAAAAGGCCAATGCGCTGTGGAAGCAGGCACTGGCTGAATATCGGGAACCATATCTCGATCCGGCGACGCTCGAGGAGATCGACGCTTTCGTGGACCGTCGCTCGAAGGAGGGTGGCGAGAAGACGGATTTCTAGCGCGAATAGACCAGGCGAAGCCGTGGCGGAGCGGTCTCTTGCCCGTCGTCTCCGCTTCCCAATGCAATCTCATAGGACAGGCGCAAGGCGTTGGCCTGCTGGTCGGGGGGCATGGCAGCCAGGAAACCTCCCAGTGCCGCTTCAATGGCCTTCGCGAACTCCCGGAAACCTGCCTGAGAAGCCTCATCCGCGACCATGGCGGCGAGGCAGTAAAGGCTTGCAGTTGTGGGGGCATCCGTGAGTGCGAGGAGGTTTTCGTCGCGTTCGGTCTGTCTCACGTCTATCTCCGCTTCTGCAGAATCGGTTATGTTGCGTCTGGTTGCAGAATTCTCCGGAGATGCTCGAAGCTGCAATATGGTAGAATTGCCAGCATGCCCCCTGAAACCGGGACTGTGGGCTTGACCCCCGACCCGTAGCATTGCTCAAAGGATCCGATGACGCCGGTATTCTTTTATCACCTTGAACGCCAACCGCTGGACGCCGTGCTGCCCAAGCTGCTTGCGACCAGCCTTGAGCGGGGCTGGCGGGCGGTGGTTCAGGCAGGAAGCGAGGAACGAGCCGAAGCACTCGCCACTCAGTTGTGGGTCTTCGACGATGAGAGCTTCTTGCCGCATGGCACGAAGGCCGACGGCTTGTCCGACCTGCAGCCGGTCTGGCTCACTGCCGAGGACGAGAACCCCAACAATTCCAATATCCGCTTCTTCGTTGAGGGCGCCGTGGTGGGAGACATCGGCGGGCTAACCCGGGCCATCATCATGTTCGACGGCAATGACCAGCAGGCGGTGGATGCCGCCCGCGAGGGCTGGAAGCGCTTCAAGGCGGCAGGCCACGAGGTGAGCTACTGGCAGCAGGACGAGCAGGGCCGCTGGCAGAACCGGGCGGCGAAGTGACCTCTTACATCTGCGCTTCGAGCCACTGGTTCTCGATCTCTTCCAGTTCCGTCGACAGCTTTGCCCTGAGCCTCGTGAAATCGCCTGCCTTTTTTGGCTCCTCGCTGTAGATCGCCGGGTCAGAGAGCGCCTTGTCGAGGATGTCGATCTTGCCGCGGATATCTTCCATGCGCTTGTCGAGTTTCTCGACCGCCTTCTGAACGCTCGCTGCCGAGGCGCGCGCGGGCTGGCGGACCGGTTCGGGGGCCGGCTCCCTGGGGACGGCGGCGCGCTCCGCCCTGCGGCTGGCGCGGGCACGTTCGAGGACGAGCTGGGTATACTCGTCCATGTCACCGTCGAAGCGCTTCACCGTGCCGTCATGGACGAGCCAGAGATCGTCGACGCAGGTCTCGATGATGTGGCGATCATGGCTGATGAGGATCACCGCACCCTCATAATCGTTGATCGCCATGATGAGGGCTTCGCGACTGTCGACGTCGAGGTGGTTGGTGGGTTCGTCCAGCACCAAAATGTGGGGCGCGTGGAATGCGGCGAGCGCGAAGAGCAGGCGCGCCTTTTCGCCGCCCGACAGCGTGGCGCAGGGTGAGTCCGCAAGGTTCGCCCCGAAGCCGTATGCGCCGAGCTTGGCGCGGCGTTTGGATTCAGGCTCGTCGGGCATGAGTGCGGCGAAGTAGGAATAGGGTGTGCGATCCGGCGAGATTTCGTCGAGCTGGTGCTGGGCGAAATAGCCAACCGTCAGGCGGCCCGGTAGCTTCATCTCGCCGCCCATGGCTTCGAGCTTGCCGCACAGAAGCTTGGCGAAGGTGGACTTGCCGTTGCCATTGGAACCCAGCAACGCAATGCGATCATCAGGGTCCAGGCGCAGCGTGATGCTACGCAGCACCGGCTTGTTCTCGGCATAGCCGATGCTCACCTTGTCCCATTTTACCAAAGGAGGCGCGATTGCCTTTTCCGGATTGGGGAAGAAGAAGGGGGCGACGCGATCTTCAACGAGCTCGGCGATGGGTTCGAGCTTGGACAGTGCCTTGAGGCGGCTCTGCGCCTGCCGTGCCTTGGAAGCCTTGTAGCGGAAGCGCTCCACGAAGGCCATCATGTGCTTGCGCTGGTCTTCCTGCTTCTTCTTGAGCTTGACGGTGAGTGCCTGCTTTTCGCGGCGCTGGCGCTCGAAGGAATCGTAATTGCCTTGGTAGAGGGTGAGTTTGCCACGGTCGAGGTGCAGGATGAAGCCGACGGCCTCGTTCAGCAGGTCGCGGTCATGGCTGATCAGCACGATGGTGTGCGGATAGTCGCGGATGAAACTCTTGAGCCAGATTGAGCCCTCGAGGTCTAGGTAGTTGGTGGGCTCGTCGAGCAACAGCACATCGGGCTTGGCGAACAAGGCCGCAGCAAGTGCCACGCGCATGCGCCAGCCCCCGGACAGCGCCGAGCAGGGCCCCTGTTGCCTTTCCTCCGAGAAGCCGAGACCGCTCAGGATCGTGGCGGCGCGGGCCTCCGCCGAATGGGCGTCGATGTCGGCCAGCCGCATCTGGATCTCGGCGATCCGGTGCGGGTCGGTGGCTGTCTCGGCCTCGGCAAGAAGTGAGGAGAGTTCGGCATCGCCCGCCATGACTGTGGCAAGGAGCGTTTCTTCGCCACCCGGGGCCTCTTGGGCGACGGTCCCGATCTTCGCATTGCGCGGGAGCGTGATTGAACCGGACTCGGAGGGCAACTCCCCCAGAATGAGCTTGAACAGGGTTGATTTACCCACCCCATTGCGGCCGACAATGCCCACCTTGTGGCCTTCCGGCACCGCGACGGAGGCATCTTCGAGCAGCAGGCGGCCGCCGATCCTGTAGGTTAGTCCATTGATGTGCAGCATGGCGTGCGCCTTGTAGCGGCAGAGGCTCCTGGTGTCATGTACCTAAGGCCAGAAGCCCCGAAATGCGGTTGACTCCCTTCGTGTTGCACCGCACAAGACCTGAGGGAAAATGAGGAGCGTACATCAGGTGTCGAACGCAGCTTTCGTGAGGGCAGCCAGCACCGGGCCGGTCGACAGCGCCTATCTCGATGAAATCACCATGATGCTGCGGGACCTGCTGCGCCAGGTGATCCGCGTTCGTGAACCGCGCGTCCTCGCCATCATCGACGAGCCGGCAAACGCCTCGTCCTTATCGCCCGAGCTGATCGAACCTGCCCTCCAGGTCATCGGCATATGGCTGCAGCTCCTCAACATCGCCGAGGAAAACGCGGCGATGCGCAACCGCCGCCAGATGGAGACGCGCAGCGGGCCAGACCAGGTCCCGGGTTCCTTCTCCCATGCCTTCGCAACCGTGGCGGCTGCCAATGTCTCACCAGAGGCCGTGCAGACCGCACTTGACACCATCGATGTCCAACCCACCCTCACTGCCCATCCCACCGAGGCCAAGCGCGTCACGGTGTTGGAAATCCATCGGCGCATCTACCTGAAGCTCTATGAGCTCGAGAGCCCGCGCTGGACGCCGCGCGAGCGCGTGCAGTTGCTGAAGCTGTTGCGAAACGAGATCGACCTCCTGTGGCTAACCGGCGAAATCCGCCTCGAAAAGCCGACGGTGGAGCAGGAGATCCACTGGGGCCTGCACTTTTTCCGAGAGACCCTGTTCGACCGCACAGTGAGCCTGTGTGACCTGCTTGAAGCAGCGCTCCAGCGCCACTATCCCGAGACGCCTCACCACGTGCGCCCGCCGCTCCGCTATTCCTCATGGATCGGCGGCGACCGTGATGGCAACCCCTTCGTAACCGTGGACGTGACGCGCTATGCGCTGAAGGAGAACCGGAACGCCATCGTGGCACGGCTCGAACATCGGTTGAACGATCTCGCCCAGCTGGTTTCACTCTCGTCTCGGGAAATAGCCTTTCCGCAGGGATTCCTCGACCGTGTGCAGGCGCAGGTGGAATTGTCCGGTGACGCCGAGATGATTGGCAGCCGCAATGCGCATGAGCCGTTCCGGCGCTTCTTCACCGCGCTGAAGACGCGTCTCGCCAAGACCTTCTCTAGCGAGCCAAAGGGTGCCGGGTTTCAGCCGATCGACACCGACGAACTGATTGCCCAGTTGCTCGCTGCAGAAGAGGTGCTCGCTCAGATGCACTCCGTCTCCATCGCGTCATCTTTCGTGCGCCCGGTGCGCTGGGAGGTGGAGACCTTCGGCTTCCGCTCGGTGAGCCTCGACATCCGCCAGAACACCACGGTCATCAACCGCGTGCTGAAGGAAATCTGGCGCAAGCTGAACCCGTTGGAACCGGGTGAGGGCCCGGAGACCGGGAGTGCCGACTGGCAGGCGTGGATCGAGGCGGAACTCGCAAAGCCCCTGGGCTTCCTGCCGCAGTTTCGTGGTGTTTCCGACGAGGCGCGCGAATTGCTGGGGCTTCTCGAACTCATCCGCGACACCATCGAGGGGCCGGACCCGCAGGCCATTGGCGCCTTCATCCTGTCGATGACGCAGAGCGCGGCGGATGTGCTGGGCCTCTATCTTCTCGCCAAGTTCGCCGGCCTCTTCGCCGATGAGACAGCACGGGAAATCTGCCTTATCCGCGTGGTGCCACTGTTCGAAACTATCGATGACCTGCGCGCCGCCCCTGAAATCATGACGGAGCTCCTTGCGCATCCGGTGCTGAAGACCTCCATTGCCGCCCATGGTGGCCGTCAGGAAGTCATGCTTGGCTATTCCGACTCCAACAAGGACGGAGGGTTCTTCTGCGCCAGCTTCGAACTCTTCGAGGCGCAGCGGCGGTTGATCCGCATCGGCCGCGACGCGGGAGTCGCCATTAGTTTCTTCCATGGCCGCGGCGGCTCGGTAAGCCGTGGCGGTGCACCGACGGGCCGTGCCATCGCCGCGCAGCCCGCTGGCACAATCAATGGTCACATGCGCGTCACCGAGCAGGGCGAGGTTGTGTCCTCGAAGTTCGCGAATCGTGGCACGGCGCAGCACAACCTCGAAATTCTTGCAGCCTCGGTCTTCGTGCACACGCTCAAATCCATCGACGAGCCGGAACTCAAGGTGAATGCGGAGCACCAGAAGGCGGTGGAGTGGATCGCCCAGGCCTCCTTCCTGCATTACCGAAAGCTCGCCGAGGACAAGGGCCTCCTCGACTATTTCCATCAAGCCTCGCCGGTGGAGGAACTTGCTAATCTCAAGCTCGGCTCGCGTCCGGCCCGCCGCTTCGGCGCCAAAGGCATTGGCGACTTGCGAGCCATTCCCTGGGTCTTCGCGTGGAGCCAGAACCGTCATCTGCTCACCGGCTGGTATGGACTTGGCTATGCCTTCGATGACTTTCTCGTGCCGCGCGGTGGCGATGGCATGCGGCTGCTGCGCGACATGTTCAACAAGTCCCGCGGCTTCCGGCTTGCTGTGGACGAGGTCGAAAAGTCGCTCTACCTTGCGGACATGGATGTGGCCGAGCAATATGCGGCACTCGTCACCGACCGCACCTCCGCGGAACGCCTCTTCGCGCTGATCCGGCACGAGCATAGCCGCACCGCACGCACTATCCTCGAACTCACAGGCGAGAGGCGGCTGTGCGAGCGCTTCGAAGGACTGCAACGCCGCTTCGAGCGCGTGCGTCCGATGGTCGATCAGGCCAACCGGTGGCAGGTGCAACTGCTGAAGGACACGCGCAGCGGCAAGGGTGATGAAAAGCAGATGATGCCACTACTCATGACCATGAACTGCGTGGCCGCAGGCCTCGGTTGGACGGGCTGATCAGCGTTTCGGATTCTCGATCTCGAGCCCATGGGTCAACCCCTGACGTTCATCGAAGACGAAGCAGGAGCCATGCCAGAGGCTTTGCTCCCGCGGGATCACCTCGAGGTACTTCAGGATGCCGCCCTTGAGGTGATAAACCTTGTCGAAACCCTGCGCTCGGAGGTAGCTCGTCGCCTTCTCGCAGCGGATGCCGCCGGTGCAGAACATGGCGATGGGGCGGTTCTTACTGACCGCGAGTTCACGCTGCACGTAGGCGGGGAAGTCACTGAAGCTCTTGGTCTTGGGGTCCACGGCGTTATGGAAGGATCCGGCCTCGAATTCAAAGCTGTTGCGGGTGTCGACTACCAGCACGTCCGGGTCGGAGATCAGCGCGTTCCACTCCTCCGGCGCAACATATGTGCCGACGACATGTGCCGGATCGAGTCCGGGCACGCCCATTGTGACAATTTCCTTCTTCAAGCGGATCTTCATGCGTTTGAACGGCATGGCGGCGGCGTGTGACTCCTTGCTGTCAAGATCTGTGAAAGCGGCGATGCCGCGGATGAAGGCCATCATCGACACAAGCCGCTCTGGTGTTCCGGCAATCGTCCCGTTGATGCCCTCCGCAGCGAGCAGTATTGTACCCCTGATGCCATGCTCCTTCGCGGCCTCAAGCAGTGCCGGACGAAGTGATGCGAAGTTCGGCAATCCAACGAACTTGTAGAAGGCGCTGACCGATATCATGCAGACCAGGCCTCCATGTCATCAGAGCCGGCGATCAGGGCAAGGCCCTTGGCGATGGACAAGAGTTGTTCGCCCGTATCAATTTTGTCAGCCGGGAAGCGTGCGTCGAACAGTCGGCGGACGGCGGGTACGTGCGAGGTGCCACCGGTGAGGAAGATGCGGTCGATATCCTTCGCCGCGAGCCCCGCCTTGGCGAGTGCGGCATCCGCGGTGGCGCCGATTCTTTCGAGGTCTGGCGCAATCCAGCGCTCGAAGTTCTTGCGGCTGATCTTGCCCGCAATATCGGTTCCCGACAGTTTGAAGCGGAACGGCACTGACTCATGTTCCGTAAGTGCAGCCTTGGCCAGCGATACAACTCGATAGAGTTCGTAGCTGACACCACCCTCGATGAGGTCGACGAGGCCCAGGAGTTGCTCTCCTGACGAACTGCTGCGTGCGAGTTCGCGCAACTCGCGCAACACCTCCGGACGTCGCATAAGGCAGAGTTCATTCCAGCGGGAGAAGCTGGCGAAGTAGTGCTTGGGGACCGGTAATTCCTTTCCCCAGCTCACATAAGTTGCGTTCTTGCCAAGGCGAGGCGAGACCACATGATCTATGATGCGGAAATCAAAATTGTCACCCGCAATCCCAATGCCGGTGTGGGCAAGAGCATCCGCTGAGGTGCCCCCGCGTGCCTTGCGAATGCGCAGCACAGAAAAGTCGCTGGTGCCGCCACCCAGATCTGCGACGAGGATCACCGCATCGCGTGTAAGCCTCTGGGCATAGAAAAAAGCAGATGCGACGGGTTCGAGCACGTAGATTACCTGTTCGAAGCCGAGCGAGGTGAGGGCTGCCGCATAGCGCCGCCGTGCCAGTCCGTCATCCGGGCTCTGGCCAGCGAAGGTTACCGGACGGCCGATGGCCAGCCGTTTCGGAAAATGCGTGAACCCGGCGTGCTCTTTCACGCGCCCCAGATAGGCCCCCATCAGGTCTTCGAAGCGGAAGCGGTTGGTGAAGATGGCGGTGTCGGTAAAGGACGCGCTGGCGGCGAAGGACTTGAAGGATTGCAGGAAGCGGGTCTCCTCCGGGGCCTCGGTGAAGCTGTCTATGGCCCAGGGGCCGACTTCCGCCAGCGGCTTGCCGCCCGGCACCGGGTTGCGTCGGAATGAGAGCGTTGTGCGCAGTGCCTCGTGGCTGTCCGTCCCGTGCAGGAACGGTTGCACGCGCGCGCCGCTTCCTTCAGGGAAGGCGAGCACGGTGTTGGTCGTGCCGAAATCGATGCCGATTGCTTGCATGTCCAGATACGCGGCGAGCGGGGGACCGGGCCTTACTGCAATTTGTCGGGGCTGTCTCTTGTTAATCTTTCTCAGCCGTCTTGCCCCTTGCCCTGAGACGCCTTTTCCAGTCTATTCAGGCCTATAGACCAAGAACAGGGAGCAATCACACCATGGCAATCTCGAAACGCGTGCTTTTCGCCGCGGCGGCGCTGCTGGCCTTCAGCATTCCCGCTTCCGCAGCCAACATGATCGGTAATTGCGAGGTAACTGGCGAAAAGGGCTCGATCCCCGTCGCCAGCCCGGCCAAGGCTGGCCAGCTCACCGTCGAAGTGTCTCTGCCGGCCCCCATCTGGTGGAATGGTGACACGCCGGAGGCCATCAAGGACGGCATGGAATACTGTATGGCTGCCGAGATTGCGTGGCGTGCAGGTTATGACAAGCTCGAGGTGGTGAACGTCGGCTGGGACGCGCTGATCGCCGGCCAGACGTCTGACTTCGACCTCGCCATGTCGGAAATCTCCATCACCGACGAGCGCAAGAAGATCCATGACTTCTCGGTGCCCTATTTCAGCTCCGACATTGGCGTGCTGACCCGCAAGGATGCGCCGGTCGACGAGAAGTCGATCAAGACCGCAAAGATCGGCGTGCAGCAGGCCACCACCGGCGCTGCCTTCGTGCAGGACAAGCTCGGCATTACTGACGTGCAGGTCTACCCGGACCAGGGTGACATGTTCGCAGCCCTCCGCGCCGGCCAGACCGATGTCGCCGTGACCGATACCTCGATCGTTCTCGCCGAAGTCGTCGCCAACCCGGACAAGGTTGAAGTGGTCGGTCAGTACAAGACGGGCGAGTCCTATGGTGCCATCTATCCGAAGGGCAATGCCAACAACCCGACGCTCGACAAGATCATCCAGTCGATGATCGACGACGGCACCATCAAGAATCTCGGCGCCAAGTATCTTGCGGCCGCCTGGGGTAAGGACCCGGCCACGGTCCCGTACTTTAATCCCTGACGTCACTGCCCCCACTGCCTGAAGGTGGTGGGGGCATTTCCGTTTCCAAGTGAAAAAACTCGCTCCACCTCCGCTGCCGCAGCGCGCCGATGGCCTTGCCCTCGCCGCGTTGCTGTTTGCCGCGTTATGCACGCTGGCCGCTTTCGGCGCCACCAGCCTTGTCCGCGCCTCGCTCGACTATCTGGGCGTGATGAGCGGCATCTGGCAGGTGCTGTTCTGGATTGCCATTGTCGCAACGGCGCTGTTGTTCATCCCTGCCTTCCGCTCCTTCACCGAGTCTCGCAAAGCCGCAACCGCCCTGGCCGGTGGAGACATCGCCGAGGCGCGCATCCAGACCGCCGCCTCGCGCGAGAACGGCTGGGTGACCTTCGGCTGGGGCGCGTTTGCCCTCATCGCGCTGGGCTTCGCCGTCTTCGTGATGATGAACGACGTGGCGGTGGGCAAGACCTTCTTTTACCTGCCGCTGATGCAGCAGAAGTGGTGGCTGGTCACCAAGCAGTTCGTCCTCAGCAACATCTTCATCTTCGTGGTGGCGGAAGTCCTCGTGCTGGTGTGGGGGCTGATCGTGGCGCTCGCCCGCCTGATGCCCGGCAAGGCCGGCCAGCCGATCCGCGCGCTCGCCATTCTCTACTGTGACATCTTCCGCGGGCTTCCGGCCGTGGTCACGCTGTACCTGATCGGCTTCGGCATTCCCACCTCGGGGCTGCCGGAGATGATCGTGCCGCATATTGTCGGCTGGTTCGTCGACATGTCCGCCATGACGGTGGCCGAGCAGCGCTCGCTCACCCGCATACCCGTGACCTGGTGGTGCATCCTCGCGCTGACGCTGACCTATGGCGCCTATGTCGCCGAGGTCTATCGCTCGGGCATCGAGTCGATCCACTGGAGTCAGGTCTCGGCGGCCCGCTCGCTGGGCCTCTCCTACATGCAGACCATGCGCTACGTGGTCGTGCCGCAGGCGGTGCGCCGCATCATGGCACCGCTGCTCAACGATTTCATCGGGCTGCAGAAGGATACGGCCCTCGTTCAGGTGGTCGGCGTCATCGATGCCTTCAACCAGTCGCGCATCATCGCGGCCAATGCCTTCAACCTCTCCGCCGTCACCGTGGTGGCGATTCTCTTCGTCATCATCACCATTCCGCAGGCCCGCTTCGTCGACAAGCTGATCGAGCGCGACAATGCCCGCATGCGGGCAGGGGGCTGAGCCATGTCCTTCCTCGAAATAAGGAACGTCGAGAAGGAGTTTGGCCCCGTCAAGGTGCTGCGCGGCGTCAACCTGTCGGTCAACGAGCACCAGGTTGTTTGCCTCATTGGTGCCTCGGGCTGCGGCAAGTCCACGCTGCTCCGCTGCATCAATGGGCTTGAGAAGATACAGGGCGGTGAGATCCGGCTCATGGACGACCGGGTGTCGGGACCGGGCGTCGATGTCAACAACCTGCGCCGTAACGTGGGCATCGTGTTCCAGAGTTTCAACCTCTTTCCGCATATGAGCGTGCTGGAGAACGTCACCCTTGCGCCACTCAAGGTCCTGAAAATGGACCGCACCGAGGCCGAGGCGAAGGCGATGGCGCTGCTGAAGCGCATCGGGCTCGAGGCCAAGGCGACGGAGTATCCCGACCGGCTTTCCGGCGGCCAGCAGCAGCGCGTTGCCATCGTGCGCGCGCTCGCCATGGAGCCGAAGTTGATGCTGCTTGACGAGATCACCTCGGCGCTCGACCCGGAACTCGTATCCGAAGTGCTGAACATCGTACGTGACCTGGCCTCTCAGGGCATGACCATGCTGCTCGCCACGCACGAGATGGGTTTTGCGCGGGAGGTCGCCTCGAAAGTCTGCTTCCTCTATGAGGGCGTTGTCCATGAGGAGGGGCCGCCCGCCCAGATCTTCGCTGACCCGAAGCAGGAGCGCACCCGCGCCTTCCTCAAGCGGATCATCGAGGCGGGGCGGCTCTAGCTGTGCGAGGCGAAGACTGTGGTTGCGCCATCCACGGCGAGCAGCAGCACGTCGTAGGGATCCTTGTGGTCGCCCATTTCCATGCCGGGAGAGCCCATCGGCATGCCGGGCACGAGCAGGCCGTGGGCCTTGGGCTTCTCCGCCAGCAGGCGCTTGATGTCATCTGGCGGCACATGGCCGGAGATCACGTAGCCGTTGATTTCACCCACATGGCAGCCCTCGAGACCCGCGGGAATGCCCAGTTGTGAAGAATAGGCATTGAGATCGGCGCGGTCTTCCATCGTGACCGGCAGGCCTGCGTCGGCCATGCGCTGGGTCCAGGCCTCGCAGCAACTGCAGCCGGGGTTGCGGAAAAAGGCCGGAGTGGCGGCAAAAACCCGCCTGGCGGGCGCAACGGCTAGCGCGAGAAGGGTTGTAACAAGAAGGCGGCGGCTGAGCATCTGGCAACTCCTGCGGTCGAGCCTATGTAGTGGTCGTGATCAACGGGCACAATTCCTGTTTTTTCCGTTCATCCGGGGTTCAGGCTTGTGGCGGGGGGACCGCAATCGCCCCTCACTTTTGCCATGCAGGCCCGTCATGATCCGGAACCATGATGAGCGGTTGTGCGTCCTGCACACATGCAATGCGAGCGGAGTGACCGGATGAAACGTTTTCCCGTGAAGGCCAGTCTGGTGGCGCTGGCGCTGCTTTCGGCTACCGGAGCCGCTGAGGCCGGCAAGATGACTCACCCCATGGTGCCGGTCGGCCAGATGCAGGACAGCAGTCAGGAGGTCGTGAAGGTCCGCCAGTTCCTGGCGACGGGCAATGACCTGTCGAAGATGAAGCTTCCGCGCCTGCAGCAGCGACTGCATCGGGCGGAGACCTTGCGCGAGGTGCCGGGCTTGCCGCCTGATCTCGACCAGGCGCTGCAGGAGGAGATCGCCCGTATCACCCGGGAGATAACCCGCCGCGAGCAGGCCGCGAGCGACCAGCCGCCGGCCGAACCCCAGATCGAGGACCCGCCGCTGCCGCCCTATGACCCGCAGAAGGCGCAGGACCCGCCGCCTGCCGAACCCCAGATCGAAGACCCGCCGCTGCCGCCCTATGACCCGCAGAAGGCGCAGGACCCGCCGCCCGCCGAACCCCGGATCGAGCAGCCGCCGCTGCCGCCCTATGACCCGCAGAAGGCGCAGCCGGAGCAGCAGCCCGCCAAGCGCGCCAACGTGAACCCCGCGCTGGAGAAGCAGGCGCAGGCCTATCTCAACGACAATGCCGACGTGCGCACGATGAAGCGCAAGCAGCTGCGCAAGCGGCTGTCCGACATCCGTGACCTGCTGGCGACGAACCAGCTGACGCCTGAGACCCGCGAGGCGCTGCGCCAGAAACTGGCCAGCGAGCGCGCCGTGCTGCGCAACGACGTGGCCGTGGACGAAGGCCAGCCGACGCCCTCCCAGCCGCAGCCGCAGACCCAGCAGCCGCCGCCGAAGCAGCAGGGCGGCAACGCCAACGCCGATGAGCGTGTGGTGCTGCAGGACCGCCGCCCACCGCAGGAGCTTGACGACCGCGCGCTCGTGCGCCGCATCGACGTCTATCGCGGGGTGGTCGCGGATGACCGCTACGACGCTGAACAGCGCATGATGTGGCAGCGCCAGATGGAAGCCGACCGCCGCTACCTGCGCCGCCAGATGATCGAAGAGCGCCAGCAGCGCGAGGCCCGCCTGCGGCAGGGTGACTATCAGTTCAACTACGACGTCCAGGACCGCTACGCGCCCGGCTTCGATGTGCCGGATGACGTGTTCGCAGCGGAAGCCGACGACGCCGAGATCGCCGGCGTGCTGGCCGCGCCGCCGCGCCGCGACATCCAGCGCCGCTACACGCTGGACGACATCGAACGCTACCCCGATGCCCGCAACGCGATGGCGCGGATCGAGATCGACACCGTGCACTTCGGCTTCGGCGAGGGCTACCTGCGCGAGGAGGAGATCGACAAGCTGGACCGCATCGCCTCCATTCTCGAGCGGATCCTCGCCAGCCACCCGGACGAGGTGTTCCTGATCGAGGGCCACACTGATGCCGTGGGCTCGGATGCCGCCAACCTTGCCCTGTCGCGCCAGCGCGCCCGGGCCGTGAAGGAGGCGCTCGCCACTTATTATGTAATTCCGCCCGAAAACCTGCGGACGGTGGGGCTGGGCGAGCGTTACCTGAAGATCCCGACCGACCAGCCGGAGGCCGAGAACCGCCGCGTTTCGCTGGCCCGCATCACCCCGCTGCTGGGGCAGGCTGACTAGGCGCCGGAGCCAAAGCTTGCCAGATGCCCGGGCCGCCGCTATACGGCGGCCCGATCCCTTCAATAAGACAAGCACAGAACGAGGACTTTCATGGCCATCGAACGCACCTTCTCGATCATCAAGCCGGACGCGACGCGGCGCAACCTGACGGGCGCCATCAACGCCAAGATCGA
>CANJMQ010000064.1 GCA_947475225.1 Bradyrhizobiaceae bacterium
ACAGCTATGACGAGAACGGCTCGGCGGCCGATCTCTCGGTTGACTCACGCTCGATCAACCTCTTCGACCTGCGCGGTCAGGTTGCCTTCGCGATTGCGCCGATGATGACCAATGGCGGGCATTTCGATGCCGCCCTGCGTCTGGGTGCCGATGCGACCTACACCAACAGCGAAGACGTCAACGCCACGCTGCTGGGCCAGTCGCTGAACTTCAACGTCAGCGATGACGACACCACGGTGCGCGGCTTCGCCGGTCTCGACCTCGCCTACGAGACGGACAGCGGCGCCAGCTTCACCCTCACCGGCGAGGCGGGCTACGACACCAGCGACGCCCTCACCCTCACGGGCACTGCAGGCCTCGCCTGGGCGTTCTGACGACGGCGTCGTGCCGCCTGACACGTTCAAAATCAGCGATGCGACCCCCGATGCAGACGAGCGCTTCGTTCAGAGCGTCAAGCCTTCGGCTCGCTCGCGCGCGCGCTGTTCCTCATAGTAACCGAGATGAATGACGATCTCCGGCAGGCTGGCCGGGCCGCAGTCGGTAACGCCTGTCCACCGGTCTCGAAGAACATAGCGCAGACCTTCGGGGCCTAGCACGAAGTCGAAAATGAGCGCGTGGCTGTCTGCGATCCTCGAGAGCCTGGTTATCTCCGCAGCGCTGTCAATTCGGGTAATGGGAAACCTGGATAGGTTATCCTGCATGTCCTTGGGCCTCCCGGTCATGATGTGGCATATCAACTGTCCCGGAGATGATTGGATGCCACGTCCATGATTGCGTGTCTGTTCTCTTTTGCTCAAGCTCGAATGCGGCAGATTACGCAAGTGCGGCGGTTAAACGGGCTGTTGGACCAGTGAGGAGACGATGGCCGCGCTGCTGCCGGAAACCTAGACGTAGCCTGCGCAGCAGAACGCCACCGGCCCCGTCATCACTGCGCGGCCATCTTCCAACAGGTGGACCAGCAGCGTGCCGCCGGGAAGATTGACGGTGATCTCATCGCCCGTCAGCAACCCGCGCAGGCGGCCGGCGAAGGCGGCCACGCAGGCGCCGGTGCCGCAGGCTTCAGTGAGCATGCCCGGGCGCTCCCACACGGCGAGTTTCAGCGTGGTCTCATCGATGACGCGCGCCACACCCACATTGACGCTTTCAGGGAACAGCGGATCGCGCGCGATGCCGGGTGCTGCGGCTGCGATGTCGACGTCCGCGTCGACGAAGAACACGGCATGCGGGTTGCCGATGGACAGCGCCACGCCATCCTTCAGCGGCCCGCTTGCGAGCGGCAGGTGCGTGGTGTCCACCGCGCGGCTCAGCGGCACGCGCCGCCAATCGAGCGAAATGGGCCCGAGCGTGACGCTGACGTCCCACTCGCCTTCCTTCCGGCAGTGCAGGGGGCCACCCAGGCTGTCGATCAGCAACTCGGTCCGGCCCGTCTCCTCGAACAGCAGCCAGGCGAGGCAGCGGGTGGCATTGCCGCAGGCCTGGGCTTGCGTTCCATCGGTGTTGTGGATGCCCATGAAGGCGATGGCGCCGGCGGAGCGCGGCGCCTCGATGGTGATGACCTGCTCGGCGCCCACACCCGCATGCACGTCGCAGATGCGGACGACCTCCGATTTGGACGGCACGGGCGCGGTGCGGCAGTCGAGGAAGACGAAATGATTGCGCAGGCCCTGCATCTTGATGAAGGCCTTGGCGAAGGGCTGCTGCCCGGGCGGCGGAAGCCTGAAGAAATCTGTGACCGGCATGGGCCAAGAAGAAGGCGGCCCCCGAAGCTTGTCAACACCCGTATGAAGCGCCCGCGACGTTCGCGGGCCGGGGTTGACACCTCCTGACAAAGCGCGGACCATGTCGCGAAACAGTGACGAGTTGACGTGAAGAAACACCTGATCCGCCGCAGCGATGTTGACGCCACCACGGGCGGAGATAACGCATGAACGCATCGATCCTTTCGGCGGCGGACAGGCGGCGGCCGTGGCTGCTGCTGGCGCCGTCGCTGATCACGCTCTTCGTGCTGATGATCCTGCCCATCGGCATCATGACGATCTTCTCGTTCTATGAGTTCGTCACGGCTGGCGTGGAAAAGGAAGTCTTCACCACCCAGAACTGGCGCGACTTCCTGACCGATCCCTTCTACCACATGTTCCTGTGGAAGACGATCCGGGTGTCGGCGATCACCGCCATTCTCTGCGCCCTCTTGGGCTATCCGGCAGCCTATTGCATCGCCATGACCACCTACAGGCACAAGTGGGTGCTGCTGCTGCTGCTGATCGTGCCGTTCTGGATCAGTTTCACGATCCGCACCTTCTCGTGGATCCACATCCTCGGCGAGCAGGGGGCGATCAACGTCACGCTGCTGAAGCTTGGGCTCATCAGCGAACCCCTGCCGATGCTCTATACCGAGGGCGCGGTGATCATGGGCATGATCCACTTCCTGCTGCCCTACATGATCCTCAACGTCTATGTGGCGATCGAGGGCATTGACCGCAACCTGATCTCGGCGGCGCGCACGCTGGGCTGCACCGCAGGCCAAGCCTTCTATGAAGTGGTGCTGCCGCTGTCGCTGCCCGGCCTGATGGCTGGCCTGCTCCTGTGCTTCGTGCTGGCGGCGGGCAGCTACGTGACGCCGCAGATCCTGGGTTCGACGCGCGATGCGCTGTTCGGCAACATCATCTTCGACACCATCATGGGCGAGCTCAACTGGCCGATGGGCTCCACCCTGTCGCTGGTGCTGCTGATCCTGCTCGGCGCGGTGGCGGCGGTCTACAGCCGCTACATGGGCCTGTCGCGCGTGTTCAAGGGGCTGGGCGGATGAGCCTCGACACCTCCACCAGTGGCTTCGGCTGGCGCGCGGTGCAGGTGTTCACCGTGCTGGTCTACATCTTCATGTTCGCGCCGATCGTCGTGGTGATCGTGCTGTCCTTCAACGCCTCGCAGTTTGGTGGCTTCCCGATGACCGGCTTCTCGCTGCACTGGTACGCGAAGCTGATGCAGAACGAGTCTGTGCTGCGCGCCTTCCAGACTTCCTTGTGGGTGGCGGTGGTCACCTCCGTCGTCTGCTCGGTGCTGGGCATTCTCGCTGCGCTGGCGCTGGTGCGCTATGAGTTTCCCGGCAAGGAATGGGTGAACACCATCCTCATCGCGCCTGCACTGGTACCGGAAACAGTGCTGGGCGTGGGCCTTCTGCTGCTCATCCGCTTCGCGCACCAGCCGCGCACGCTGTGGCTGCTCGTGCTGGGCCACATCATGTTGGCGCTGCCTTACGTTGTTCTCGTCGTGCAGGCCCGACTCATCGGCGTGAAGCGCGTCTATGAGGAGGCGGCGAGGTCCTTGGGCGCCAACCGCTTCCAGACCTTCCGCGAGATCACGCTGCCCCTCATCATGCCGGCCATCGTGGCGAGCGTGCTTCTCGTCTTCACAATTTCCTTCGACAACATCACGGCCTCGATGTTCTGGCGCCCGTCGGGCGTCGAGACCATGCCGACCGAGATTTTGTCGATGCTGAAAATCTCCATCAGCCCGGAGATCAACGCCCTGGGCACCTTGATGATCGTCGTAACCGTGGGGCTTCCACTGCTGGGCGGCGGGCTTGCCCGTTACCTGGCACGAAGCGCGCGTTGAACCACCAACAGGGAGCTACAAGAATGAAACTGACAACAACCAAACGCCTGGAGCGCCTCACCGAGCGCTACATGAACGGCGGCCTCGACCGCCGTGCCTTCCTCGGCCTCGCCGCTGCGGCGGGCGCCACGGCGGGCCTCAGCATGCGCTGGATGCCGCAGGCACTGGCCGCCGCCACCGAAGTGCGCTTTGACGGCTGGGGCGGCGTGGTGCAGGAGGCGATCGACAAATATGCCTTCCAGCCCTACACCGCCAAGACCGGCAACAAGGTGACGCAAGGCACCTTCGGCGATGAGAGCGAGATCATCACCAAGGTGAAGACCGCCACACCGGGCGAGTTCCAGATCATCCATTCCTCCGGTGTCGAATACTACAAGCGCTATGTCGACGGCGGCTTCAACAGCGAGATCAACGAGGCAAATATCCCGAACATGAAGTTCGTGATGCAGTCGATGATTGACCCCTTCCTGAAGATCACGCCGAAGCTCTCGGCCGTGCCCTATGATTATGGCACCACCGGCATCGCCTACAACACCACGGTGATCTCGGAGGCCGAGGCCAAGGAAAAGGGCGCAGCACTGCTCTTCGATCCCAAGTACAAGGGCAAGATCGGCGGCTATGGCGACATGACCACCCGCGTCTGGTACGCCGCGCTTGCCACGGGCCAGAACCCGAACGACATCAAGGATATCGATGCCGTGTGGGCGAAGGTGCGCGAGAACCGGGACCTGGTGAAGAAATACTGGTCGTCGGGTGCTGAGCTCATGGACCTTCTGGCCAAGGGCGAAATCGTGGTGACCGACGCCTGGTCGGGCCGCGTGGCGGCGCTGCAGCAGCAGGGCAGCCCCATCGGCTATCTCGATCCGGCAGGTTCCTACGCCTGGATGGAAGACATGCTGATCCTCAAGGGTTCGCCGATGGCCGAGTGCGAGGAACTCGTCAACTTCATGCTTGACCCGGCAACCGCCATTGCGGTGGCCGAAGGCCAGAACTATCCACCCTCGCTCGACCCCAACAAGGTGAAGCTCACCGAGAAGATCGCCAAGCTGCCCGCCTTCGACCCGACGGGCACCATGGCATCGCTGACCTTCGCCGATCCCAACTACTGGGCCTCGAACCTTGATGCCTGGACCAAGCAGTGGGACCGGATCTCGAAGGGCGGCTGATCGCCTGACACAAGTCACCCCCTCTCCCCCACGCACGTGGGGGGGAGGACCCGAAGCGAGAGAGACATAGATGACCGCTGCCGCCGCCGTTGACCTCCGCAATGTGACGCTCGCCTATGGCGAGTTCGTTGCAGTGAAGGACGTGAGCCTGTCGATCCGGAAGGGTGAGTTCGTGACGCTGCTTGGCCCCTCGGGTTGTGGCAAGACGACGATCCTGCGCTCCATTGCCGGCCTGGTGCAGCCGACGGGCGGCGAGATCGACGTGGCGGGCCGGCGCATCGACAATATCCCGATCCACAAGCGCAACATCGGGCTGGTGTTCCAGAATTATGCGCTGTTCCCGCACAAGACGATCTTCGACAACATCGCCTTTGGCCTCAAGTACCGCGATGTCGAGAAGTCCCAGATCTCAGCCAAGGTGACGCGCGCCCTCGAGATGGTGCGGCTGCCGGGTGTCGAAAAGAAATTGCCGTCCGAGATGTCCGGTGGCCAGCAGCAGCGCATCGCATTAGCCCGCGCCATCGTCATCGAGCCGGACGTATTGCTGCTCGACGAGCCGCTGTCGGCATTGGATGCCAACCTGCGCGAGGAGATGCGCACCGAACTGAAGATCATCCAGCGCGAGGTGGGAATCACGACGATCTTCGTGACCCATGATCAGGACGAGGCGCTGGCCATGTCCGACCGCATCGTGGTGATGAACAAGGGACTGATCGAACAGGTGGGAACGCCCGAGGAGGTCTACCGGCGCCCCGAGTCACGCTTCGTGGCGAGTTTCCTTGGCCAGTCCAACCTGCTGCCGGGTCGCGTCACCGGCGTTGCAGAAGGCCTGGCCACGGTGCGCCTCGACAAGGGCCATGACCTTGTTGCGGCAGCGCCTGCGAGCCTGAAGAATGATGCTGCCGTGACGGCCATCGTGCGCGCCCAGAAAGTTGTTCTGGGGCCGCCGGATCGGGGTGGTCCCAAGGGGCGGATCATCTCCACCTCTTATCTTGGCGGATCGGCGGCCTACTTCGTTGACATGGGCGGCATCACGCTGCAGTCCATCGCGACGATCGATGACCGCGTGTGGCGCGAGGGCGAAGACGTGTCGATCACCATCGCGCCCGCCGACGTGCTGCTGCTCGACGAGGGTGGCCACAGGCTGAAGTGACCCAGGATTGTTCCTCGCCCCCGCGGAGTGGGGGAGAGGACCTTAGTGAAATACTCACACCACCATATAGCCGCCATCGATCGCCAGCACCGTGCCGGTGACGAAGCTGGCGAGCGGCGATGACAGGTAGAGGACGCCCCCGGCAATATCCTCCGGCCTGCCCCAGCGGGCGAGCGGGGTGCGGGCGAGGATGGCGGCGTTGCGCTCGGCGTTCTCGCGCAGTGCCGTGGTGAGCGGCGTCTCGATCCAGCCCGGCGCCACGGCGTTCACCCGGATGCCGTCCGGCGCATAGGCGATGGCGAGTGACTTGGTGAGCTGCGCGATGCCACCCTTGGACGCCGCATAGCCCGGCACCAGCCCGCCACCGAAGTAGCTCAGCACCGAGGCGGTGTTAACGATGGTGCCCTTTGCTTGCGCGAGCTTTGCCCGCGTTGCGGCGCAGATGCGCATGGTGCCTGTGAGGTTGATGTTCACGACATCGGCGAAGACCTCCGGGTCATGCTCGGCACCGCGCTTGATGATGCCGGCGCAGTTCACGACGTGGTGGAGCGACGGGAGAGATGCGACGAGGCTTTCGATCTCGGCGGCATTGCGCACGTCCAGCATGGCGGTGCGCAGCCCGGGCATGGATTGCGCCGCACGGCTCACCTCATCGAGCGAGACGCCGGTCGCCGTAACGATGGCGCCTTCGGCCAGGAAGGCTTCGGCGATGGCAGCACCGATACCCGACGTGCCGCCGGTGACCAGCACATGCTGTCCCGCAAAGCAGCCGTTTGGCCAGATGCTCATCGGATGAAGCGGGTGACGTAGTCAGCGCCCAGCCCCACCTTCTCGAAATGCGCCCGGCACATGTCGATCTTGGTGAAGACGTCCTCGTAGCCGAGGTTCTTTCCCCATGGGTCGACGTAATACATGATGCCATTGACCTGGAAGAAGGTGATCATCTCCTCAACGTCGTCTGGTACGACGAGCGTGTGCGTCTCGCCCGGCGGCTCGAAGACATAGCTGCCTTCCGTGGCCTCCCAGTCATGCTCAAGATATTTCCAGCGACCCTTGAGCACGAAGCCGTGCACGGCATTGGGGTGGCGGTGGCGGGAGAGGATGCCGGCCTTCCGCACCTTCAGCAAATTCATCCAGTAGCCCTGGCTGCGGTTGAGGCAGAGCGGGCGGAACCACACGTTCTCGGCCTGCGGCACCCACAGGCGCTCGTCCTGCGGTATGGCGTCGGGCACCACGATCTCAGGCAACGCATCGCGCGGAAAGGGCAGCTGGTAGGGCATGCTTGCATGTTGGTCTGGCGCGGCAGGCATTGGAATTCTCCCTTGTCGATGTCGTCAGACTAGACCATGCCGGATGACTGAGGAAGTGATGGCCGGGCAACGCTTGCGGCAAGGCACCACGGGTCCGGCGGGCATTCTCTTGCGTAAGAACAGCGAGTGACAACAGGAACCGCGATGCTTCTCGACCTCCAAGACGTCAGCAAGTCCTACCCCACCGGTGAAGGGGTGCTGCAGGTGCTGCGCGGCGTCAGCCTGTCGCTTGACGCTGGCGAGAGCCTGGCGCTGACGGGCGAGTCGGGCAGCGGCAAGAGCACGCTGCTGCATCTGGCAGGCGGCCTCGACCGGCCGGACAGTGGGGCGATCCTGTTCGAGGGGCGTGATATCGCGGGACTGGACGACAAGGAGCTTGCCGCATTCCGCCGGGTGCGCGTGGGACTCGTGTTCCAGCAGTTCAACCTGATCCCGTCGCTTGACGTGGCGGCGAACCTTGCCTTCCAGGCCCGGCTTGGTGGTCGCTTCGATGCGGCGTGGATGGCGCGGCTGACGGCGCGGCTGGGTCTCGAGAGGCTGCTCGACCGCTACCCCGAGCAGCTCTCGGGTGGGCAGCAGCAGCGCGTGGCCATCGGGCGGGCGCTGGCGGGGAGGCCGCAGCTGATTTTCGCTGACGAGCCCACCGGCAATCTCGATGAGGCGACGGGTGATGCGGTGCTGGAGCTGATGATGTCGCTTCTCCCCGAAACCGGCGCAGCGCTTTTGATGGTGACGCATTCGATGCGGCTTGCCTCACGGCTGGGCCGCCGCCTGCACCTTGCGGCGGGAAAGCTCGGCTGATGCTCGGACAAGGCTTCGCCGTCCTCCTCTCGCACTGGCGCCGCCACAAGCTGCAGTTCGCCATGCTGGTGCTGGGGCTGGCGCTGGCCACCGCGCTGTGGTCCGCCGTGCAGGCGATCAACGGCGAGGCGCGGGCAAGCTATGCGCGCGCTGCCGCGGTGGTGGGCCAGGACAGGCTGGAGCAGCTGGCCACACCGGATGGCGCGCGCCTTCCGCAGTCAACCTACATCGCACTGCGCACGGCAGGCTGGCTGGTCTCGCCGGTGCTCGAAGGCGAGAAGCGCTTCGGCGGTGAAAGACTGCGCATCCTCGGTGTCGACCCGGTGACGCTGCCGGCGGACGCCGCGCAGGTGAATGTGGGTGCCGCCGATATCGGTCTTCAGCGTTTCATCACGCCGCCCGGCGTGTTCATCATGTCGCGCGAAACAGCGGAGCGGCTGAAGGGCATTGACACCCCGCCCATCCGCATCAGCGATGCGCTGCCACCGGGCACGGTGCTGACTGACATCGGCATCGCGCAGCAGGTTCTCGACGCGCCGGGGCAGCTGTCGCGGCTGCTGCTCGCGCCGAAACAGCCCGCGGAGGTCAGGCCGCTGGCGCAGGTGGCGCCCGGGCTGGTGCGGCGCGCGCCGGCGGTGGAGAGCGATCTCTCCCGCCTCACCGACAGCTTTCATCTGAACCTCACGGCCTTCGGCTTCCTCGCCTTCGCGGTGGGGCTGTTCATCGTGCATTCGGCGATCGGACTTGCCTTCGAGCAGCGCCGCCCGGTGATCCGCACGCTGCGTGCCGTGGGAATGCCCCTGCGCGCGCTGATCCTGCTGATGATCGTGGAACTGCTGGTGCTGTCGACGGTGGCCGGGCTCATCGGCGTGGCGTTGGGCTATGGCGTGGCCTCGCTGCTGTTGCCGGACGTCGCGGCGAGCCTGCGCGGGCTCTATGGCGCAGAGGTGCCGGGCACGCTGTCGATCAGGCCATCGGTGTGGGGGCTGGGGCTGGCCATCGCGGTAACGGGCACGCTGGTCTCCGCCGCCGCGCGTCTCTGGCGCATCGCCAGCATGCCCCTGCTGGCGCCCGCGAGACCACGCGCCTGGAGCCTCGCTTCCGAACGCGCGCTGCGGCTGCAGGCGGTGGGCGGCTTCGTCCTGCTCGTTGCGGCGTGGCTGATCGCGCAATTCGGAGCGGGTCTGGTTGCGGGCTTTGCAGCACTTGGCGCCATGCTGCTCGGCGCGGCGCTGATCCTGCCGCTTGCACTCTCGCTGCTGCTCAAGCTGGGCGAGCGGCTGTCACAGGGCGTCATCGCGCAGTGGTTCTGGGCTGATACGCGCCAGCAGCTGCCTGGCCTGTCGCTGGCGCTGATGGCGCTGCTGCTTGCGCTGGCCGCCAATGCCGGTGTGGGCACCATGGTGCAGAGCTTCCGCCTGACCTTCGTGGGCTGGCTCGACCAGCGGCTGCCGTCAGAACTCTATGTCACCACGCGCTCGAACGATGAATCACAGAAGGTGCATGACTGGCTGGCAAGCCGCAGCGATGCGGTACTGCCGATCTGGAACACCGAAGTCCGGATGTTCGGCCAGCCGGTGCAGGTCTATGGCATCGCCGACCACGCGACCTACCGCCAGCACTGGCCGATGCTGGAGGCCGCGCCCGATGCGTGGGACAGCATTGCCAGTGGCCAGGGCGTGCTCGCCAACGAGCAGCTGGCGCGGCGGCAGAAACTGACGTTGGGCGACATGATCCCGCTGGACGGCGGCCACAGCCTGCCCCTCGTCGGCATCTTCTCCGACTATGGCAATCCCAAGGGGCAGGTGATCGTCGGCGTCGGCCTACTGGTGAAGCTTTACCCCGATGCAAGCCGGCTGCGCTATGCGGTGCGCATCGCCCATGACAAGGCGCCGAAGCTGGCGGAGGACCTGCGCGGCACGTTCGGCCTGCCAGACGAGAATGTCGTCAACCAGGCGACCATCAAGGCCTTCTCGCTGAAGATCTTCGAGCGCACCTTCGCGGTGACGGCGGCCTTGAACGTGCTGACGCTGGGCGTGGCGGCCATCGCCATCTTTGCCAGCCTGCTGACGCTGTCCGGCATGCGGCTGTCGCAGTTGGCGCCTGCCTGGGCCATGGGGCTGACGCTGAAGCGGCTGGCATGGCTCGAAATCCTGCGGAGCGTGGCGCTGGCGAGCTTCACCATGCTGGCGGCAGTGCCGGTGGGTCTCGGCCTTGCGTGGATGCTGCTCGCCGTCATCAATGTCGAGGCCTTCGGCTGGCGCCTTCCCATGCATGTGTTCCCGATGGACTGGCTGCGTTTGTTCCTGCTCGCCGTGGCAAGCGCCATCCTCGCGGCGTTGCTGCCCGCCCTGTGGCTGGCGCGCCGTGCGCCAGCCGATCTCGTGAAGGTGTTCGCCAATGAACGTTAGGGTGCTCCTGCTGTTGCTGCTGATGATGGCCACACCGGCGCTGGCGCAGGGCTTCGCCGGGCTGGGTGGCGATGCGCAGGGCTTCGCGGTGCCGGAGCGCGGTGTTGCGCTCTCCTTCCCGCAGGACCACGACGCGCATCCCGCCTATCGCATCGAGTGGTGGTACCTCACCGCCAACCTCAAGGGCGCTGACGGGCAAGACTATGGTGCGCAGTGGACGCTGTTCCGCTCCGCGCTCGCGCCGGAGGAAAGGCCCGGCTGGCAGAGCCCGCAACTGTGGATGGGCCATGCCGCGCTCACCGCGCCGCAGCGGCATTACTCCACCGAGCGCGTGGGTCGCGGCGGCGTGGGGCAGGCGGGGGTGACGCTTGCGCCCTTCTCGGCATCCATTGACGACTGGAACATGACAAGCCGCGCGCCCGTCTCCGACGATGCGCTGTCGGCGCTCTCCATCAACGCTGCCGGTGATGGCTTCTCCTATAACCTGAACCTCGATGCCAAGGGGCCGTTGGTGCTGCAGGGCGATCACGGCTATTCGGTGAAATCGGCGCAGGGGCAGGCGAGCTTCTATTATTCGCAGCCCTTCTACGAGGTCGCGGGTACGATCACCGTCGATGGCAAGGAGATCGCGGTGACTGGGCAGGCGTGGTTCGACCACGAGTGGTCGTCACAGCCGCTGGCCAAGGACCAGACAGGCTGGGACTGGTTTTCCTTCCGCTTTGCAAGCGGCGAGAAACTGATGGGCTTCCGCTTGCGAGACGCGGGAGACGGCTTCACCTCCGCCACATGGATTGCCGCGGATGGGACATCGGAGCCGCAGCCACCGGGTGCGCTCACCGTCACCCCACTGGCTTGGAGCGATGTGAAGGGCCATCGCGTGCCGGTGCAGTGGAAGCTTGCGCTGCCCGCCAAGGGGCTGGACGTCACCACGGTGCCGGTGAACGCGGATGCGTGGATGGACACGCAGGTATCCTATTGGGAGGGGCCGGTGCGCATCGCGGGCACACATCCCGGGCAGGGTTATGTGGAGATGACGGGGTACTGACGAAGACTGGTCCGCCATCGGAATCGATGCGCAATGACTGCGCACCAGCTTTTGTTGTTTCAGGCAGGCCGAACTGCTACAACGCGCTAATTGGTTCCATGGATCGGATGGTAATGGATAAATCGCCCAAGTCGACGCAGGACGGACACGCCGAACCCGTGTCGGCGCGCATTCGCGCCCGGGTGGTAAAGTCCGGCAAGCGCTATTTTGCCAATGACAACATCTCTGCCTTCATCGAACCGGGTGAACTCGAAGCCCTGCTCGACGAGGTTGCGGGCAAGATGCAGGGCGTGCTGGAAAGCCTGGTCATCGATGTCGACCATGATCACAACACCCATGGCACGGCCCGCCGCGTGGCCAAGATGTATCTGACCGAGGTGTTCCGCGGCCGCTATGTAAGCCAGCCGCCGGTCACCGAATTCCCCAATGCCGAATATCTGAACGAGCTGATGATCGTGGGCCCGATCACCGTGCGCAGCGCCTGCAGCCACCACCTCTGCCCGATCATGGGCCGGTTGTGGATCGGGCTGCTGCCCAACGAACATTCGAATCTCATCGGCCTGTCGAAGTATACCCGCCTCGCCGAATGGATCATGTCGCGTCCGCAGATCCAGGAAGAGGCGATTGCCCAGGTGGCGGACCTGCTCATGAGCAAGGTGGTGCCCGATGGCCTCGCCGTCGTGATGGAGGCCGATCACTTCTGCATGCACTGGCGTGGCGTGAAGGACAACGCCACCAAGATGATCAACAGCGTGATGCGCGGCGCCTTCCTCAAGAATGCCTCGCTGCGTCGCGAATTCCTCGCCCTCGTCAACCTGAAGGATTGAGTTTCCAGATGATCGTTCGCTGTGTCTACGCCAGCCGCGCCGCCACGAGCCTCACCAGCGCCATGGTGGAGGACATCGTCGACAAGTCGCGCAGCCACAACCCGGCGAGCGGTATCACGGGAATCCTGTGCTATAGCGGCGACGTCTTCATCCAGGTTCTGGAAGGTGGGCGTGACGAGGTGTGCGAACTGTACAATGCGATCGTGCGCGACAGCCGCCACTCCAATGTTCGCATCCTCGCCTTCGAGGAAATCCGCGAGCGCAAGTTCTGCAACTGGACCATGGGCCATGTCGACCTCTCAAAGGTCAATCCCGGCCTGTTGCTGAAGTATCACGAGCGTGCGGTGCTCAATCCCTTCACCAGTTCAGGGTCGGCCACCCTGGCGCTGCTCGACGAACTCGTCGCCACGGCCGCAGTCAGCACGCGGGTCAGCTAGGGCTTCGGCTGGCAGCCCTCGCAGGCGAAGGCGCGGCGTCCGGCAATTTCGAAAGCGCTGATTGCGCCGCCGCAGGCGGGACAATTGTCCTTGGCAAAGATGTTCACGCGCTCGCCATAACGGCTCTTCGATTTCTTCGTGCCCTCGACCGTGATGATGGCATTGGCTTTCACGCCACGTTCAAGCAGCGTGACTGCGTCGTCCCAGATCCTGTCGAAATCCGCACGCGCAAGGCGCTGGCCGGGAACCTGCGGGTGGATGCGCTGCCGCCACAGGATTTCGCTGCGGTAGATATTGCCGATCCCTGCGATCACCGACTGGTCCATGATAAGCTGCCCCACTGATGTCCGGCTGCGCGAGACACGCGCCCAGGCGCGGTCGGGGTCGGCATCGCTGCGCAGCACGTCCGGCCCGATGCGGTTGACGAGAGCCAGGGCTTCCGCCGGGTCCAGCACCTCGCAGGTGTTGGGGCCGTTGATGTCCACAACATGGCTGTCGCTGATCATGCGCACGCGCACCTCGCCCTTGGGTTCCGCCGCCGGCCGCTTCGCACAGCGGAAGCGACCGAAGAGACCAAGGTGTATGTGCAGGCTCACATCGTCGAAGCGGTAGAGCAGGTGCTTGCCATAGGCATCGATGGCGGTGCAGCGCCGCCCGTCGATCCGGGCCGCACCCTCCATGAAGCGGCCCTGCGGCGAGGAGACGTCCAGCACCTTGCCCACGAGCATCGGCCGCTGGTCACGCGCGGCGCGATGGATGGTGTGGCCTTCAGGCATTCCTGAGCCAGCCGAGACCTTCGACGGTGTGGCCTGCCGGGCGATACTCGCAGCCAACATAGCCATCATATCCCAGCCCATCGAGATGGCCGAAGATGCGTGCGTCATCGAGCTCCCCGGTGCCAGGTTCATTGCGTTTCGGCACCGAGGCCACCTGAACATGGCCGGTGATGGGCAGCAGCGCGTCCAGCCCCTTCATCACGTCGCCATGCAGGATCTGGCGATGGTAGATGTCGAACTGAAGCTTCAGGTTGGGCAGCGCCATCTCGGCGATCAATGCCGCCGCGAAGGGAAAGTCATTGAGGAAGTAACCCGGCATGTCACGTCCGTTGATTGGCTCGATCAGGACGTCGATGCCGAGCGGGGCGGTGGCCGCGCAGGCGTGGCGCAGTGCTGCCTTGTAGGCCTCGACGGCACGCGGGTCATGGCGGTCACCATGGCCGCTCATCACGTGCAAGCGCTTGACGCCTGTCGCCTTCGCATAGGGCAGGGCTGTCTCGACCGAGGCCTGGAACTCCGCCTCCCGGCCAGGGACCGAGGCCATGCCGCGCTCGCCCTTGTCCCAGTTGCCGGGGGGGAGGTTGAACAGGGCCTGCGTGAGGCCCGAGCCTTGCAGCCGGAGGGCGATCTCGTCTGGCGCGTAGGCATAGGGGAACAGGAACTCGACGGCGCTGAAGCCATTGTCCGCCGCCGCCGCGAAGCGGTCGAGGAAGTCCCACTCGTTGAACATCATGGACAGGTTGGCGGCAAATTTCGGCATGGGCGTCCCCCGGTGCGACTCACAATCGGTCGGGGCAAAGACTAGCGCCCACGGCAGGCTGCGCAAACCACCGTGGATTGGCCGTCCTTCCCCTTGCCCGCTGCACCGCCGCGCTTTACCAGAGTGTGGACAACGGGAGAAAACAGCCATGGACCGCTTCAACGGCATCCCCGCCATCGGCTTCGGCACCTATCCGCTGAGCGGGGCCGAGGCGGAAGGCTGCGTCGCCACTGCGCTGGAGGTTGGCATCCGCCACATCGACACCGCGCAGATGTATGGCAACGAGAAGTCGGTGGGCCGCGGCATCGCCGCGTCTGGCGTGCCGCGCGGCGACATCTTCCTCGTCACCAAGGTCGATCCTTCAAACCTCGGTGAAGGGCGCTTCGCGGATTCGGTGCAGCGTTCGGTCGATGACCTCGGCTCGGTGCCGGACCTGCTGCTGGTTCACTGGCCACCGCCGGATGGCGACATAGACGGTCCGGTGGAGCGGTTGCTGCGCGCGGGCGCGCGCGGCATGGCGAAGCATCTGGGCATCAGCAACTTCAATCCACGCCAGATGCGCCGCGCGCAGGAACTGGCAGGCGGAAAGCTGATCTGCAACCAGGTCGAGTTCCACCCGCTTCTCGACCAGTCGAAGGTTCTCGCCACGGCGCGCGAGCTTGGGCTTGTGCTCACCGCTTACAGCCCGCTGGCGCGCGGCAAGTGCATGGAGGAGCCGGTGGTAAAGGAGATCGCGGCCCGCCACCAGCGGCCGGCCTCCGAGGTGGTGCTGCGCTGGATCATCCAGCAGGGTGTTGCGGCGATCCCCATGACGAGGAAGCGCGACAATGCAGCTTCCAACCTTCACGCCATGGACTTTGCCCTGACGCAGCAGGAGATGGACGCCATCTCGGGCCTCGGTTCGCGCAAGCTGCGCCTCATCAACCCGTCCTGGATGACGCGTGGCTGGGATTGACGTAGGCTTCTGCCCATGACCAAACCCTGCATCATCACCGTCGCCATCACCGGATCCGTTCCGCGCAAGGAGCATAACCCGGCCGTTCCCATCACCATTGCCGAGCAGGTGGAATCGACGCAAGCCGCCTTCGAGGCGGGCGCCGCCATCGCGCATGTGCATGTGCGCAAGGACGACCAGGCGCCGACCTCGGAGCCTGACCGCTTCGCGGCATTGCTCGAAGGGCTGCGCAAGCAGTGCCCGGGCCTCATCGTGCAGTTCTCCACCGGTGGGCGCTCCGGCAAGGGCTCGGAGCGCGGCGGCATGCTGCATCTGGGCTGCGACATGGCCTCCTTGTCGACGGGTTCCTGCAACTTCCCCACCATCATCTACGAGAACCACCCGGACCTCGTTCGTGAGCTGGCGGGCAAGATGATGGAGTACAATGTCAAGCCGGAGATCGAGGTGTTCGATCTCTCCATGCTCTACCAGGCGCTCAGGCTGGCGGACGAGGGCCTGCTGAAGACGCCGCTGCATGTGCAGTTCGTGATGGGCGTCAAGAACGCCATGCCGGTGGTGCGCCAGGCCTTCGACTTCATGGTAGACGAGGTGACACGATTGGCTCCGCAAGCCACATGGGTCGCCGCCGGCATCGGCAAGCACCAGCTCGAGGTCAACCGCTGGTGCCTCGAGAGGGGCGGCCACTGCCGCACCGGGCTCGAAGACAACATCCGCTGGGACGAGACGCGGCTCGCCGCATCGAACGCCGAGCTGGTGAAGCGCGTGGCGGAGATGTGCGGCGAGTATGGAAGGCACGCTGCGAGCGCGGCGGAGGCGCGGGGGATTTTGGGGCTGGCTCAGGCATAGTGCGCGTCTTCTCCCGCCTTGCGGGAGAGGACGACGACGTCCTACCCCTTCAACCCATATAATCCGCTCGACCGCTGCAGGTGTCTCACCATTGCGGCCTCCGCGGCGTCCGCGTCGCCTTTCGCGATGGCGTCGATGATCACTGCGTGTTCCGCCAGCGTGTAGGTCTCCTTGCCGGACCACATCAGCAGCTCGGTGTGATAGGCCTTGAGCCAGCCCAGCATCGCCTCGCTGATGGAAATGAAGATCGGGTTGCCGGAGATCGCGGCGATCTGCGTGTGGAGCCGCATGTCGGCCGCTATGAAGGCATCCGTCTGGCCGAGCAGCGAACGCTGCTCGTCGACGATCACGCGCAGCCTTGCGACGTCCTCAGGTTTTGCTTTCGCCGCCGCCTCGCGCACCATGCCGCGCTCGAAGAACAGCCGTGCCGCCTTGAGGTGCTCCAGCGAATCCGACGAGCGCTGCAGCATGATGTGGGCCGAGAGATCCACCTGCCGGATGATCGACTGCGCCGTCAGCTCCTGTACCTTCGCCCGCTCGCCGTGGCTGATCGAGACGAGGCCCATGTTGGCGAGCGACTGCATTGCCTCGCGGATGGCCGGGCGGCCGACGCCGAAGCGCTCCATCAGCTCGCGCTCGGAGGGCATGGCATCGCCGGGCATCAGGTTGCCCTCCGAGATCAGCCGGAGCAGGCGCTCCAGCACTTCGTCGGACAATTTGCGGCGGGTGATACGCTCGGTTTGCATCGTCACCGTCTTGGCTGCTAGGTTGCACTGAGTTTAGGTCATCATACCAGTTAGCCGCCAATGCACAATGTGCCACCCCACATGATCCGTCTCACCTATCTCATTGAAACGGAGGGAAGTCCGGAGAAGCTGGCGGCCAAGATCGCCTCCGACCAGTCGACCGGAACCTTCGTTGCCGTGCCGGGCGAGACGGAGGAACTGAAGGCCCGCGTCGCGGCGCGTGTTGTGGCTGTCCGTCTGCTGCCGCCATCGAAGGTGCCGTCCTTCCCATCGGACAGTGCCGGCCCCTTCAACCGCGCCGAGGCCGACATCGACTTTCCCTTCGACGCCATCGGCACGGATTTGGCCGCGCTCATGACCATCACCCTGGGCGGCATCTGGTCGATCCGCGGATTCACTGGCATCCGCGTGACGGGCATGCAGCTGCCGGAGGAATTCCGCGGCGCGCACCTTGGGCCGCAGTTCGGCATTCCGGGCAGCCGTCGGCTGACGGGTGTTCAGGGCCGCCCGATCATCGGCACCATCGTGAAGCCTGCACTGGGTCTCCGCCCGCATGAGACGGCGGCGCTGGTGAAGGAACTGATCGCGGCGGACGTCGACTTCATCAAGGACGACGAGAAGCTGGCGAGCCCGGCCTACTCGCCGCTCGACGAGCGCGTCAAGACCATCATGCCGCTGGTGCTCGAGCATGAGCAGAAGACCGGCAAGAAGGTGATGTATGCCTTTGGCATCAGCCACGCCGATCCGGACCAGATGATGCGCAACCATGACGCGGTGCTGCAGGCGGGCGGCAATTGCGCAGTCGTCAACATCAACTCCATCGGCTTCGGCGGCATGAGCTTCCTGAGGAAGCGCTCCGGCCTCGTGCTGCATGCCCATCGCAACGGCTGGGACCTGCTGACCAGGCACCCTGGCATCGGCATGGATTTCTCCGTCTATCAGCAATACTGGCGGCTCCTGGGCGTCGACCAGTTCCAGATCAACGGCATCAAGGTGAAATACTGGGAGCCGGATGACAGCTTCGTCGCCTCCTTCAGGGCGCTGCAGCAGCCGCTGTTCTCGGATGCCGATTGCCCGTTGCCCGTCGCTGGTTCCGGCCAGTGGGGCGGCCAGGCGCCGGAAACCTATGCCCGCACCGGCAAGACGCAGGACCTGCTCTATCTCTGTGGCGGCGGCATCGTCAGCCATCCATCAGGCCCCGCAGCGGGCGTGCGCGCCGTGAAGCAGGCTTGGGAAGCAGCGGTGGCGGGCATTGCGCTTGAAACCTATGCGAAGGACCATACGGAGCTGGCGCAGTCACTCGCCTTCTTCGGTGACGGGAAATCCGGCTGATGCTCCTCAGCTACTATGGTGATGACTTCACCGGCTCGACCGACGTGATGGAATCGCTGGCGCTGCATGGCGCCGGCACCGTGCTGTTCACCCGCATTCCCACGGCCGCTGAGCAGGCGCGCTTTGCAGGCTTCGATGCGGTGGGCATCGCGGGCACCAGCCGCAGCCAGACGCCAGAGTGGATGGACGAGCATTTGCCGCGCTACTTCACGTGGCTGAAGCAACTCGGCGCGCGCTTCTGTCATTACAAGGTCTGCTCCACCTTCGATTCCGCACCCCACGTTGGCAGCATCGGCCGCGCCATCGAGGTCGCACGCCGCGTGTTCGGCCAGCAGGTGACGCCGCTCGTCGTCGGCGCGCCGCAGCTGAAACGCTACACCGCTTTCGGACACCTCTTCGCTGGCTATCAGGGCCAGACCTATCGCATTGATCGCCACCCGGTGATGAGCCGCCACCCGGTGACGCCGATGGACGAGGCGGATCTCCGCCTGCACCTCGCACGGCAAACGCCGCTTCCCGTCGATCTCGTTCCGGCGAATGCGCTGGGTGATGCGGCGGTGGATGCGGTGATCGCTGCAGCGAAGGGCATCGTGCTGTTCGACGTCTTTGACCTTGCCACGCAATTGGAAACGGGCCGCCAGCTGATGCGCATCTCGGATCGCGTCGGACCCTTCGTCGCGGGTTCGTCCGGCGTCAACTACGCGCTGGCGAAGGCGCTCGCGGTGGCAGGCGACATTCCGGGCCGCGCCAGCTTCCCCGCACTGCCGAAGGTTGACCGGATCATCGCCGTCTCCGGCAGCTGCTCACCCACCACGGCGCGGCAGATCCACCATGCGCTGGCAAATGGCTTCACCGGCCTTCATGCTGACCCGCTTGATCTTGCGCGCAACCCCGATGAGGCCGTTGCCCGTCTTTCCACTGAAGCGAAGCAGTTGATGGGCGAGGGCCGCAGCGTGCTGGTCTATACCGCGCTCGACGCCGAGACGGATCGCGGTGGCCCGCTCGATGCCATTCATGGCGGCCGCCACCGGGTGGGGCAGGGGCTGGGCCGCATCGCGCGGACCTGCATCGAGGGTTTCGGGCTGAAGCGCGCCATTCTCGCCGGCGGCGACACATCGAGCCATGCGCTGGGCGAGCTTGACGTCTTCGCGCTCACCACGCGCTTTCCGCTGGTCGCAACGCCCGGTTCGCCGCTGTGCGCGGCCGCCAGCGCCGACCCGAAGCTCGACGGGCTGGAGATCGCCATGAAGGGCGGCCAGGTGGGTGGCGATGATTACTTCGTTGCGCTGCGCGACGGCCTCGCGGCATAGTTTCAGGATAAATCAGGAGGACGGACGTGCCACGCTTCGAACGCAAAGCCTTGATGGAGAAGTTCCAGGACATGAAGCGCCGCCGCATTCCCATCGTCGGCGGGGGCGCGGGTACCGGGCTTTCCGCCAAATGCGAGGAGGAGGGCGGCATCGACCTCATCGTCATCTATAATTCCGGGCGCTATCGCATGGCGGGCCGGGGCTCGCTGTCGGGCATCCTCGCCTATGGCAATGCCAATGAGATCGTCGTGGAAATGGCGCACGAGGTGCTGCCGGTGACGAAGCGCACGCCGGTGCTGGCGGGCGTCAACGGCACTGACCCGTTCTGCCTGTTTGATCCCTTCCTCGACAAGCTCAAGGCCATGGGCTTCTCCGGCATCCAGAACTTCCCCACCGTGGGCCTCATCGATGGCGTGTTCCGCGCCAACCTCGAGGAGACGGGCATGTCCTATGGCCTCGAGGTGGACCTGATCAGGCTCGCCCGCTCCAAGGACATGCTGACAACGCCCTACGTCTTCAACGCCGGCGAGGCAGAGGCGATGGCCAAGGCCGGTGCGGACATCATCGTATGTCACCTGGGGCTGACCACTGGCGGCTCAATCGGCTCGCAGACGTCGCTGAAACTCGCCGACTGCCCGGCACTGGTGGACGAATGGGCCGAGGCTGCGCTGAAGGTGAACAGGGATGCCATCATCATCGTCCACGGCGGCCCCGTCTCCATGCCGGCGGACGCGCAGTTCATCCTGAGCAACACCAGGAACTGCCACGGCTTCTACGGCGCCTCCTCGATGGAGCGGCTACCGACGGAAATTGCGCTGGTTGAACAGACGAAGGCCTTCAAGGGGCTCAAGTTCACGCAATGATGCGTCATCCCGGTGAAAGCCGGGACCCGGCTTTCGCCGGGGTGACGGCTGCAAGGGGTGGGATTTGGAAGCCATGGCAAGATGCTCTAAGAAGCCACCCATGAGCTTCGGGAGACCCGATGATGAATGAACTTCGCCCCGTGGATGCGGCCTCCCGCTTCGCGCCCGTTGCGCGCAATCCGGGAACGGCCTTGACCCTCGACTGGTTCGAGGACGTGCAGGTGAACCTCTCCGCCGCCGAGCGCCGCGCGGCGAGCTTGCCAGCGCGCCGCGCGGTGAAGAAGAATTACCAGGCCGCATGGCTCATCAAGGCGCTGCAGTGCATCGACCTCACCACGCTGGCCGGTGACGACACGCCGGGCCGCGTGCAGCGCCTCTGCGCCAAGGCGAAGCGGCCCTTGCGTGATGACATCGTCAAGGCGCTGGGCCTTTCGGAAATGCCCACCGTCGGCGCGGTCTGCGTTTACCCGTCGATGGTGCCGCCCGCCGTGAAGGCGCTCAAGGATTCCGGCATTCCGGTCGCCTCGGTGGCGACCGGATTCCCGGCGGGCCTCACACCGCTGCCGCAGCGGCTGGCCGAAATCCGCTATGCGGTGGACCAGGGTGCCCGCGAGATCGACATTGTCATCCACCGCGCCCAGGTGCTGCTGCAGGACTGGGCGGCGCTTTATGACGAGGTTGCCGCCATGCGCGAGGCCTGTGGGCCAGCCCACATGAAGGCGATCCTCGCCACGGGCGACCTCAAGACGCTGCGCAACGTCTACAAGGCCTCGATGGTGGCCATGCAGGCGGGGGCAGACTTCATCAAGACCTCCACCGGCAAGGAAGACGTCAACGCCACGCTGCCCGTCAGCCTCACCATGGTGCGTGCACTGAGGGATTATGGCGAGCTCACCGGCTTTGAGATCGGCTTCAAGCCGGCGGGCGGCCTCAAGACGGCAAAGGACGCGATGAACTGGCTGATCCTCATGAAGGAGGAGCTGGGCCGCCGCTGGCTGGAGCCGGACCTGTTCCGCATCGGCGCCTCCTCCATGCTCGGCGACATCGAGCGCCAGCTCGAACACCATGTCACCGGCCGCTACGCCTCAGCCACCCACCAGCCCCTCGCCTGAGGATCAACATGCCCAGCGTCACAGAGATTCTCGACACCATGGAATATGGCACAGCGCCCGAGAGCAACGCCCATGCGGCGGAGTGGCTGAAGGCCCATGCCAAGGGCTTCGGCCATTTCATCAACGGCGCCTTCACCAAGGCGGGGAAGACATTCGACGTCGCCAACCCCGCCAATGGCCAGACGCTGGCCCGCGTCTCGCAAGGCTCAGCGGCTGACGTCGACGCCGCCGTGAAGGCGGCACGCAAGGCATTCGCGTCCTGGTCAAAACTCTCGGGCCATGAGCGTGCGAAGCACCTTTATGCCATCGCTCGCATCATCCAGAAGCGCGAGCGCTTCCTCTCGGTGCTGGAGACGATGGATAACGGCAAGCCGATACGCGAGTCGCGTGACATCGACATCCCGCTGGTGGCCCGCCACTTCTATCATCACGCGGGCTGGGCGGAGCTGATTGCGGATGAATTCCCCGGCCACCAGCCGGTGGGCGTCTGCGGCCAGATCATCCCGTGGAACTTCCCGCTGCTGATGCTGGCGTGGAAGATCGCGCCCGCACTCGCCGCCGGCAATACCGTGGTGTTGAAGCCTGCCGAATTCACGCCTCTGACGGCACTCGCCTTCGCCGAAATCTGCCGCGAGGCGGGTCTGCCGCCGGGCGTCGTCAACATTGTCACCGGCGATGGCGCCACGGGTGCGGCGATTGTCGATCACCCGCAAGTCGACAAGATTGCCTTCACCGGCTCCACCGATGTGGGTCGTTTGATCCGCAAGGCAACGGCGGGCTCGGGCAAGAAGCTCTCGCTGGAACTCGGCGGCAAGTCGCCCTTCATCGTGCATGAGGACGCCGACCTCGATGCGGCGGTGGAAGGCGTGGTGGATGCGGTCTGGTTCAACCAGGGCCAGGTGTGTTGCGCGGGCTCGCGCATCCTCGTGCAGGAAGGCGTGGCACCGCGCTTCCTCGCCAAGCTGCGCCGCCGCATGCAGACGCTGCGCGTGGGCGATCCACTGGACAAGTCCATTGACATGGGCGCCATTGTCGATGCCATCCAGCTGAAGCGCATCACCGAGATCGTCGAGAAGGGCAGGGCCGAGGGCGGCACGCTGCTGCAGACTGACTGCGAACTTCCAACGGCGGGCAACTGGTTTGCGCCGTCGATCTTCACTGACGTCGAACCGTCCTCGACCGTGATGGACGTCGAGATCTTCGGGCCCGTCGCCGCCATGATGACCTTCCGCACGCCGGAAGAAGCCGTGCAGATCGCCAATCACACCCGCTATGGCCTGGCCGCCACCGTGTGGTCGGAAAACATCAATCTCGCGCTGGACACCGCCGCGCGGGTGAAGGCCGGCGTGGTGTGGATCAACGCGACGAACCTCTTCGACGCCGCCGCCGGA
>CANJMQ010000065.1 GCA_947475225.1 Bradyrhizobiaceae bacterium
ACATGGGCCACCGCATGCGCACCAAGGGCGGCTACTTCCCCATGAACCCGATGGACTCGGCGCAGGACATGCGCTCCGAGATGCTGTCGACCATGGGCGACATGGGCCTGATCGTCGAGAAGCACCACCACGAGGTGGCCTCCTCGCAGCACGAGCTCGGCACCCGGTTCCAGCCGCTGGTGATGGCAGCGGACCACATGCAGATCTACAAGTACGTGATCCACAATGTGGCCCACGCCTATGGCAAGACGGCCACCTTCATGCCGAAGCCGATCTTCGGCGACAACGGCTCGGGCATGCACTGCCACTTCTCGATCTGGAAGGATGGCAAGACCCAGATGTCCGGCAACCAGTATGCCGACCTCTCGGAAACCACGCTGTACTTCATCGGCGGCGTGATCAAGCACGCGAAGGCGCTCAACGCCTTCACCAACCCGTCGACCAACTCCTACAAGCGCCTGGTGCCGGGCTATGAAGCCCCGGTGCTCCTCGCCTACTCCTCGCGCAACCGCTCGGCCTCCTGCCGCATTCCCTTCACGGCGAACCCCAAGGCCAAGCGCGTCGAGGTGCGCTTCCCTGACCCGACCGCCAACCCCTATCTCTGCTTCTCGGCGATCATCATGGCGGGCCTCGATGGCATCGTGAACAAGATCCACCCGGGTCCTGCCATGGACAAGAACCTCTATGACCTGCCCCCGGCAGAACTCGCCAAGGTTCCGACCGTCTGCGGTTCGCTGCAGGAAGCAATCGACTCGCTCGCCGCCGACCACGAGTTCCTGCTCAAGGGCAATGTCTTCTCCAAGGACCAGATCGAGAGCTACCTCGAACTGAAGCAGGAAGAGCAGGACCGCTACCGGATGACGCCGCACCCGGTCGAGTTCGACATGTACTACTCCTGCTAAGCCATCCCTCGGGATGCGAGACACGAAGCCCCGGCAGACATGCCGGGGCTTTGACGTCCACGGGCACCAGTTGCCTCTTCAAGCACATCGGCCACCGTCCGGCTCAACGGAAATTATCCCTTTGTTAATCATGACTTGCCCGAATTAGGCCGTTCCAGCGGGCAATCCGTGTTGCATTTGCAACAGTCGCCGAAGAACTGACCTGTCCGGTCAGGATTGGCTGTCATCTCAGGCCGTGTCCGTGTTAACCGGCTTCCATCACCGGGAGATCCGGATTGTGTGTAGAGGGATTTGTAAAATGAAGAAGTTCGCGTTCGCCGCCTCCACCGCCGTCGCCGCCCTTGCGCTGGCCACCGCCGCCCAGGCCGCCGACATGACCGCCCCGGCCGCCTATGACTGGACGGGCTTCTATGTCGGCGCCAACGCCGGCATCGCCTGGAACAACTCCAGCGTCGATAATGATTTCTATATCGAGGGTGACCGCACCAACAAGCTCGAGAACAAAATCAACGGCGACCAGACCGCTTTCACCGCCGGTGGCCTGCTCGGCTACAACTACCAGATTGACCAGATCGTGCTCGGCGCCGAAGCCGACATCAACTACCTGGGCTTCAGCGACGACAACAAGCGTACCTTCACTGGCGTCGGCACCATCGACGGAAACCCCGTAGACACCATCACCGCCACCTCCTCGATGCAGGCTGACTGGTTCGGCACCGTTCGTGGCCGTCTCGGCTACGCGATCGACAATGTGTTGATCTACGGCACCGGCGGTCTGGCCTATGGCCACATGAGCGCTGACGGCAAGGTTACTGCGTCCTATCTTGGAGACAAGGTTGGGAGCTTCAATGGTTCGACAGACTCCACCAACTGGGGCTGGACCGTCGGCGGCGGCATGGAATACGGCATCGACAACTGGAGCCTCGGCCTCGAGTACCTCTACGTCGACCTCGGCAGCGGCGAATGGAACGGCAACAATGCCCTGTTCGACGCCTCCAACCTCAAGGGCTCTGCCGACTACGCCTTCAGCACCGTGCGTGCGACCGTCAAGTATCGCTTCCAGTAACCCTGAAGCGACGTCGAACTCAGCAGCCCCGGCAGCGATGCCGGGGCTTTTGCCTTTCTTGAACCATGACGTTTCACCATGCTGGTGCTTGTGGACTGGGCTTCAGGGGCGCTAATCCCATAGCCCATGTCCAACGCTGCCGCGATTCACCGCTCGCCCACCGCCGATTTCCGGCTGGGCGTTCTGATGGTTGCCGGATCGGCAGTGACCTGGAGTTTCGGCGGCACCATCGCGCGCTTCATCCACGTGGCGGACAGCTGGACGGTGGTGTTCTGGCGGGCGCTGTTCGCCTCGACCTTCCTGCTCCTGTTCATGCTGTGGCGCGACGGTCCGAAGGCCACCGCCTCCATGGTCCGCAACATGGGTCTTCCGGGCCTCGGCGTCGCCTTCTGCTTTGGTGTTGCCTCGTCCTGCTTCGTGGTGGCTCTGCAATACACCACCGTCGCCAACATCCTGCTCACCCAAGCCGCAGCACCCCTGTTCGCAGGCCTCCTCGCCTGGATGGTGTTCGGCCAGCGCATCAATGCCGCCACATGGGCCGCCATCGTGGCGGTGATCGGCGGCGTCGCCATCATGGTCTCGGCTTCCTTTTCGGGCGAGGTGTCACCGATCGGCGATGGCCTGGCACTGTTGATCTGCGTCATGTTCTCGTCCGCCATCGTCATCACAAGGCACCATCCGGAGGTGAGGATGATGCCCGCCGTCTGCCTCGGCACGGCCATGGCCTGCGTCGCTGCCTTCCTGCTGTCGGGCCCGCTCGCCGTGAGCGTTCAGGATCTTGGCTGGCTCTTCCTGTTCGGCGCCCTCAACTTGGGGGCGGGACTGGCAATGTTCGTCACCGGCGCGAGACTCGTTCCGGCAGCGCTTGCAGCCCTTGTCGGTACGCTGGAGCCGGTGCTGGGACCGCTCTGGGTGTGGCTCGTCCATGGCGAGGTGCCAGTGGCGCGCACTATCGTCGGCGGCGCCATCGTCTTCCTGGCGCTGTTCCTTCACATCCTCAACGACTGGTGGCGGCAGCGAGAGCGGCGGCGCATCAGCCCTAGGGCCTAACCTCGCCCATATTGTTGTGTTGGATACGGAAGGTCCACAGCTCCTCGAAGTTCAGGACAAGAGTGCCCTCACTTAAGACTTTCCAAACATGGTGGCCAAAAGATTTCGATTTTCAACGCGCCCCCCCTCTGCCACTCTCGACAGTGCCAACGGAGGGCTGCCCCATGGATTTCGTCCACTTCCTGTCGAGCCACATGCTGGACCCCTCGATGGGCGGCAAGCGCCTCTACAGGAACGTGGTGGCGCAGGCGGTGCATGCCGAGGCGCTGGGCTATCGCGGCGTCGGCATTCCCGAGCATCACCTGCTCAACATCCTCCTGATCCCCGCGCCGCTGCAGATGGCGGTAAAGGTCGCGGCCCACACCAGGCGCATCAAGCTCGTCACCTCCGTCTGCCAGCTGCCGATCCGCGACATGCGCATCTTCGCGGGCGAGGTGGTGCAGGCGCAGGCGCTGTGTGACGGTCGGCTGATGCTGGGGGTCGGCAAGGGCGCCTTCGGCTTCGAGACAGCGCGCTTCAACGTGCCCATCGAGCAGACCAAGCCGCTGTTCGAGGAAGACCTGAAGCTGCTCGAGGCACTTCTGACGCAGGAAGAAGTTTCGTGGAACAGCGAGCGCTACTCCTTCGCGCCGCTCACCATCATGCCGCGCCCGGAGGATCCGATCCCGCTCATGGTGGCGGTGATGAATCCCATCGGCATCGAGGCGGCAGCAAAGTCAGGCTATCACGTGCAGACCACGCCGCTCGGCGGCAACCACCAGCAATTGATCGACCAGGTTACCGCCTTCACGCGCGGCAAGGCTGCCGCTGGCCGCCCGCTCGACACAAGGCTCTCGCTCCAGCGGGGCATGTTCCTCGTCGAGAACGAGGCGCAGAAGCGCACCATCGCCGAGAAGGCGTGGACCTATTACCAGAGCTTCGACAACGTGTTTGGTGGCGCAGGCATCGTCGACAAGGGAATCATCCGCCCGCTGCCGCGCGCGCAGACGCTCGAGGAACTCGCCGGAAACCTCCTGCTCTGCGGCAAGGACGAGATGATCGACCGCATCGCCGTCTATTCCGATCTCGGCATCGACGAGATCCTGACCACCTCCAACTTCGGCCAGGACGAGCAGATGACGCTCGACATGATGAGCAGCTTCGCCGAACAGGTGATGCCGCATTTCGAGAAGCAGAAGAAAGCGGCGTGAGTTTCAAGAGGGGAGAACGAGGACAATGCCCATCATCCGGGTCGAAATGTTAAAGGGCCGCACGCCGGCACAAAAGAAGGCGATTGCCAAGGAAATGGTCGATGGCTTCATCCGTGGCGCCGGCGGCGGCAGCCCCTCCTCGTTCAACGTCGTCTTCGTCGACGTCGAGAAGCATGACTGGGCGGTGGGCCACGACATGATGAGCGAAAAGTATCCGGACAAGTGAGGATGCCCACACCCGTGAAATCAGCCTTCTCGGTCGAGGGCGAGGGAGAGCCGATCTTCCTCATCCATGGCATCGGTGCCTCGCGCGCCTCCTTCGCAGGGCTCGTACCCCATCTCAAGAACGAATACCGCGTCATCTCCTATGACCTTCGCGGCCATGGCGCATCGCCCAAGCCGATGCCCCCCTACACGCTTGACGATCTCGTCGAGGACCTCGAGGCGCTCAGGAAAGAACTCGGCATCGAGAAGGCCCACTTCGCGGGACACTCGCTGGGCGGCATGATCGGGCCTGCCTATGCACTGAAATATCCGCAGCACGTGCTGACGCTGGGCCTCTATTCCACCGCCGCCTTCCGCACCGAGGATGACAGCGCCAAGGTGAAAGGCGTGGTCACCGCCATGCGCGCCAAAGGCATCCCGCAGGTGCTGGAGGCGCTGAAGGACCGCTGGTTCACGCCGGAGTTCGGCCAGCGCCGCCCGGACGTGATCGCGCGGCGCATGCAGCAGGTCATCGATACCGACCCGGACGTCTTCCTCTCGGTCTTTGACATCTATGCCGAAACCGAGATGGCGCCATGGCTGCACAAGGTGAAGCACCCGTCGCTGGTGCTGACCGGCGAGAATGACGGCGGCTGCAACCCGCGCCTCAACAAGCTGATCGCCGAGGCGTTGCCGGACGCGGAACTCGTCATCCTGCCGGTGCTGCGCCATGCCATCCTGCTGGAGGCTTCCGACCAGGTTGCCCCACCCGTGCTGGACTTCCTGCGCCGTCACAATTGCCCTAAGGTCAGCTTCGTATCGCCCGGCAGTCGATATTGGGCGTGCCGCAGATGCGGCACCATGTGTCGATCGAGTGGCTGACGGTTGCTCTGCCTCGCCAGGAAGCCTCAACTATTGCGTGATTGTATAGCCTTTTTCACGATAAACCATGTATAGCTATTGATAATCCTAATTCCGAGCTGAACCTGCCGCACTTGGGACATGGTTTGATGAATTCCTGATCGAAAGGAGGCCGCGCATGTCAACAATCACCATGCTACCCGCCATCGAGACGCCATCGATGGTGTTGCGCGAAATCGAGCCTCGTGATGCCTCGACGTTCGGCAATTTCATGACTCAGGAAACCTACCAGCGCCACATCGCGATGCAGCTCGCAAGTGAGCAGGACGTCTACTCCTTCGTGACGCGCGCGGTCGCTCGCCAGGGCGATGACCGGCGCAACGTCTTCCACCTTGCCGCCGAGGAGAAGGTATCGGTCGAGGCCATCGGCGACGGCTTCCTTATCATGCAGCACCCGAAGACGGTGGAAATAGGCTGGGGCCTTCACCCGGCCATGTGGCGCATGGGTCTCGGCACCGAGATCGGCCACGCGCTCTTGGGCCTTGCCTTCGAAAGGCTGCACGCCGGCAGCGTCTGGTGCAAGGTCATGGGCGGCAACGTGGCTTCAGCAAAACTCGCCCGCCGGATCGGCCTTCGCCACCTGAAGACCCACCCCAACTATCCGGCCTCTCCCGACCGCAGATGCCAGGTGGACTTCTATGCGATGGACGAGAGCGACTACTTCAACCTGGCGTACTGATGGCCGCAATTCCACCCATCTGCGATTTCGGCTGGAAGGCGCCGCGGTTCACCCTGCCGGCCACTGACGGGCGCAGCTATTCGCTCGACCAGTTGAAAGGCCGCAACGGCACGCTCGTGGCCTTCATCTGCAACCACTGCCCCTATGTGAAGTCGGTGATCGGGCGCCTGGTGCGAGACGCAAGTGACATGGACGCCCTCGGCATCGCGACCATCGCCATCAACGCCAACGATGCCGTGCAATATCCCGAAGATGGCTTCGCGGACATGGAGGTCTTCGCTGCCGCCAATCGCCTGCCATTTCCCTATCTCCACGACGAGTCACAGACGGTGGCGCGCGCCTACGGCGCCATCTGCACGCCGGACTTCTTCGGCTTCAACGCGCATCTCGAACTGCAATACAGGGGTCGCCTCGATGCCTCGCGCAAGGACGTGGTGCCTGATGCGCGACGCGACCTCTATGAAGCGATGAAACAGGTCGCCGCAACCGGCCAAGGCCCTGAAGCGCAGATCGCCTCCATGGGGTGCTCCATCAAGTGGAAGGCAGGCTGAGCGGGTCTACCACCTCAGCTCCCCGCCCAGACCGAACTGATAGCCATTGCTGTTCAGGGCTCCCACCCGCCCCCAGGCGCCCTGACAGGCCGTCACGCGAGCCGCCTTCAAGGCCCAGCCCCATCGTGCTCACCACCGGCCCCATGTCGGCACCCAACTGCTCGAACGAACCGAATGTGCTGCTGGTGGCCGTCACCGAATGCGCGGCATTGTCATCCGCGAAGAAATCATAGCCAACCCGCGCAAACCCCACCACCGCAAGTCCGTCATTTCCTGCGAACGAGACCGGCACGCTGAATTCGCCGCCTGCAAAGGCCACGGCCGTATAGGCGGTTGCATCCGAAATCGTGTAGTTGAAATCACCGCCACCGCTTTCCTTCGCCTGGTCTGTCCAGAGCTGGGAATAGGATGCCCCAATGAACGGCGTCAGCTTGACGTCACTCAGAAGTATGGACTTTGACAGCTTGATGGCGCCGAAGGCACCGTTCGAACTGTAGTCGCTCTCGGCCTTTCCGCCTGTGAACTGCCCGATGTCCACATTGTTGCGGGACGCTTCGTTGCGGCCATAGACATAGCCGACCGAGCCCGAGATCCGGACGTCCGAGGCAAAGTCCTGTCCGCCATAGGCACCCACGAAGTAGTTTTTGGTGCTGAAGTCCTGCGGCACGTATTCGGACTCGCTCATACGGGAGTAGCCATAACCCGCGAACACGCCGATGCCGCCGGTGCTGGTTCTCAGCAGGTCGCCGCCGACCACCACGTTGTAGAGGTCATAATCGAAGCCGCTCAGGCCATCATAACCATTCACCTTGCCGCGCGTGGCCGAGCCATCGACCCAGATGTGCCGTGACGGCTCAGCCCCCTGCGATCCCGACGGCTGGGAACGGATGCGATCCATAACCGCATCGGAAATCATGCCCATCTGCTGGAGGCCGATGGTCAGGTTGGAGGAATATCCTTCAGCACTCACATCAGAGAATTGCTGCGCCTGCGCCGGAGTGATGTTCTGCGCCGCCTGCTGCAGTGTGACCCCGCTCACCAGCACCGGAACGATCGTCTCCGGCGGCGCATCGCCAGAGGCATAATAGGTTACCGTCTCGACGATGGCGTTCGCGAGGCTTTCTCCGGCGGGCGACTCCACGCTCGGAACGATTGCCTGGCTCGTCAAGGTCAAGTCCCATTGCGAGGGAGCGCTGGAGCTCAGAACCCACGTGTTGTTGAACAGGCCGCCACCCCAGGTTCCGCTGGTTGCGGCCAGGTTGCTCTCGTCGATGCCGCTCAGGACGCTGGCGTAGGTCGATGATCCGATGGGTGCCGCAGCATCGACGCTGAAGTTCATCACGCCGCTGCCGTGGGTGACGGCCATCTTCCCGTAGTTCGAAAGGCCGTAGACGATTGCCAGATAGTTCTGCGGCAATGGGCCGAAATATTTCAGGTCAACCTGGTCATTGTTCAGCGTGCCGATCCTGCCGGTCACGCTGTTGATGATGCCATAGCCGCTGTTGCCCGTGTTGCCGCTGGTGAGATTGCCGAGATTGGTGATGGTGTCGATCGTTCCGCCCTGGTTGTCGATGGCGGCATAGCATGTTCCATCTCCCCCACAGACGCTATGATTGATCGTGCCCGTGTTCAGGATGGAGCCGATCGTGCTCCCCGTCCCCAGCACGATGGCACTGGCAAAGGTGTTGGATCCACCACCATTGATGCCACCTTCGATCGTGCCTGCGTTGAAGAGCGTATCAATCCGGCGCGTGAATGCTGGCGTGAAATAAATCGCACTGTTCTGGGCTGAAATGGTCCCATAATTCTCCAATGTTCCGATATGGCCTTCCTGGAAAATTGCGTGAGCACCATCACCAAAGTATCCGACGGTTGCCGAAATGGTCCCCTTGTTCAAGAGCGTTCCAATTTCCCCGCTGTTGTAGATCGCGCCATGATTTCCGGATAGGTTGTTAGTCGTAATGGTCCCGTCATTCTGCAACGTCGCGATCGTGCCGCTGTTCACCAAGCCGTCGTGGCCAATGTTGCTGGACGTTATCGTTCCCTGGTTCAGGAACGTCCCCGTGACTTTGCCACTATTGTTGATGAGTGCGCCTTCATAGCCAAAGAATGGTGAAAGCGTTACCGGCTGCTTGATGGTCACATCCGACTTGACGCTGCCAATGACGAAATCTTCACAGCTTGAATCGATGACAACAGGGTTGCCGGACGTATCACAGGCAGCCTGCGCCTGGTCCGTCGCAAACGCGGCCGCTGCCACAGCGAGAAACAGCAGCACAGTACTGCGCAAAACTCGCCTGAGTCCTCTTGTCATCATCCCTCCATCAGCCTTGGACGAACTGCCCAGCGCGCGATATTTGACAGGCACAAGCTCTTGATTCTGTTTACCTCCGGGATCAGTGCTCACGCAATAGATCCGGTGCAGAATCTTGATTGTTCCGCCTCAAGGCAGCGGTGAAGTCTCGCCGTCAGCCGGGGAAGAATTGCAGCGGTGGCCATGGGCCACCACTGCAGAACACTTTACTTGCCGAAGACCATCTTCTGGATCTTCTTGCTCGCCTTGTCGACCTTGCCTTGGTGGTTGCAGGCTTGATCAGCGACAATGCATTCCACGCCGTTGTGCAGAACGAATTCACTCTGGTCAGCGTTGGCGATGTTGTGGGCAGCTTCGGCACCCAGATACTGCTCCGTCCATGAGGTGGAAATGCCGGTGCCATCGGCACAGAAATTGCCTTCACGGTCACAGATCACGCCTTTTTCAGGCGAAAATACACCCGAGCCGTATTCGACCTGTCCGGCAAAGGCCGCTGGCGAGAAGGCCGCAACCAACACCAAGGAACCGATGACGATTTTCTTCATGTTATCTCCCATTCCTGCGTTCGGTTTGTCGAGCAGAACCACGCATCGTTTATTGGAGAAAGGGGAAGGGAACCATGATTCCACTATGATTCTGGCTACAAAATCGGTGCCTGTTCAGTGTTCAGGATAACTTGCTCCTGACTGCGATTGCCGGGGCATGTTACTCTCGGATGGGTCTCACGCCCACAGAATTTCGCAATGAACACTCACAATTCCGAGCCTGATCACGACTGGCCGTCCTTGCTTCTCCTGATCCGCGGAACAAACGCATGGAGCCATTGCCGTGACTTCACGCAACAGCTGGAAACGGAGGGCTTCTGGCGCGAGTCAGGCCAGACACGCAGCTCTGCCTTTCTCGATGCGAAGGCACTGCAGTTCGCCACCGTACTGGTATCGGTCAATATTCGGGGGGAAATCTATTGCGTCGTGCAGGCCATCCCGGCCGCAACAGCAGGGTGGTAACCGCTCGCCAGTTCTCCCCATGGCTGTGCCGCTTGTGCGGCGGTGGCGCGTAAGCCATCATTCCGCACCCCCAACAGCCAAGGTTCCGGCACCCAATGATCGCCCACTGCACTCAGCAAGCAGAGAATCGCTGATGCACGCAGCCAGCGCACCCGCACGCATGGTGCTCGCCATTGGCGGTCCGTCCTTCGCCGACAGGCTGCTCGATGCCGCCGGCGCCTGCCTCGCGCATGATGCCGCGGCGCTGATGATCTTCCACCCCGACGTCCCGCCCGCCGTTCTGGTGGACCGGCTGAGGCCTGCGGAGCGTGCCTGGCTCTATGGCGATTATCTCTCGGGCGTCTATGCGCTGAGCCCCTTCTATCGTGCCGCCCGCAAGCTCAAGTCCCCGCGTGTCGCGCGCGTGCGCGAGATCGCGCCGCAGGGCTTCACGCAGAGCGAATACCACCGCCGCTACTTCGCGCTGATCGGGGTCGATGACATGATTGGCCTGTTGATCCCCGCGGGCGGTGCGGAAACCGTGTTCATGTCCTTCTCGCGCAACACCGGAAGCAACCGGTTCACGGCGGGGGATGTGAAGAGCCTCGCTGCCAGTTCCCAACTCCTCGCCGCCGCCGTCACCCGCCATAGCGAGATCGCAGGTCCACTGGCCGGCCGCCACGTCGCGGCCGCCGCCTCGCCCATCGCACACAAGGCTGCCCCCTGCGGCCTCACGGCGCGCGAGGCGCAAGTGGTCAGCCTCATGCTCGAGGGGCACTCGGCGCGCGCCATCGGCGACACACTGAAGATTTCCAATGAGACGGTGCGTGTCCACCGCCGAAACATCTATGAAAAGCTCGGAATCTCGTCGCAGGGCGAGCTGTTCCGCTGGTTCCTCGCCACGCGGGCCTAACCCTGTTGCGGTATGGCGGATTGCTCCGTCCTCCACTAGTCTACGCCCATCATCAGGGAGAGAAAAATGACCAACGTGCCGCTCCGAGCCCGCCTTGAAAATGGCGGAACGCCCAAGATGAAGGGCCGCTTCCAGATCAAGTCCGAGACGGGCGTGCTGAAGGACGTGCTGCTGGGGCCCGCCGAAAGCTTCCGCTGGATGGGGCTGGAGAATGCCGAATGGTCGTCGCTGGTGCGCGACACCATGCGCAAGGGCTACAAGTTCGACAAGCAGGTGGCCATGCGCCAGCACCGCGAGATGGTGGATGCCTACACCCAGGCCGGCGTCAACACGCATTTCCTGCCGCTCGACATGACCAACCCCTACCAGGTCTATGCGCGGGACAGTTCCTTCATGTCGCCCTATGGCGCTGTGGTCTGCCAGCTCGCCAACCCGCGCCGCCGCGGCGAATATGCCGCCGTGCTGCGCTTCTATCTCGAGAACAACATCCCGATCTACGACATGATCTCGGCCGGCAATTTCGAGGGCGGCGACTTCAACATCATCCGCGATGGCCTGGCCCTCGTCGGCTACACCGACCACCGCTCCGAGGAAGTGGCGGCGCGGCAAGCCTCCGAATGGTTCCTCAAGGAAGGCTGGGAGATCAAGCATGCGCCGATCGACCAGTTCTACGTCCACATCGACCTGATGGTCTGCATGCTCAACGAGCACTGCGCCGCCGTCTGCCTCGAAACGACCGAGGACGACGTTGTCGCCTGGCTCAAGTCGAAGAAGATCGAGATCATCCCCGCCACCTTCAAGGAGACGATGGCGCTGGGCTGCAACGTCGTGACGCTCGGCGGCGACCGCGTGCTCTCGACCGAGAGTGCCAAGGACCTCAACGCCAAGATGCGCGCCGCGGGCTTCACCGTCTACGACCCGGACATGACCATGTTCCTGCAGGCCGGCGGCGGCGTCCACTGCATGTGCCAGCCGCTCAACCGCGAGGCGGCTTAGGGCCCTCATCCGGCCTTCGGCCACCCTCTCCCATTGCTTCGCAACGGGAGAAGGGACTCCATCGGCTCCAGTCCCTTCTCCCGTCCGCAGGATGGGAGAAGGTGCCCGACAGGGCGGATGAGGGCCATCCACGATCGCCGGCAGCAGCACAAAGGCCAGCCACAACCACCACGCCATTCCGTCCTCCACACAACGCAAAAATCCGGCTTCCGCCGGTTAACGTCGCAATACACACTTTCCGAGTATGCGCCTTTCTACCACATCGAGCGCACGCTGTAAAGGACTAAATTCCACTAATAGGAACTTCTGGTGCGCGGTGCGCCAAACATTGCACTTGCGTCCCCCCCTCATCCCGGCGAAAGGCCAGTGAAGCGGGAGAGCAATAGTGGCGGACGTCAAGATCATCGGAGCGGGCCCGGCAGGCCTCATGGCGGCGGAAGTGCTGGCCACGGCGGGCCACAAGGTCACCATCCACGACCACATGCCGGCACCGGCCCGCAAGTTTCTGCTCGCCGGGCGCGGCGGGCTCAACCTCACCCATTCCGAGCCGCTCGACACCTTTCTTGAACGCTATGGCGAGGCACAAGGCTTCCTCGAACCCGCGATCCGCGCTTTCCCGCCCGATGCGCTGGTGGCCTGGGCCAATGACCTCGGCATCGAGACCTTCGTGGGCTCGTCGGGGCGCGTTTTCCCAAAGCAGATGAAAGCCTCGCCGCTGCTGCGGGCCTGGCTTCGGCGGCTCGACTCGCTCGGCGTGAAGCTCGTCACCCGGTCGGAGTGGCTTGGCTTCGACGACACGCCGACCATTCTGGCACTCGGTGGTGCCAGCTGGCCGCAACTCGGTTCGGATGCCACGTGGCTGCCGCTGTTCGCCGAGAAGGGCATCACCGTGCATCCCTTCAAGCCCGCCAACAGTCGCTTCCTCGTTCACTGGTCAGCCGTATTCCGCCAGAAGTTTGCCGGAACCCCCGTCAAGAACATCGCGCTGACCTATGCCGGCAAGCGCGTGCGCGGCGAACTGATGATCTCCCAGGAAGGGATCGAGGGCGGCGCCATCTATGCCGTCTCGAAGGGCCTGCGTGAAAAGCCCGGTCACCCGCTGATCATCGATTTCCGCCCCGACCTCACCGAGGAGGTGCTGGCCCAGCGCCTCACCCGGCCGCGCGGCAAGGACTCGCTGTCGAACTATCTGCGCAAGATCGCGGGCCTCTCGCCCGTCGCCATCAACCTGCTGCGCGAGACCGGAACCGCGCCCGATGCCAAGGGCATCAAGGCCATGCCGCTGAAGCTCGATCGTCCTGCCGGCATCACGCGGGCCATCTCGTCGGCCGGCGGCGTGGCACGCGAGGAGGTGGACGAGGGCTTCCAACTCCACAAGGCGCCCCTCACCTATTGCGTGGGCGAGATGCTGGACTGGGAGGCACCCACCGGCGGCTACCTGCTGCAGGCCTGCTTCTCCACCGCTGTCATGGCGGCGCGCCATCTTGCCTCGGTGCTCGAAAAGGGCTGAACTCGGCCAATGGAACTCGATCTCAGGAACAAAACAGCCCTCGTCTGCGGCGCAAGCCAGGGCCTCGGCTTCGCCATCGCCGAGGCGCTGGCCCATGAAGGCTGCAAGGTGGGCCTGCTGGCTCGCAATGCCACAAAGCTTGAGGCCCACGTGCGGGCCTTCGGCGCCCATGGCCTCGAGGCCGTGGCACTCCCGGCCGACATGGGGGACTGGGCCTCCGTCGAAGCGGCGCTCAAGCGCTTCGGCATGCCTGACATTCTCGTCAACAACTCGGGCGGCCCGCCGCCCGTCGACGTGACCAGGGTCGACGCCGATCTCTGGCGCGCCCAGTTCGAAACCATGGTGCTGAACCAGATGCGCCTGACCGAAGCCGTGCTGCCGCACATGCGAGTCAAGCGTTTCGGTCGCATCCTGTCGGTCGCCTCCACATCCATCGTCGAACCCTTTGCCAGCCTCGCCATCTCCAATTCACTGCGCGCGGCGCTGGCCGGCTGGATGAAGACGCTGTCCGGCCAGGTCGCGGCCGATGGCATCACCGTCAACATGCTGCTGCCCGGCAGCTTCGCCACCGAGCGCATCGACAGCCTGAATGCCCGCGAGGCGGCAGCGCGCGGCGTGCAGGTGGCACAGGTCGTTTCGGAATCCTCAGCCGAAATCCCGGTTGGCCGCTATGGCGACCCGAAGGAATTTGCCGCCGTCGCCGCCTTCCTGGCGAGTCCGAAGGCGTCCTACCTGACGGGCCAGATGATCCGCATCGACGGCGGAGCCACCCACTCGCTATGACCGTGCTCGACGATCTGCGCAAAGCCCTGGGCGACAGTGCCGTGCGCGAAGGCGCGGCGATGGGTGCAAGGCCCGGCTCCGACATGAGCCTCACAGGAACCGCGCTTCCCCGCGCGCTCATCCGCCCGCGCAACACCGAGGAAGTCGCAACCGCTCTCAAGCTCTGCAATGAGGCCGGCGTCCCCGTCATCGCCCAAGGCGGCATGACAGGACTTGCGGGCGGCGCCAATCCCACTGGCAATGAGATCGCCATCAGCCTCGAGTTGCTGCGCGGCATCGAGGAGGTGGACACGGCCTCCGCCACCATGATGGTGAAGGCCGGAACGCCGCTGGAGGAATGCCAGCGCGCCGCCGCCGATGCGGGCCTGTTCCTCGCCCTCGACTTGGGGTCTCGTGGCTCCTGCACCATTGGCGGCAATCTGTCGACCAATGCGGGCGGCATCCGCGTCATCCGCTACGGCATGGCACGCGAGCAGGTGCTGGGGCTGGAGGCCGTGCTGGCCGATGGCACCATCATCTCGTCCATGAACCGCATGCTCAAGAACAATGCGGGCTATGACCTGAAGCAGCTGTTCATCGGCTCCGAGGGAACCCTGGGCCTCATCACCCGCGCCGTGCTGCGGCTCCATCCCCCGCCGGGCGACATCACCACCACGCTCTGTGCCGTCGAGAGTTACGAGCAGGTCGTGGCCCTGCTTCGCCGCGCGCAGTCAGCCCTTGGCGGCATCGTCGCCTTCGAAGCCATGTGGTTGGACTATTTCAAATTCAATGCCGATGCGCTGAAGCTCCGCTTCTTCGAAGCGGACCATCCATTCTGGGTGATCGTCGAAAGCACCATGGGCACGGAGGCCATCGAGGCCTTCCTCGCACAGTCGCTGGAGGATGGCCTGATCACCGACGCCCTCATCGCCCGCTCGCACGCCCAGTCACGTGACATCTGGTCGGTGCGCGAGGGCCACCCCATCGAGGCGCTGCCGAACCTGCTGAACTTCGACGTGAGCCTGCCAATCGGTCGTATCGGTACCTATGCCGAGGCCTGCACGACCGCGCTCAAGCAGCGCTGGCCACAGTCCCATGTGTCCTTCTATGGCCATGTCGGCGATTCCAACGTCCACATCTGCGTCTCGGTGGACTACGCTCCGGGAGAAGACATGCATTCCGTGGACGACATCGTCTATGGCGTGCTCGGCCAGTATCATGGCTCGATCTCCGCCGAACACGGCATCGGCACGCTCAAGCGACCCTACCTGCACCTCTCGCGCTCGTCCGCCGAACTGGCCCTGATGAAGGGCCTCAAGCAGGCGCTGGACCCCAAGGGCATCCTCAACCCCGGCAAGGTGATCTGACTTGCCGCGCAGGCTCGTCGACTCGCACGGGGCCTTCCGTCTGCTGCTGGCGCTTCCGTGGATCGGCATGCTCATCCAGTTCGCGCGCCTTCACAGCTGGGGCCTGCTCATCGGCCAGTCCGGCGAATGGGCGGTACGGATGCTGATCCTCACGCTGGCCGTGTCACCCGCCCGCATCGTCATGAAGCAGCTGCACATGGGACCACACTGGCCGATGTGGCTGCTGAAGCGCCGCCGCGAGCTCGGCATGGCCTGCTTTCTCTATGCGCTGCTGCACCTGTCCATCTACCTGGTGCGGCAGTGGAACATCAACGTCGTGCTCTTCGACATGAAATTCATCGAATACGCCACGGGCTGGATCGGTTTCGTGATGCTGCTGGCACTGGCCATCACGAGCAACGATGCAAGCGTGCACTGGCTGGGCATCTGGTGGAAGCCGCTGCAGCGGCTGGTCTACGTCTCCGCCATCGCCATCTTCCTGCACTGGTATCTGATCCGTCAGGACCACAGCGGGCTATGGCTGCACCTGCTGCCGCTTGTTGCGCTGGAGGGCTATCGGGTGATTTACAATTACCGGCACCCGGCAGGCATGAAGCACTGACTTGAATGCCGTCATCCTGGCGAAGGCCGGGAGGCAGATCCAGCGTCCTTGCGCTGCGAACGTCCGACTCCGGCCTTCGCCGGAGTAACGCCATCAATGGTTACCGCGCATGCGCCAGAATGATCTCGGCGCCTCTCCACCCCACCATCATGGCCGGTGCGTTGGTATTGCCGGCGATCAGGTTCGGGAACACCGAGGCATCACAGACCCGCAGCCCTTCGACGCCATGCACGCGCAGCTGCGAGTCGACGACCGACGTCGCCTCCTCCGGCCCCATCCGGCAGGTGCAGGAATGGTGATAGACGGTGCCGCTGCGCTGGCGGAAGTCGTTGATCATCGCCTCGTCGGTCTTGATCTCGGGACCCGGGCGAAGTTCTTCCGCCATCAGCCCTTTCAGCGGCTCCTGCGCGGCGATCTTCCTGAGGAACTTCACTGCTGCCAGCATCTCCTCGACGTCCGAGTTCGTTCCGTAGGCGTTGAAGGAAATCTTCGGATGCACAAGCGGGTCTGGCGACGTGATCATCACCTCGCCGGTGCTGGTCGGACGGCAGTTGCTCAAGCCCAGCGAGAGCCCCGAGAACGGATCAGGGGTGAGGATGGGCCGCTCGCCGGCCCTGGGGATCAGCGTCGAGAAGGCCTGCATGTAGAGCTGCATGTTGGGCCTTGCCATCTCCGGATGCGTGCGGAAGAAACCACCGCCCTGGTTGATGGAGAGCGACAGCGGGCCCCTGCGCGTCAGGATGTATTGCATCCCGGCCTTGAGCTTGCCCCACCACGGGCGAAGTTCATCGTTCAGCGTCGGCGCATTCATCCGCCAGGTATAGTTGACGCCGTGATGGTCCTGCATGCGGGCACCCACATTGGCATTGGCGTGCACAAGCGGAATGCCAAGCGACTGCAGCAGCGTTCCCGGCCCGATGCCCGAAAGCTGCAACAGCTGCGGCGAGTTGATGGCGCCGCCCGCAAGAATCACCTCGCGCCCGCGCGCGTCGAGCTTCATGCCCCGCTGCACATAGGCCACACCTACCGCGCGCTTGCCCTCGAACAGTATCTTCGTCACCTGCGCGTGTGTTTCGACAAGCAGGTTCTTGCGCTTCATCGCCGGCCGCAGGAAGGCGCGCGCTGCGGAATTGCGGATGCCGTTCTTGATCGTGAACTGGTAGAGGCCAACCCCCTCCTGTTCCGCGCCGTTGAAGTCAGGCGTGAACGTCAGTCCCGCCTTTTCGGTTGCTTCCAGATAGGGCTTGCAAAGCGGATGTGCTTGATCACCCAGGTCGGTGATGGTCAGCGGCCCGCCACGGCCGCGCAAGGCCGGGTCACCCGCCGCATAGTCCTCGATCTTCTTGTAGGCGGACAGCACCTCGTCCCAACCCCAGCCGACATTGCCCGCCGCCCGCCAGTCATCATAGTCTTGGCGGTGGCCCCGAATATAGACCATGGCGTTGATGGACGACGATCCACCCAGCAGCTTGCCGCGCGGATAGAAATCGCTCTGGCCGTTGAGCCCAGGGTCGGGCTCGGCCTTGTACATCCAGTTGACCGACTTGTCGTAGAAGGTCTTGCCGTAGCCCAGCGGCATCTGGACGTAGAAGCGCCGGTCGGTGCCGCCCGCCTCCAGCAGCAGCACGCGGTGCCTGCCGCTGGCCGTCAACCGGTCGGCGAGCACCGATCCGGCCGAGCCGGAGCCTACGATGATATAATCAAAGATCTCTGCCACGATGCACCGTTACGGGTGAGGATAGCCCGCTTTTGCGCCGGTTCGGGCAAGCAAAACAAGTGTTTCCGCCTCACGGCCGGTTAGATATTTTCATCGCTTGGGCCCCGGCCTTCCTGCTAAAAGCAGACCCATTCCGGGAGGACTCACCGCCATGAAAGTCAAGGACCTCAAAGTCTTCATCGTCGGCAATCCGCCGCCTTCCTGGGGAGGCCGCTATTTCATCTTCGTGAAACTCACGACCGACAACGGCATCACCGGCATCGGCGAATGCTATTGCGATACCTTCGGCCCCAAGGCCATGACGGCGATGATCGAGGACACCTTCTACCGCTACGTCGAGGGCATGGACCCGTTCCACCTCGAAAGCATGTGGCGCAAGGTCTATGGTTCCGGCTTCTCGATGCGGCCCGACATTTCGCTGATGGGCGTGCTCTCAGGCCTCGAGATCGCGTTGTGGGACATCAAGGGCAAGGCCGTCGGAAAGCCGGTCTATGAACTTCTCGGCGGCCGCGTGCACGAGAAGCTGCGCTCCTACACCTACATCTACCCCGACATGTCCAAGGGACAGGACGCGACCATCTTCTGGAACGCCGAGCAGTCGGCGGAGCGCGCGGCCTATTATGTCGAGCGCGGCTTCACCGGCATCAAGTTCGACCCCGCCGCCCCTTACTCCGCCTTCGACCCGCGCCAACCCTCGCTTGAATCGATCGAGCTCTGCGTGAAGTTCTGTAAACTGATCCGCGAGGCGGTGGGCACCAAGGCCGATCTCCTCTTCGGCACGCACGGCCAGTTCACGGCATCGGGCGCGATCCGCTTCGCCAAGAAGATCGAACCCTATGATCCGCTGTGGTTCGAGGAGCCCACCCCGCCGGACAAGCCGGAGGAAATGGCGCTGGTGGCGCGTGGTACCTCGATCCCCATCGCCACCGGCGAGCGGCTCACCACCAAGTATGAATTCGGCCGCGTGCTCGAGAACCGCGCAGCGTCGATCCTGCAGATGGCGCTGGGCCGTGTCGGCGGGTTGATGGAAGCAAAGAAGATCGCCGGCATGGCCGAGACCTTCTATGCCCAGATCGCACCGCATCTCTATGCGGGCCCGGTCGAGGGTGCTGCAAATATCCATTATGCCGCCTCGCTGCCCAACTTCCTGATCCTCGAGTCGATCGAGGAGTGGACCGGCTTCCATGCCGACCTTCTGAAGAAGCCCATCCTCTGGCAGGATGGCTACGTGATCCCGCCCACGGAGCCCGGTCTCGGCATCGAACTGAACGAGGAGGTGTGCGAAGCCCACCCCTACACCGGCACCAGCCTCCACCTCGAAATGACCAACCGTCCGCTCCGCAAGGAAGAGTAGAACATGCAATACGGTTACATCGGCCTCGGCAACCTCGGTGGCCACCTCGCGCATTCGCTGATCAAAAAGGGTTACAAGGTCACCGTCTACGACCTCGACCCGAAGCTCGCCGAGCGGCACATCAGGGATGGCGCCAACTGGGCCGCGTCTCCCGCCGAACTCGCCTCGAAGGTCGACGTGGTCTTCACCTGCCTGCCCTCGCCCGGCGTGTCGGAAAAGGTGCTGGCGCAGATCCTCACCACGCTGAAGCCCGGTTCCACATGGATCGAGAACTCCACCAACGGCCGCGACGAGATGGTCAGGCTTGCGGCCATGGCCGAGGCCCAGGGCATCAAGGTTCTGGAAGCCCCGGTGACGGGCGGCGTGCACCTCGCGGCGCGTGGCGAGATAACCGTGCTGGTGGGCGGCGACAAGGCGCTGTTCGAGCAGCACAGGCCAGCGCTGGAAACCATCGGCAAGAAGATCTTCCATATGGGCCCAATCGGTTCCGCGGCTGTCATCAAGGTCATCACCAACATGCTGGCCTTCATCCACCTCGTGGCGGATGCCGAGGCCCTGATGCTCGCCAAGCGCGGCGGCCTCGACCTCGCACAGGCGTGGCACGCCATCACCGCCTCATCGGGCTCCAGCTTCGTGCATGAGACGGAAGGCCAGTTGATCCTCAACGGCAGCTACGACATCGCCTTCACCATGGACCTCGCGCTCAAGGACCTGGGCTTCGCCATGAACTTCGGCAAGGAATTCGGCGTGCCGCTGGACCTCGCCTCGATGACCCAGCAGACCTTCATGAAGGGCAAGGCCGCCTATGGCGGCTCGGCCCAGTCCACCCAGATCGCCAAGCTGCTGGAGGACGTACTCAACACCGACCTCCGCGCACCGGGTTTCCCGGCACGGCTGGAATAGCGGGCGGCGCCCGCCTCACCACGCAAGGCAGATCTTGCCGAAGTGCTTTCCACTCTCCTCGTGGCGGAAGGCTTCGGTGATCTTTTCCAGCGGGAAGGTGCTGTCGACCACCGGCCTGATGCCCGTTGCTTCAAGTGCGCGCACATAGTCCTGCTGCTGCACGCGGTTGCCGACGATGAGGCCGTGAAGCCGCGCCTGCTTGCGCATCAGCGCGCCGGTCGGAACCTCGCCGCTGCGACCTGTCAGCACGCCGATCAGCGAGATGTGGCCGCCCACCCGCACCGCCTCGATCGACTGCGGCAGCGTGCCGGGTCCGCCGACCTCGATCACGTGATCAACACCGCGACCACCTGTCCAGTCCAGCACCCGCGTGCCCCAGTCGTCATGGGCCTTGTAGTTGATGGTATGGGACGCGCCCAAGGCCTCGAGCCTTGCGCGCTTCTCGTCCGATGACGAGGTGGCGATCACCGTTGCACCCATCGCCCTGGCGAGTTGCAGGGCGGCGACGGAAACGCCACCCGTGCCGAGCACCAGCACCGTGTCACCCGCCTTCAGGCCGCCGTTGACGATCAGCGCCCGCCACGCGGTGAGGCCCGCCGTGGTGATGGTCGCCGCCTCCTCATGCGTCCACCCCTTCGGCGCCTGCGTGAAGAAAAAATCCGGCACCGTCACGCGCTCGCGGGCATAGCCGTCCACGCCGTCGCCCGGCGTTGTCTCGAAGCCCGGAAGATAGGGCTCGCCGCTGATCCATCCGGGGAAGAAATGCGACACGACATGGTCGCCTGGCTTGAACTCGGTCACGCCCGCGCCCACCGCCTCGACGACGCCCGCGCCATCCGACATGGGAATGCGCCCGTCGGCCACCGATCCGGGCACCGCCATCACGCGATAATCGTGGTAGTTAAGCGAACTCGCGTGCAACCTGACGGTGATTTCGCCCCTGCCGGGCGGTTTAGCCTCCGGAATTTCCACCACGGTGAGGTGGTCGAGCCCGCCCGGGGCCTTCAGCCTGATCGCCTTCATGCACGTCTCCATTGCCTGTTCCGCCCATCCTAGAGCAGGCGGCCCGCGCCAAGAAGCGATACCTGTAGCGGGAAAAAGACCGCACGGCGATGAGCCTCCCCGGGCGTGGTCTTCAAGGGGTGGCCGCGCGTCGTTGTGATCACATCACGTATTAGGTCAGCCTTGCTCACTTAATAGCAATGCTTTTAATAAGCATAATTACGGTGTACACTGCGTAAACATTAATCGAGTCGTGCTTGCTCATTCGTCTTCTTCCTGTGACCTCCCGTGCGTACAAACTGGGGCGGACCTTGCAAAAGGACCGCCCCTTTTTCGTCAGACGCTGGAAGCGTTTCAATCCTCGGAGATCAACCGATGGATGATGGCGCCGAGCACGCCGCCGGCGATCGGGGCGATACAGAACACCCACACCTGCTGCAGCGCCCAGGGTTCGGAGAAGAATGCCACCGCCAGCGAGCGGGCCGGGTTCACCGAGGTGTTGGACACCGGGATCGACACGAGGTGGATCAGCGTCAGGCACAGGCCGATGGCCAGCGGCGCGAAGCCCGCAGGCGCGTTCTTGTGGGTCACGCCAAGGATCACGACGAGGAACATCGCGGTCATCACGATTTCACAGACCACGACCGAGGACAGCGCATAGCCGCCCGGCGAGTGCTCGCCGAAGCCGTTGGCCGCGAAGCCGCCGGCCACGAAGTCTGCCTTGCCGCTGGCGATCAGGTAGAGCACCGCGGCTGCCACGATGCCGCCGAGCACCTGCGAGGCGATGTAGCCCGGCACGTGGCCCCACGGCATGCGGCCGGCGGTGGCAAGGCCAACCGACACGGCGGGGTTGAAGTGGGCGCCAGAGACATGGCCCACGGCATAGGCCATGGTCACCACGGTAAGGCCGAAGGCCAGCGCCACGCCGGCGAAGCCGATGCCGAGCCCCGGGAAGGCGGCGGCCAGCACGGCGGAGCCGCAGCCGCCGAACACCAGCCAGAATGTGCCGAAGAATTCGGCGAAATACTTCTTCATGAGTTCAGTTCCCCATATTGGCGATTCCGCCCGTCCTGTCGCGAATCGACGGGCCGCGGCGGGTTTGTATCCCGCAGCAGGCAAAGATTGTCGCCAAGGCGCCATTTCCGCAAGTCAAAGACCTGCCATGAATTGACTTTCCCCACCGGAATCCCTATGTGCGGCTCAATGCCTGCGCCCGGGCCCTTTTGGCGCACTCGCCCGGGGCGCATTTCCACATGAACCCAAAGTCGCCAGAACGGTTTTTACACCACACATGCAGTTTTCCGAGCTCGGACTGAGCCCCAGAACCATCGAAGCGGTTACCGCTGCGGGTTACACGACCCCCACCCCCATTCAGGCGGAAGCCATTCCCCCCGCCCTCCAGCGCCGTGACGTGATGGGCCTTGCCCAGACCGGCTCGGGCAAGACGGCGGCCTTCGTGCTGCCCATGCTGTCGCTCCTGGAAAAGGGCCGCGCCCGCGCCCGCATGCCGCGCACGCTCATCCTCGAGCCCACGCGTGAACTGGCCGACCAGGTGCGCGAGGCCTTCGAGACGCTGGGCAAGCTCCACAATTACTCGGTGGCCCTGCTCATCGGCGGCGTCGCCTTCGAGCCGCAGGCCCTCAAGATCGACCGCGGCGCTGACGTGGTCATCGCCACGCCGGGCCGGTTGCTCGATCATTTCGAGCGCGGCAAGCTCCTCCTCAACGGCATCGACATGCTGGTGATCGACGAGGCGGACCGCATGCTCGACATGGGCTTCATCCCGGACATCGAGCGCATCTGCAAGCTGCTGCCCTTCACCCGGCAGACCATGTTCTTCTCGGCCACCATGCC
>CANJMQ010000066.1 GCA_947475225.1 Bradyrhizobiaceae bacterium
ATCTGGGGCAACCAGGCGAGCGTGCTGGTGGGCGACTACCTGCTGGGCCAGGCCTTCAAGATGATGGTGGAGACGGGCTCGCTCGACTCACTGCGCAGTCTCTCCAACGCCGCCTGCGTGATCGCCGAGGGTGAGGTGCTGCAGCTTTCGGTGTCGCAGGACACCTCCACCACCGAGGACGCCTACATGCAGGTGATCGTGGCCAAGACGGCCGCCCTGTTCGCGGCCGCCGCCGAAGTGGGCGCGGTGGTGGCGAAGCGCCCGTCCAGCGAACAGGCCGCACTCGAATCCTATGGCCGCAACCTTGGCGTTGCCTTCCAGCTGATCGACGACGCGCTGGACTATTCGGGCTCGACCGAGAAGCTGGGCAAGGGCGTGGGCGATGACTTCCGCGAGCGCAAGATCACGCTGCCGGTGGTGCTGTCCTACCGCCGCGGCACGGTGGAGGAGCGGAACTTCTGGAAGCGCACGCTGGAAGAAGGCAACCAGACGGCGGACGACTTCACCTATGCCAAGAAGCTGATGGAACGCCACGGCGCGCTGAAGGACACCATCGACCGCGCCAACCACTATGGCGACATCGCGCGCGATGCGCTGGCCATCTTCCCGAACTCCGGCCTGAAGGACGCACTGCTGGAAGCCGTGGAGTTCTGCGTGGCACGGGCTTACTAGCAGCGGCCTGGCTCTTACTCTGTTCTCATTTCAATGACGTCATCCCGGCGAAAGCCGGGGCCCAGCTTTGGTTCGGCACGCGTGGCAAGACAGCTGGGTCCCGGCTTTCGCCGGGATGACGGACGATAAGGTGCAGCGTGATGATGGCAGAGCACCCCTACCCGAGCACCGTGCGCATCGACCACCAGCGCGGGTCGAGGTCCGGGGTCACGTCATCATCTGCGAGCAGACCAACGCAGGTGGCGCCGGAGCCGGACATGAAGGCTCTCGTGATACCCGGTGTTGAAGAGAGCCGCTGCAGCACCTCGCCGATGACCGGCGCGCGTGCGATGGCGGGGGCGGCGAGGTCGTTGCGCCAGTGCGATGGATCACGCGCGTCGGTGATGGCCGCGCCATAGGACTGGCCATTCTCGAGGCCGAGGCCCTTGAAGACCGATGGCGTGGAGACTTCGACCAGCGGGTTGACGAGGATGGCGCGAAGCGGCGTGAAGCCTTCGAGCGGCGAGATGCGCTCGCCCACGCCCTGCATGCGGCAGGCAACACCGGTGAGGCAGACGGGCACGTCAGCACCGATCGACAGACCTGCGGCCGTCACCTCATCATCGATCTCGGCAATGCCGGCGATGCGGAGGAAGCCCCTGAGCGCGGCTGCCGCATTGGCGGAACCGCCGCCGATGCCGGAGGCGACGGGGAGGTTCTTCTCGAGATGCACGCAGACGGGCGGGATGTCCCTGCCCCGCTTCGTCGCGATGGCCTGCACTGCGGCCCATGACCTGGCGATGATGTTGTCACCCGCCTGCGGCAGGGCCGCCGCGAAGGGACCATCGACGGTGATGGAGAAGGACCCGGACGGCGCGAAGGTGAGCCGGTCACCCACGCTGGCGAAGGCGACAATCGAATCGAGATTGTGGTAGCCGTCCTGCCGGCGCCCCAGCACATGCAGCGCAAGGTTCACCTTGGCCGGGGCGAAGAGGGAGAACGGCTGCATGACGCGCTCTCGCGCGTCAGCCGTTGGTCTTCGGCGCGGTGTTCTGCGCCGGCGTGACCGGCTGCTCGGGCGGCAGGCCGTTCTTGATCTTGACCTCGATGCGCTTGAGGTCATCGGGCTCGGGCTTGTTGTCCTTGGCGTGCTGCCACTGGAACTTGGCTTCCAGCGTCCGGCCGATGCGCCAATAGGCATCACCCAGGTGCTCGGCGATGATCGGGTCGGCCGGGAGCAACTCCACAGCGCGCTCGCAATTGGCGACGGCCTGCTCATAATCGCCGAGCTGGAAATAGGCCCAGCCGAGACTGTCGGTGATGTAGCCATCGTTCGGCTTGATCTCGACGGCCTTCTTGATCATGTCGAGCGCTTCCGGCAGGTTGATCTTCTTCTCGATCATCGAGTAGCCGAGGTAGTTGAGCACGCTCGACTCGGTGGGTGACAGCTCGATGGCCTTGCGGAACTGCTTCTCCGCCACGTCCCACTGATTCAGCCGCTCATGCGAGATGCCGTCATAGTAATAGAGGCGCCAGTGACCCTGGGCGGGCTTGTCGATGAGCGCGATCGCCTGGTCATAGGTCGCCGCTGCGTTGGTGAAGTCGTTGCTGGCACGGTAGAGATTGCCGAGCGTGACGATGGCATCATAGTTCTTCGGGTCGGCCGCGACGATGGACTTGAGCTTGGCCAGCGCATCATCCTTGCGGTCGAGGTGCTGCAGGCAGACGGCCTCTTCCATGTCGGCGTTGACACGCAGCGGCGAGGCGGCGGGCACCTTGGCATAGGCTTCGAGCGCCTTGTCGTATCGCTTCATGCTTTCATAGGTGTCGCCCAGCAGCGTGTACATGACGTCCTCATCAGCGCCGAGCGAGATGCCGAGCCGGGTGTAGAGCAGCGCGACATCGATCGACTGGTCGTCGGTCATCGAGGTGGCGAGCGAGAACAGCGCCTCGGCTGCGCCCTCGGTCGGGGATTCGATGAAGGGCCTGGGCTTGTCACCCTTGAGGCTGGCCGCCAGCGCGGCGTCGATCAGCGGGTTGGTGTCATTGTCGAGATAGGCGCGGTAGAGCGACTGGGCCTCGGGCGCGCGGTCATGGCGCTCGAGGAAGTTGCCATAGGCCTGCACGATGCGCAGCGAGCTGGACGCGGCCTCATAGGCCTTCTTGTAGGCGCCCTCGGCGCGGATCGAGTTGCCCAGGTAATCGGAGATCAGCGCCTCGTGGAAGGCCTTGAAATTGGCGAAGCTCTCGTTCGCGTCCAGCCGGTCCAGCGTCTTGAGCGCCTGGTTCAGTTCGCCTTCGCCGGCATAGGCCCAGGCGGTGAGCAGCCACGACGTGAGCTCGCCCACCGGGGTGTAGGCCGACTGCTCGAAATTCTTGCGGGCCTCTTCATAATGGCGGCCCCTGAAATCCTTCACGCCCAGCACGATGCGCGCCATGCGCTGCTGGCTGTTGAAGGTGAGGACGTCCGTCGCGAACTCCTCTGCCCTGGGCATGTTGCCTTCGGAGAGTTCGAGCAGGAAGATTTTCTCGGTGAGCACCGGGTTGCCGGTGTCGGACTTCAGCGCATTGCTGAGATACTCGGACGCGAGATCATTGTCGCGCAGCTTGGCGGCGGAGCGGCCCGCGAGATAATTGCCCGATACAAAGCTTGAGGACGAGTCATAGGCGAGCGCCGCCGTGGCAGGGATGGAGGCGAGCAGGAAACCGGTGAGTGCGGTGCGCAGAATGGCCGTCATCATCTTCCATTTCAGGATGCAGGCGGCAGGACGCTGCCCGTGTTTCAAGGTGATTTGCTTATTGCCACAAAATGCGGTGTTTTTGGGATGAGGGCAAGGGTTGCTGATCGGGCGGGCGGCCTCGCGGAGAGAGCCCTCATCCGGCCTTCTTACGTCACATGTTCGGATAATTCGGCCCTTCGCCGCCCTGCGGCACGACCCAGTTGATGTTCTGGGCCGGGTCCTTGATGTCGCAGGTCTTGCAGTGGACGCAGTTCTGGTGGTTGATCTGGAAGCGCGGCGGCTTGCCCTCTTCCTTGACGACTTCATAGACGCCGGCCGGGCAGTAGCGCTGGGCGGGCTCGTCGTAGACCGGCAGGTTCTCCCCGATTGGCACTTCCGGGTTGCGGAGCTGGAGGTGGACCTTCTGGTCCTCCTCGTGGTTCGTCCCCGAGAAGGCGATGTTGGTGAGGCGGTCGAAGGAAATCTCGCCATCGGGCTTCGGATAGGCGATCGGCCTGGCCTTGTCAGCCGGCTTCAGGGTCGCGTAGTCCGGCTTGCCGTGCTTCCAGGTGCCGAAGCCAAAGCCAAAGAGCTGGTTCAGCCACATGTCGAGGCCGCCCAGCGCAAGCCCGCCGATGAGGCCGAGCCTCGACCACATGGGCTTGACGTTCTTGACGCGCTTCAGGTCCTGGTAGACCGATGAATTCTCGTAGGCGGTTTCATAGTCGGCAAGCTCGTCGCCCGCGCGGCCGGCGGCCAGTGCGGCGGCGGCGGCTTCCGCCGCCATCATGCCGGTCTTCATGGCGTTGTGCGAACCCTTGATGCGCGGCACGTTGACGAAGCCCGCAGAGCAGCCGATGAGGGCGCCGCCGGGGAATGTGAGCTTCGGCACCGACTGCAAGCCGCCCTCGGTGATCGCGCGCGCGCCATAGGCGATGCGGCGGCCACCTTTCAGCACCGGCTCGATCAGCGGGTGGTGCTTGAACCGCTGGAATTCCATGTAGGGGAAGAGGTGCGGGTTGTCGTAGTTCAGGTGTACCACGAAGCCGATGGACACGAGGTTGTCCTCGAGGTGGTACATGAAGCTGCCGCCGCCGGCCTTGATCCCCAAGGGCCAGCCCATGGTGTGGGTGACCTGGCCCTGGCGGTGGTTCTCGGGCAGGACCTCCCAGAGTTCCTTCATGCCGAGGCCATATTTCTGCGGCTCGCGGCCCTCCGTGAGATTGAACCTGCCGATGATCTCCTTGGCGAGCGAGCCGCGCGCGCCTTCGGCGATCAGCACGTATTTGCCGATGAGGTCCATGCCGGGCTGGTAGTCAGCCTTCTTGCTGCCGTCCTTGCCGATGCCCATGACGCCGGCCACCACGCCCCTGACCGAGCCGTCCTCGCGATAAAGCACTTCCGAGCAGGCAAAGCCCGGATAGATCTCGACGCCGAGGCCTTCCGCCTGCTGGGCCAGCCAGCGGCAGAGGTTGCCGAGCGAGACGGCATAATTGCCGTGGTTGTTCATCAGCGGCGGCATCAGGAAGTTGGGAAGCCGCAGCGCGCCGGAGGGGCCCAGCATGTAGAAGCGGTCCTCGGTGACGGGGGTGTTGAGGGGAGCGCCCTGTTCCTTCCAGTCGGGGATCAGTTCATTGAGGGCCACAGGGTCGATCACCGCGCCCGACAGGATGTGGGCGCCGACTTCCGATCCCTTTTCGAGCAGGCAGACGGAGAGGTCCGGATTGATCTGCTTCAGACGGATCGCCGCGGAGAGGCCGGCCGGGCCGCCACCGACGATAACCACGTCGTATTCCATCGCCTCGCGCTGGACCTGTTCCAAGGCTGAACTCCCGTCTATCTTCCCAGTTGGGGCGTCTTTATAGTGGCAGCCCACAGCCGCACAAGCCCAGCCTATCGGACATGGACAAGACACAAAACGACATGACGCCGCATGACGCCGCAGAGGCGCTGCGCTGGCTTTCCGAGATGGGGGCCGACGAGATCATCGGCGAATCAACCGTGAACCGGTTGGTGGCGCCCGCCGCGAAAGCGACGCCCGCCGTGGCGCGGGGGACCGCTGCCCCAGCGGCAGCACCGGTGGTGGTGGCGCCCGGAGCCTCCGCCACGCAGTACCAGAGCCTCGCGGAGATCAGGGCCGCGCTCGAGGGCTTCGACGCCTGCCCGCTGAAGAAGACGGCGACGAAGCTCTGCTATGCCGATGGCAACCCGCAGGCCCGCGTCATGCTGGTGGGCGAAGTGCCCGACCGCGACGAAGACATCCAGGGCCAGCCCTTCGCCGGGCGCGCGGGCCTGCTGCTCGACCGGATGCTGGCCGCCGTCGGGCTGTCGCGCAGCGCGCAGGACCGCGAGAGTGCGGTGTTCATCACCAACACCGTGTTCTGGCGGCCGCCGGGCAACCGCACGCCCACCGAGGCGGAGTTCCAGATGTGCCTGCCCTTCCTGCTGCGCACCATCGAACTGCAGAAGCCCGACGTGATCGTCTGCCTCGGGGTTACGTCCGCACAACGGCTGACGGGCAAGCCCGACGGCATCCTCAAGCTGCGCGGCAAGTGGGTGACAACGAATGTCAGTGGGCGGAACATTCCGCTGCTGCCGACGCTGCATCCGGCCTACCTGCTGCGCCAGCCGGCCCACAAGCGGCTGGCCTGGCGCGACATGCTGATGCTGCGGCAGATGCTGGACGCGCATTGAATGCGGCGCTCTTTGGTTGCGTTTTCGCCGTCCCCTTGTCCACCGGAATGCGATGGTGTTTCATGCGCGGGCACAGGTGAGGGGATTTGAGGTTTCGATCATGAGTGAAGCGCGGCAGTTCATCCCCATTAGGATTGCAGTCCTTACGGTTTCCGACACCCGCACCCTCGCGGACGATGTGTCGGGCCAGACACTGGCCGACCGGGTGGCGGAAGCGGGTCATTTGCTGTCCGCCCGCAAGATCGTGAAGGATGACATCCGCGCCATCCGCCACGTGATCCGCGACTGGGCCAACCGCACGGACGTCGACGCGATGATCACCACCGGCGGCACCGGGCTCACCGGGCACGACGTCACCATCGAGGCGGTCAGGCCGCTGTTCGAGAAGGAGATCGAGGGCTTCGGCACGCTGTTCCACATGGTGTCCTTCCCGAAGATCGGCACCTCGACCATCCAGTCGCGCGCCACGGCGGGCGTGCTGAAGGGCAAGTATGTCTTCTGCCTGCCGGGCTCTCCCGGCGCCTGCAGGGATGGCTGGGACCTGATCCTGAAGCCGCAGCTCGACTACACCAACAAGCCGTGCAACTTCGTGGAGATCATGCCGCGGCTGGACGAGCACCTGCGGCGCAGGAAGGGCTAGGCGGGCCTGACCCGCGGCAGGCTGAGCCCCGACACGATGGCGAGGCCGAAGAGGATGACGGCGCCGCCCGCGAGCTGCGCCAGCGACACGCTCTCGCCCAGGACCAGCGCCGCCGTGACGATGCCCACCGCCGGCATCAGCAGCAGGAAGGGCCCGGCCTCGTCGAGGCGGCACTGCTTCAGCAGCGTGAACCAGCACATGTAGGCGAGGTAGAAGCCGACGATGCCGACGAAGGCGAGCGCCGCCCACTGCATCGCATCCGCCGTGACGAGCGACTGCCACTGGCCCTGCTCGATCGCCAGAGTGGCGAGCGCCAGCTGCGGCACCGAGCCGAAGGCATTGGCCTTCAAGAGCCCAACGCCGCTGTCCTTGCCGAGCTTGCGGGCCAGCACCTGGCCCAGCGCCCAGCAGAAAGCGCTGACGATGATCATCACGCTGGGGACCAGCCCCGGCGCCTGCTCCGGCAGACCGATGACCAGCCCCACGCCGAGGATGGCGATGGCAGTGCCCAGGAGCTTCCGGCCATCCAGCCGCTCCTTCATGATCAGCCAGTCGAGCAGCACGGCGAAGGGGATCTGGATCTGCAGGATGAGGTTCGCCGCGGTGGCCGGCATCGCCTGGTTCCTGAGCCCCCAGAACAGCAGCGCCCCCTGGATGGTCACCGCAAAGGCCGCAATGGCGATGATCGAAAGGAACGGCGTCTTCAGCTTGTCGCGATGGGTGAGCGAGAGGACCACCGCGATGCCGCCATAGACCATCAGCATCATGAACAGCGGCGGGAAATGGGTGACCGCGGGCTTGGCAATGGTGAAGCCCGTCCCGAAGAACAGCGGTGGCAGGAGCGCTAAAAGGATCTGGCGGCGGGTCATTGCCCTGTAGATGCCGGTGTTTGGGGGTTCGAACAAGAATGTTCTTGTTTTGTTCCAGAAGACTTCCTATATTGATGTCATGTCCACTCTGATCGATAGGCGCCGGGTTCATGCCCCAGACCCTGCCGCTCTCGGCCAAGGGCGCATGACGGCGCTCTCCCACCAGGCACGCGGCCGCGGGGCCGGCGTCAACATTGCGGGCCGCTTCGAGACCCATGACCGCTCGCTGTTCGATGATGGCTGGCAGGGGCTGGAGGACCTCGCCCCCTTCAGGACCACGGTCTTCGAGGAAAAGCCCAGGACCATCATCTCGCGCAACGACTCGCCCGACATCAGCTTCGACCAGTCGATCAACCCCTATCGCGGCTGCGAGCATGGCTGCTCCTACTGCTATGCCCGCCCCGCCCATGCCTACATGGGCCTCTCCCCCGGCCTCGACTTCGAATCGAAGCTCTTCGCCAAGCCCGATGCGGCGAAGCTGCTGAGGGCCGAACTCTGCGCCAAGGGCTATGTGCCGAAGACCATCGCGCTGGGCGCCAACACCGATGCCTACCAGCCGATCGAGCGCCAGCGGCGCATCACCCGCGCCATCCTCGAGGTGTCGGCCGAGTTCAACCATCCGGTCGCCATCGTGACGAAGTCCGCGCTGGTCACCCGCGACATCGACATCCTCGGCCCCATGGCGAGCAAGGGCCTCGCCAAGGTGGCGGTCTCCGTCACCTCGCTCGACCCGAAGCTCTCGCGCGCCATGGAGCCGCGCGCCGCGACCCCGGCAAGGCGGCTGGCCGCCATCGAGCAGCTGTCGGCGGCGGGCATTCCCGCCGCGGTGATGGTCGCCCCCATCATCCCGGCGGTGAATGACAGCGAGATCGAGGCCATCCTCAAGGCCGCGCAGGCGGCGGGCGCCACCGAGGCGGGCTATGTCATGCTGCGGCTGCCACATGAGGTGAAGGACGTGTTCAAAGACTGGCTTGAGGCCACCATGCCGGAGCGTGCCGCCAAGGTGATGTCGCTCGTCAGGTCATCAAGCGGCGGCAAGGACTATGATGCGGCGTTCGGCACACGCCAGACCGGCACCGGGCCCTATGCCTGGACCATTGGCCGCCGCTTCGAACTCGCCTGCCAGCGCCTCGGCCTCAACCGCCGCAAGCTGAAGCTCGATACCAGCCAGTTCTGCCGCCCGCCGCAGCCGGGTGAGCAGCTGGCGCTGCTGTAGGGCGAGGTTGCCCCTCCCGCCGCCCCTGTCCAAAGCGAGACGGGTTTTCCATCAAATTGATGCGGCATGGCGTTCATGCTCTAACGCCTCCATGGTAAAAGGCGGACCAGATTTCACCATCGAGCTGAAGGCGATGCGTAAGGGCGCGAAGCGCGTCTGCGGCATCGACGAGGCGGGCCGCGGCCCGTGGGCCGGACCCGTGGTGGCCGCCGCCGTGGTGCTGGATCCTAACAATATTCCGCATGGGCTGAACGATTCCAAGAAACTGACCGAAGCCCGGCGCGAGGCGCTGTTCGAACCCATCATGGCATCGGCGAAAGTGGGTATCGGCATTGCGGAGGTTGACCGCATCGACCGCGACAACATCCTGCAGGCGACCCTGTGGGCGATGGCGCAGGCCGTGGGCCAGATCGACGGCGTGGCGCTGGCGCTGGTCGACGGCAACCGCGCGCCGCAACTGCCCTGCCCAGTGCAGACCATCATCGAGGGTGATGCGACGTCACTGTCGATTGCCGCCGCCTCGATCATCGCCAAGGTGACGCGAGACCGCATCATGCTGGGCCATGACGCAACCTATCCCCAATATGGCTTCGCCCGGCACAAGGGCTATGGCACCGCGTTGCACCAGGACGCGTTGCGCCGACTGGGGCCGACGCCGCTGCACCGCCGCAGCTTCGCGCCCATCGCCGCGCTGCTGGCTGCGCGTTAACCACTTCTCACGAATTCGATTCACACCCGACTCCGCACGATTCATGGTGCCGATTCGTGAGTCAGTTGCGTTTGCGTTGAGGGGTGTGGGATGGGTTATGAGACCCGGCCGGATATTCGGCCATTGCAGGATCGGATCCTGGTCGGTGACTGCATCACCGAATTGAAGAAGATCCCGGCGGGCTCCGTCGACCTGGTCTTCGCCGATCCGCCCTATAACCTGCAACTCACCGGCAGCCTGACCAGGCCCGACCAGAGCAAGGTCGATGCGGTGGACGACCACTGGGACCAGTTCGAGAGCTTCGAGGCCTATGACCGCTTCACCAAGGGCTGGCTCTCTGAATGCCGCCGCGTGCTGAAACCCGATGGCGCGCTGTGGGTGATCGGCTCCTACCACAACATCTTCCGCGTCGGCACGATCCTGCAGGACATGGGCTTCTGGATCCTGAACGACGTCGTCTGGCGCAAGACCAACCCAATGCCGAACTTCCGCGGCCGCCGCTTCACCAATGCGCACGAGACGCTGATCTGGGCCTCGCGCGATGCCAATGCCAAATACACCTTCAACTATGAAGCCATGAAGGTGTTCAACGATGACCTGCAGATGCGCTCCGACTGGACGCTGTCACTGTGCACCGGTTCCGAGCGGCTGAAGAATGCGGACGGCGACAAGCTGCACCCGACGCAGAAGCCCGAGGCGCTGCTGCACCGCGTGCTGCTGTCGACGACCAGGCCCGGCGACACGGTGCTCGACCCGTTCTTCGGCACCGGCACCACGGGTGCCGCGGCCAAGCAACTGGGCCGGCACTTCATCGGCATCGAGCGCGAGGACGACTATGCCGAGGCCGCACTTGCCCGCATTGACGCAACAAAGCGCCTGCCGCCGGAAGCGCTGCAGGTGACGGTGAGCAAGCGCGCCGAACCCCGCATTCCCTTCGGCTCGCTGATCGAGCGCGGGCTTGTGAAGGCCGGCGACATGCTGTTCGACCCTTCCACGCGGGTTGCCGCGCGGGTGCGCGCCGACGGCTCCATCGCCATCAAGGATGCATCAGGCTCGATCCACAAGATCGGCGCCCATGTGCAGGGCGCTGAAGCCTGCAACGGCTGGACCTTCTGGCACGTGAAGAAGGGACCAAACCTCGTTCCCATCGACATGCTGCGCCAGCAGCTGCGCGCGGAGATGGCCGCGGCGGCGTGAGGGTTCTTCACCTGCCCCTGACGGTCTCTCCCGCTGCAGAAGCGGGAGAAGACATTGCCCCGCCCCCGCGCTAAGCCTCTGGCGGCAACGAGGTGACCCACATGATCAAGGCCAGGCAGCAGACGTCTTTCCTGTTCGATCTCGACGGCACGCTGGTGGACAGCGTCTATGACCATGTGCTGGCCTGGCACGATGCGCTGCAGGAAGAGGGGATCGAGGTTTCCGTCTGGCGGCTGCACCGCAAGATCGGCATGTCCGGCGGACTGTTCACCAAGGCACTGGCGCGCGAGACCGGCCGCGCGTTCGGGCCGGAGATGCTGGAGCGGCTGCGCCTCCTTCACCTCAAGTACTACAACGCGCGCTCACACCGCACGCGGCCCCTGCCCGGCGCGCGGGAACTGCTGGCCTATCTGAGCGACAACGACATTCCCTGGGCGATTGCCACCTCCGGGCGCATCGATACGGCGGGGCCGGTGCTGAAGATCCTCGGCATCGATCCGGCAAAGCATGTGGTGATCACCCGCGACATGGTGCGCTATGCCAAGCCCGACCCCGACCTGTTCCTCGCTGCCGCCGAGAAACTCGACTGCGACATAAATACGGCCTGCGTGGTGGGAGATGCCATATGGGACATGCTGGCCGCACGCCGCGCCCGGGCGCTGGGCATTGGCCTTCTCACCGGCGGCTATGGCATCGAGGAACTGGAGCGCGCCGGGGCCTATCGCGTGTACGAAGACCCGGCGGATCTGCTGACGCATATCGATGAGGTTGGAGGACGGCGCTGACCCCGTAAAGCCGTCATCCCGGCGAAAGCCGGGACCCCGCTTTCTTTCGGCGCGGTTTACGCCCGAAGCCGGGCCCCGGCTTTTGCCGGGGTGACGACATGTCAGGGAGCACATGCGCCACGACCTTGCGCATCGCCGTCGGCAGGGCTTCGCCTGCGAGATCCTCGCGCTTCGTCCAGCGATAATCTCCGTCATCACGCAATGCGCCGTCAGTCACCTCCTCCGCACGCCAGACGGTGAGTTCGAGGTGGAAATGGGTGAAGGTGTGCTCCACGAGGCCCGGCAGCTTGCGCCACGCCGCGGCGACTGGTGCCTGCGGTTCGGCGTCTGAAACTTGCGCGCCCCATTCCGTTGACGGTACTTCCATCATGCCGCCGAGCAAGCCCTTCTCCGGGCGGCGGCGGAGCAGCACCGCGCCATCGGCGCGCTCGATCCAGAAGGCCACACCGCGGCGGGTGGGCACCGCCTTCTTCGGCTGCTTGCGTGGCAGCGTTGGCGCCAGGCCGGTGATGCGGCCCTGGCAATGTTCCGTCCACGGACAGATGAGGCAGTTGGGATCGCGCGGGCTGCAGATGGTGGCGCCCAGATCCATCATCGCCTGGGCAAAATCACCCGCGCGCTGCGCCGGCACCAGCGCCTGCGCCCTCGCGCGGATTTCGGGCTTGGACTCCGGCAGCGGCGTCTCGATCGCATAGATGCGGCTGATGACGCGCTCGACATTGCCATCCACCGCCGCATGGCGGCCGCCGAAGGCGATGGCCGCGATGGCGCCCGCCGTATAGGGGCCGATGCCGGGCAGGCTTCTCAGCTCTTCCTCGGTTTCAGGGAAGCCTCCGCCAAACCGGCTCACGACCTCCTTCGCACAGGCATGGAGGTTGCGGGCGCGGGCGTAGTAGCCCAGGCCAGCCCAGGCCTTCAGCACATCATCGAGAGGGGCGGCGGCCAGCGCCTGAACGCTCGGCCAGAGGGTCACGAATTTCTCGAAATAGGCCTTCACCGCCTGCACGGTGGTCTGCTGCAGCATGATCTCGGAGAGCCAGACGCGATAGGGGTCGGCCACCTCGGCGCCGCGCGCGCGCCAGGGCAGAACCCGTGCGTTGACGTCATACCACGCAAGAAGTTGTGAAGAGCGGGTGGATTCCGGCCCTTTTCTGGCCATGCTGCTGCGCAAACAAACGACTCCTGTTACACCGACGATACCGATCAACCCTCCGGCCCGGCAATGGAAACCCTCTCCAAGCACTTCCGCGAGATCACCAAGGCCGCTTTCGCGCGCTATGGCTTTGCCCAGGCGGACGTGGTGGCGAGCTGGGGTGCAATCGTTGGCGAGGAACTGGCGGCCGTTTCCGCCCCCGAACGCATCAAATGGCCCCGGGGATCCGGCGAGGAGGCGCAGAAGCAGGGCGGCACACTGGTCATCCGGGCGGCCCCCGGCCGGGCGCTGGAATTACAATATGAAGCGTCCCGCATCATTTCGCGCATCAACAGCTTTTTTGGGTACGGGGCCGTGGCGAGTCTCAAGGTGATGCAGGCGGTGGAGCTTGGGAAGCCCCGGCCGAAACCCCCGGCTTTGGCTGAAAAACCTGTTCATGAACAAGAGCTTAATGCTGTCGAGGACCCTTCCCTGAGAGAGGCTCTGGAGCGCCTCGGCCGGGGGGTCGCGGGGCGCACAAGTTCTCCACAAGGCAAATAATTCCCTTTTGTTTCAACCCCCAACATCTAGTAGGTAAACAAACCATGAAGATGATCACCCGCCGTTCGATTCTCCTGGCCGGAGCCGCCGCTGCCGCGCTGGCCGTGGCACCTGCCCTTGCGGAAGATGCGGCGAAGCCCGTGGACATGGCCGATCTCATGAAGCCGCCGACGCTGGGCGACATGGCGCTGGGCGCCGACGAGGGCGCCACCAAGGTCACCATCGTCGAATATGCGTCCGCCACCTGCCCGCATTGCGCCGCCTTCCACAAGGACGTCTGGCCGAAGCTCAAGGCCGACTACATCGACAACAAGAAGATCCGCTTCGTGTTCCGCGAATTCCCGCTGAACGACCCGGCACTGGCCGCCTTCATGATCGCCCGCGCGGCGCCGAAGGAATCCTATTTCCCGCTGATCGACGTCTATTTCGACACGCTGCAGACCTGGGCGCAGGACCCGGCCACGGGCCTCCTCAACATCGCCAAGCAGGCGGGCTTCACCCAGGAGAAGTTCGACGCCACGCTGCGCGACGAGAAGCTCGCCAAGGGCATCATGGAAATCCGTGACGGCGGCGTGAAGTTCGGCGTCAAGGGCACGCCGACCTTCTTCGTCAACGGCAAGCCGCTCGAGGGCGAAATCACCTACGACAATCTCAAGGCTGAGATCGACAAGCAGCTCTGAGGAGCTGCACGATGACGAGAAGAGGCAAGGGCTCAAGATGAAGTTCACACGGCTGAGGCTTTCGGGATTCAAATCCTTCGTTGAGCCGACGGATCTTTTGATTGAGCCCGGCCTCACCGGCGTGGTCGGCCCCAATGGCTGCGGCAAGTCCAACCTGCTGGAAGCGCTGCGCTGGGTGATGGGCGAAAGCTCCTACAAGTCGATGCGCGGGTCCGGCATGGACGACGTGATCTTCTCCGGCACCACCGAGCGCCCGGCCCGCAACATGGCGGAAGTCATGGTGACCATGGCCAATGACGACGGCGGCGCGCCACCGCAGTACCAGGACCAGGAGATGCTGGAGATCTCGCGCCGCATCGAGCGCGACGAGGGCTCCGCCTACCGCATCAACGGCAAGGACGTGCGCGCCCGCGACGTGCAGCTGCTGTTTGCCGATGTGTCCACCGGGTCGCGCTCGCCGGCACTCGTCCGGCAGGGGCAGATTGCCGAGATCATCAATTCGAAGCCGCAGGCCCGGCGCCTGATCCTCGAAGAGGCGGCGGGCATCACGGGCCTCCACACGCGCCGCCACGAGGCGGAACTGAAGCTGAAGGCGGCGGAGACCAACCTCACCCGCCTCGAGGACGTGACCTCGCAGCTGGAAACCCAGCTCAACAGCCTGAAGCGCCAGGCGCGGCAGGCGACGAAATACAAGGGCCTGTCGGGCGAGATCCGGAGGCTCGAGGCGATGGGCCTCTATGTCAACTGGCGCGAGACGGCGGAAGCCTCGCAGCGCGATGCGGCAGCCCTCGATGAAGCCACGCGCGTGCTGGCCGAGCACACCCGTGGGGCGTCCGAGAAGCTGCGCCAGCGCGATGACCTCGGCGAGAAGCTGCCGTCGCTTCGCGAGCAGGAAGCGGTGCGCGCGGCGGTGCTGCAGCGCGTGAGCCACGAGCGCAACGTGCTCGACGAGGAAGAGCGCCGCGCCGGTGAACGCCGCAAGGAACTCGACCAGCGCATCGCGCAGATCAATTCGGACCTGCAGCGCGAGCAGGAACTGCTGAACGACACCGACCGCGTGCTGACGAGGCTGGCCGAGGAAGGCGAGACGCTCAGGGCCGGGCAGGGTTCGGATGACGATATCCGGGCGCAGGCCGCCGTGGCGCTGCAGACCGCCGCGGACGCGCTGGCGCGTGCCCAGGAAGCCGCCGATGCGGCCGCTGCCCGCCTTTCCGAACTCTCCGCCCGGCGCAATGCCATCCTGCGTGCCATCGACGAGCACAAGGCCCGCGTGGCGCGGCTTGATCGCGAACTGGCCGAAACCACCGCCAGGCGCAACGAGCTCATGGCCCGCTACAATGTCGAAGGCGACGGCGACAAGCTGACCGGTGCGGTGGAACACGCCATCGAGCAGGCGGCGGAGTTCGAATTCCATGTCTCCGAAGCGGAAGCCGCGGTGCGTGCCGCGCGCGGCGCCGAAAGCGATGCCCGCACCACCCATGACGACACCCGCCGCAAGTCTGACCGGCTGCAGACGGAAGTCCGCACGCTGACGAATTTGCTGAAGGCCGGCGGCGGTGACCTGTGGCCGTCGCTCATCGACCAGATCAGCGTCGAGACCGGATTTGAGACGGCCCTCGGCGCCGCACTTGGCGACGACCTCGACGCCTCGGGCGACGAAGGTGCGCCGGTTCACTGGCGTGGGCTTCCGCCGCTGCATGATACCGCAGCGCTTCCCGATGGTGCCGAGGCGCTGAGCCGCTTCGTGGAGGCGCCCGCCGCGCTGCACCGCCGTCTCAGCCATATCGGCGTTGTTTCGAAGGCCCTGGGCCAGGCGTTGCAGCCGCAGCTGAAGCCCGGCCAGCGCCTCGTCTCACGTGAGGGCGACGTGTGGCGCTGGGACGGCTTCACCGCCGCCGCCGACGCGCCGAGCGCTGCCGCAAAGCGGTTGGCCGAAAAGAATCGCCTCGCCCTGCTCGAGGTCGAGATGGAACAGGCCATCGCCGCAGCGCAGGAGGCACAGGGCCACTTCGAGGCGGCGCGTGCCGCCATCGAAACCGCCACGCGCTTCGAGCGCGAGAAACGCGAGGGCCACCGCGCCGCCGTCTCCGCCGTCGACTTCGCGCGCCGCGCGCTGACCCAGCATGAGCGCCAGGTCTCCGAGCGCCTCGCCCAGACCAGCGCGCTTGACGAAGCCCAGCGCCGCATCGAGGAAGCCCTCGAGGAGGCCCGCACCAGTCTCGAGGACGCCTCCGCCGAGGCCGCCGAGCTTCCGGTGCTGGACGAATTGCAGGTTGCGCTCAATGAACTGCGCAATGCGGTGAATGCCGAGCGTGCCGCCTATGCCGAGGCGCGCGCCACCCATGACGGGCTGGAGCGCGAGGCCCGCGCCCGCACCGACCGCATTCGCGCCATCGAGGCGGAAATCGCCCAGTGGACGTCGCGCGCCGCGCGCGCCAACGAACAGACCGAACAGCTGACCGCGCGCGCCGAAGAGACCCGCGCCGGCATCATGGAACTCTCCCAGCTGCCGCAGCTGCTGGCCGACCGCCGCCTGAAACTGATGAATACGCTGGCCGAGGCCGAGCAGGAAAAGAAGGTCGCCTCCGACGCGCTGCAGACCGCCGAGAACGATGTGCGCCAGGCCGACCAGGACCTGCGCGCCGTGCAGGAGCTGCTGTCTGCCGCGCGCGAGGAGCATGCGCGCCTCGGCGCCCGCCTCGAATCCAGCACCGAACGGCTTGCCGAGTGCGAACTGCGCATCACCGAAGCGCTGAACTGCGGCCCCGACGAGGTGATCTCCTCGACCGGGCTCAACCCCGAAGAGCTGCTGGAATGGCATGACATCGAGCGCAAGCTGCAAAGCCTGCGTGAGGACCGCGAGCGCCTTGGCGGCGTGAACCTGCGCGCCGATGAAGAGGCCGAGGAGGTTGCCAAGCAGCTCGATGGCCTGATCAAGGAACGCGACGACCTGATCCAGGCGATCAACAAGCTGCGCGGCGGCATTTCGAGCCTCAACCGCGAGGGCCGCCAGCGCCTGCTCGACGCCTTCGGCACGGTGAACCAGAAGTTCGGCGAGCTGTTCACCACGCTGTTCGGCGGCGGCAAGGCCGAGCTGCAGCTGATCGAATCGGACGACCCGCTGGAAGCCGGCCTCGAGCTGGTGGCCAACCCGCCCGGCAAGAAGCCGACAACCCTGTCGCTGCTCTCGGGCGGCGAGCAGACGCTCACGGCCATGGCGCTGATCTTTGCGGTGTTCCTGACGAACCCCTCGCCGATCTGCGTGCTCGACGAAGTCGATGCGCCGCTCGACGACCACAACGTGGAACGCTTCTGCAACCTGCTGGACGCGATGCTGGAGCGCACCGAGACGCGCTTCCTGATCATCACCCACCACGCGCTCACCATGGCCCGCATGCACCGACTGTTCGGCGTGACCATGCTGGAACGCGGCGTCTCGCAGCTGGTGTCGGTGAACCTGGCGGAAGCAGAAACGCTGGTGGACGAAAAGTCGGCGGCCTGAGTGCCGCCGATGAACGTCGTCTTCGACATCGGCAATGTGCTGGTCCACTGGGAGCCGCGCGCCCTCTATCGCAAGATCTTCGCCAGCGAGGACCAGGTTGAATGGTTCATCGCCAATGTCTGCAATCATGACTGGAACGTCGAGCAGGACCGCGGCCGCAGCTTTGCCGACGCGGTGATCGAGGCGACGGCACGGTTTCCGGAACATGCCGAGGCCATTGCCGCCTACGACCTGCGCTGGCACGAGACGGTGCTGGGGCCGATCGACGGCACCGTGGCGATCCTCGCGGAACTCAAGGCGCGCGGCACGCCGCTCTATGCCATCACCAACTTCAACCAGGACAAGTTCAAGGAAACGCTCGAGCGGTTTGCGTTCCTTGGTGCGTTCCGCGACATCGTCGTTTCGGGTGATGAGCGGGTGATCAAGCCCGACCCGGCCATCTACCGCCTGCTGCTGCAGCGCAACGGCCTCGCGGCGGGCGACTGCGTGTTCATCGACGACAGCCTGAAGAACGTGACGGGCGCGCAAGCGGTGGGGATGAAGGCCATCCACTTCACCACGCCGGAGGCGCTGAGGGCGGCGCTGGCGGGCATGGGATTGCTGTAGGCACTGATGTCGCGACGTATCGGGCCGATCCGAGAGTAGAGCACACCCCCCATTCACCTTGGGGCGGCCTTACCGGGCGATCGTTTTTGGTGTGCCTCGATCCAGTGTCTTCCCCGGCGCGACGGGAGAGGACGACAGGCCGCGAAAAGCATCTCCCGGTGAAGCCGGGGCAAGGAGAAACGAAAGAGATTGCATCTTTGGGTACAATTCCAGGTTACACTCGCCGCTATGGCTTGCCCTGTCATGCGAGACGCGTGAAGATGGCACGCCGATACAAAGCGCACGCCAAGGGGGAGGCCGGAGCTCGTTGTTGGAAGGGTTCGATCCACAGGGTTTCCTGGGCTGGGTGGACACATTGTCGCCCACGAGGCTTGCCGTCTATTGCTCGCTGGCGATGGTGGGCGTCACCTGGTTCGGCATCATCTTCTTCAAGCCGTTCATCCGCCGCTGGCTCCGGAAGCAGCCGGGGTCGAATGACCTCGTCAACTATGCCAGTGCCGGCTTCAGCCTGTTCTATGGCCTGCTGCTCGGCCTGCTGTCAGTCACCGCCTTCAGCAATGCGTCCAGCGTCGAGGCGAGTGTCTACCGTGAAGCGTCCAGCATCGCCTCGCTCTACCGCACCGTGGCCGCCTACCCGGAACCGCTGCGCGGCGAGGTGCAGTACCTGCTGCGCGACTACACCCAATACGTGATCAACAAGGACTGGCCCGCCCACAACAAGGGCGAGGTGTGGAACGGCGGCAACCTGCGCCTTCAGGTGATCCAGCAGAAGCTCATTTCGCTGCAGCCCATCGATCATACGCAGAGCCTGCTGCAGGAACAGAGCATGAAATATTTCGGCGAGCTGAACGACGCGCGCCAGCAGCGGCTGACCGGCGTCAACACGGCGATTCCCGGCGTGCTCTGGTACGTGATGATCATCGGCGCGCTGATCAACATCCTGCTGATCTGGCTGCTCGACATGCGGCTCACGCTGCACATGATTCTGGGCGGCATCATCTCCTTCTTCCTGGGCGTCATGATCTTCCTCATCGCGGCCATGGACCGGCCGCTGCAGGGCACGGTGAGTGTCACGCCCGATGCCTACAAGCAGATGTATGACCACGTCATGCAGTGGGATGAATCGTGATGGCGCGCGCTGATATCTCCGCTCGCCGCGCCCTCCTCATGGTGGCCGCCCTGGCAACGCTCTCATGGCCCGCGGCGGCGGTAGCGGCACAGCAGTATGTTTCGCTCGGCACCGGCCCGGTATCCGGCGTCTATTATCCCACCGGGCAGGCGATCTGCGACGTGCTGAACAAGGCTGGCAATGCCGCACCCCTGCGCTGCTCGATCGAGGCGACGCCAGGCTCTGTCTACAACATCGAGTCGGTGCGCTCGGGCGAGGAGGAATTCGCGCTGGTACAGTCCGACGTGCAGTATTTTGCCAGCGCAGGCGAGGGCCGCTGGAAGGACCAGCCGGTGACGAAGCTTCGCGCGGTGATGTCGCTCTACCCCGAACTCCTGACGCTGATCGCTAGGCCCGACTCGCGGATTGCCTCGGCGGAGGACCTTGGTGGAAAGCGCGTCAACATCGGCGCACCGGGATCCGGAACGCGCGCCACATGGGATGTGCTGAAACTGGCGCTCGGCATCACCGAGAAGGACCTCGCCGAATCCTCCGAGCAGAAGCCAGAGGCAGCGGCCGGGCGCCTGTGCGCCAATACGCTCGACGCCAGCCTGCTGATCGTCGGTCACCCTTCGAAGCTCGTCGAGACCGAGATCAATTCCTGCCGGCTGACATTGGTGCCGATCGACGGCGCGAAGATCGACGCGCTGGTGGCCACCAAGCCCTATTACGTGAAGGGCGTGATACCGGGCGCGGACTACGGGCTTCCCGCCGATACGCCAACCTTCGGCGGCCTGACCACGCTGGTGACTTCCGCCGATGTGCCGGACGACGTGGTCTATGCACTCACCATGGCGATCATGCAGAACCTCGACAAGCTGCGCCAGCAGCCAGCACTTGCCGGGCTCGACCCGCAAAAGATGGTGGCACAGTCGCTCACGGCGCCCCTGCATCCGGGAGCCGAGCGCGCCTTCCGCGAACTCGGCCTGCTGAAGTAGGAGCCGCGGGCGATGGCGACATTCGAAATCCAGACGAGCCAGATGCAGCGCTGGGTGAAGATCACCATCGCCGATGAAGCGGTGCGGGCCGAGGCAGGGGCGCTCAGCTACATGCGTGGCGACGTGCAGGTGGATACGCCGCTGCCGTCACTCGGCAGCATGATGAAGTGCTCGATCTCCGACGAGCCGCTGATCCGGCCGCGCTATGTGGGCACCGGCGAGATCTACCTCGCTTCAAGCTTCGGCGGCTATCACAGCTTCGAACTCGACGGTGTGCCGTGGATCCTCGAGAGCGGCTCCTACTGGGCGTCCGACAATTCCGTGAAGCTGGGATTGCACCGCGAAGCCATGATGACCTCCTTCTGGGCGGGCGAGGGCTTCATCGACTTCCAGACCAAGGTGAGCGGCGAGGGTCGCGTGGTCGTCAACGCCGTTGGCCCCGTCGAGGAGATCGACCTTGGCCGCGAGACGATCTCGGTCGAGGGCAAACTGGTGATCGCGCGCTCGGCGGACGTGAGTTACCGGGTGGTGCGGCCTACCCGCTCGCTGCTGAGCCACTGGCTCTCGGGCGAGGAATACCTGCGGCAATACCGCGGGCCCGGCAAGGTGTTGCTGGTGTCGACGCCCTACGCCAAGCGCCCGGACCTGAACGAAATGGCATTCCAGGCCCACACCAGTGACGGTTCGGGCGCTGATCGCGGCGCCCGGGATGATGAGGCCCCGCTGGCCGAGGCCGCGCGGGAGACCGGTGCCGGGGTGGTGGACTCCGTCCAGGCAGCAGTTGAGGATGCCGCGGAGGTCCGGACGCGCGACGCCTGAGGCGCTCACGGCCGAACTGTTGGGGATGGGGCTGCTGCGTCAGGCAAGGGTATCGCGAAGGACCGCACCCCTATCCGGGCGTGCAACACACTCCACCCATTCACCGTCGCCCGGCCTGACCGGGCGATCCTCTTTGGTGGCCATGCATAGGATGCCCGGGTCAAGCCGTGGCAAGGTGAAAGGGACGAAGGCGGCTCAGGCAAGACAGCGGGTCTGAGGGGGCGGCACAGGCGGAAAGCAGGCTTTTCACCCTGCCCTGCGGCGCGAATCGCCGCAGCCTCAGCCAGAGGCAAATAAGCTTTTATTATCAATATCTTAAAAGAGAAATCCATTTCTTGACACAATTTGGGCCCGCAACTATGGTGCGCCCGCTTTGGAAGGGAAGAATTTCCGAGCGCGCCCGCCGTTTGTCTGGAGGTCTGTCACATGACGAAATCTGGCAAAAACGGGCCGAAAAAGGGTTCTTCCGATCCCGAGCTGGGCGACCTCTCGGCACGACTCAAGGAGCTTTCCGGCCGCATCGCGGCGGAGCGCTCGGAGCAGGCCGAAAGCGCGAAGCCGCCGGCGAGCATGCAGAGCACCTCGGACTATGCGAGGGGTTACAAGCTCGTCAGCGAATTCGCCGCCGGAACGCTGGTCGGCGGCCTGATCGGCTATGGCTTCGACTGGCTGTTCGGCACGTTGCCGTTCGGCCTGATCATTTTCCTGCTCCTGGGATTTGGAGCCGGCTTCCTGAACCTGGCCCGCGCGGCCAACAGGGTGCCCCCGGCCCAGGAACGGCTCGACACGAACCCGCCGCCCAAAGCGGCCCTTGATGACGACGACGAAGAGGACTGACCTTGGCCAACCCCATCGATCCGATCCATCAGTTCCGGCTGCATGACCTGGCCGGCCCGTGGAACATTGCCGGCCATGAGATCAGCTTCACCAACTCCGCGCTGTTCATGGGCATCATCGTGGCCTTCGTCACGCTGTTCCTGCTGATCTCGTCCGCCCGCGGTGCGCTGGTGCCGGGCCGCCTGCAGTCGATCGGCGAACTCTGGTACGAGTTCATCCACAACATGGTGAAGAACGTGCTGGGGAACGAGGGCAAGGCCTTCTTCCCGCTGGTCTTCAGCCTGTTCTCCTTCGTGCTCGTTGCCAACATGCTCGGCATGTTCCCGTATTTCTTCACCGTCACCAGCCACGTGGTGGTCACCGCCACGCTCGCGGTCTTCGTGATCCTG
>CANJMQ010000067.1 GCA_947475225.1 Bradyrhizobiaceae bacterium
GTCAGTACGAGCCGATCCTCTATGGCTGGAAGCAGGGGACCGATCACTTCTGGTGCGGTGCCCGCGATCAGGGCGACGTCTGGTTCGTCGACAAGCCCCGGGTAAACGACCTGCACCCCACCATGAAGCCGGTGGAACTGATCGAGCGGGCGATCCGCAACAGTTCCAAGAGCCGTGACATCGTCCTGGACCTGTTCGGCGGCTCAGGTACCACCCTCATCGCTGCCGAACGCACTGGCCGCTCTGCACGGCTGCTGGAACTTGACCCCAAGTACGTCGACGTCATCATCGAGCGCTGGCAAAATCTCACTGGAGAGGTTGCTGTGCTCGGCCGCGAGGACCGCACCTACGATGATCTGAAAGTTGCACGAGAGCGCAAGTCGAAGGACTCCGCGTGATGCAGTCGCGCTGGATGTCCCTCGTCGAGGCCGTCACCAACATCGCGGTTGGCTATGGCCTCGCCATTCTGACGCAGATCATCGTGTTCCCGCTCTTCGGGCTATATGCATCGCTGAGCGAGAATCTGCTCATCGGTTGTGTCTTCGTGGGCGTGTCCCTGGTTCGCAGCTTTGCAATTCGCCGGTTGTTCAACGGGGCGTTGATGACGCGTTTTCACGGCAGAGAAAGCGAGTTAACGAATTGTTAACCACGCTTAAAGAGGATCGGGCAGGGGGATGAGCGGCTGTGGAAGTGGCGCTTCGAGCGCATTGAGCAAAGAGGTCTCCAACAAGAAGACGCAGCCGGAAACCGGCGGCATCCGGCCGGCGAAAGCTCGTGCCAGCCTTGTGGGGTCTGTGCGGATTCGCCGCCATTCCCACCGACGCGCTCGATCTGCCTCACCGTGAGGCGTCTCCCGCGGTCCCCGCGTTGAAACGGTCCGGGTCCGAGGTCAACTTTAAGCGCAAATCAACAATGTGTTGTTCCTTGGAGACGACGGCGCTCGGAGGCCGCAAGGGAATGATCAAGGTGCTCCTTGGATTAGTCCTGGCTCTTGGGAGCTTCGTGCCTGAGGCACTGATCGCGACGGTCGACAAGATTGGTGCGCGCTGGGACGAACTGCTCCCGTCGGATGACCACCGTAGGATTGTCGAGGCGTTCGGCGAGGCCGTGCTGCAGGGAATACCGATACCACTTTCGACTGAAGAGTCGATCAACAACGCGAAAGTCCTCGATGCATGAGCGCCGTCAATCTGCGGACGGCGGGGCGTGGAGCTCGCGGGCGAGGCGGGGCCGCTTCCATCACATTCGTGATCTCTTCGGGCGTGTCTAGAATTTGCCGACGGCCGCATGTTGCCCCATGAGCAAGAACGAGGCCAGGAGATGAGATCAAATTCTGCACATATCCATCTTCAGGCCTCCTTCCCATCAGAATAGCGCGCCTCGAGATAGGCGAGCGCCGGAGGGTCGATGGTCAATCGCGCCATGTCGATGCGCTCCTCCAGATTTTCTGATCCGAGAAATCTCTCGACCTCCCGCAGCAGAACGGCATCGTCGATATTGCCGGACCGAACCGGCATGCCGGCTGCAGCCATGGCCGAAAGGATGGCGCTGAGAACGGCCGGCTCGCTGAGGCTCAGTCGATCGGCGTCGGGCGTCGAGCCGAAATAGAGGTCGTGCAAAGCCAACAGCCGCGCCAGTTCCTTCAGCGGATCCGGCGAGTCGTCGACCCGCAGGTCGGCCACGACGTCGCTCAGCTTCTGGTAGCCGCCGCCCGTGCGCTGGACGTAGAGCGCAGCCGACTGCCGGCCGCGACGGTCGCCGCCCGCATGGTCACCCGCCGCGAGGGCGGCGTAGAGCCTCTGGGTGAAGGATCCCGTGGCGGTGCGAAAAGCGGCAGCCATGGCCTCGATCACATGCGGCCCGGCCAAAAGGTTGCCCTGACATGTGAAGTTGGTTCCGACACTGTGCCCCGCCCACGGGCTGCAGCCCAGTCCGGTATGAGCGGCGACAGAGCCATCGACCCCGACGATCCCCACTTGCCTGCGCTCCGACCCGGCATCCCCGGCCAGCATCCTGTCGAGTGCCTGATTGGCACTCAAGCCGCCCATCATCAGGGCCAGTCCCTCATGCCCGTAGCGCGCGTTGGCCAGTGCCTGCGTCGCCACCGCCCCCACCCCAGGTTCAGCCCATGGCACGACACTGCCGACAGCCAGGAACTTCGACGCGACGGCAACGCCGACCTCGCCGGTCCGGGGATCGCATGCGGCAATCGAGAAGGTCGCGACATAGGGGTCTCGATCGGCCTTTGACATCACTTCAATCGTCCTCTCCGCCGGCGTGCCGGGTGTGCGGCGCAGTGCCGTCCTCTGCCCACTGCCGGAGAATGGCACCGACGGAGCCTTCCTGGCTGACGGTGCCGCTGAGGAATTCGACCGGCGCCGACAGGAGGATCGTCACGCCAATTCCATGTCCGGGAACATGGCTCGGACCATGGCTGACCACGCCGATGGACAGCACGCCCGGCCGGTAAAAGCGGCTGACACGGCCGTCGATTGCCTCGAATGCGACGAGGTCGCCGAAGCAGAGCCCATCGAGACGCCCATCGCTGCATTCGTCGCCGGCGATTTCGAGGTCGCCGATCCAGGAATCCTGCCCAAGGCCGGCGCCGGCCATTGTCGCAGGAACGACGGCACGCACCGGACAGGACAAGGTGCCGTTGCGGACCTGCATCGGCAGGGCATCAAGCATTCCGGGGCTGAGATTGATGAGTTCGACGTCCGGCCATTCCGCCAGCCTGAGGCCGCGCCCCACCGTTTCGACCACGATGCGATCGTGAGGACAGAGTGTCTGCGCCACCGTGTCGGGGATCTCGACGCCGACAAGTTGCGGCGCCCAGCCGCCCGGAGCGAGGCCGCCTCGCTTGCCGGAGACCACGCCGATCCTGCGCCCCTTGCCGTCGCGCACCCCATTGCCCACGCAGCTGAGAAGGTGCAAGGGGCCTGCCACAGCCGGTTCGCCGTTGGCATCTTCGATGCTGGCGCCGGGCATGAGGTGGTCCGCAATCCAGTTCGCGACGGGATCGCCGGTGTGGACACCGAGGTTCACGCCACCGGTGCCCGGCAGAAGCATCGACCGGCCACCTTCGTCCACCAGCAGCACCTCCGCATGAATACGTGCCGGCGCAACCTGTCCGGCCACATTGACCGCCACCAGCTCATGGCGATTGTCCCTGAGGTCCATGGCCTTCGTCATGCGCTCACCCACGGAAGTTCGATGAAGTTCGACAGATTGGCGGTGTCGGTCTTCTCGAACATGAACTGGTCACTCGGTGCCGTCAGCAGCGTCATGAGGCCGAAACCATGGCCGCCGCCGGTCGTGCGGCCATGCGAGATCACCCCCACCATCGACCATCCCCGGCGATATCTGCGCGCATGCCGATGATCCTGATCGAGGACGGCGACGATGTCGCCGAACCCGAGCCCCTCCGTCAGTTCCGCGACGGGCGCACTGGAACTGTGCAGGTCCATGTTGAACATCGCGGCAGGCATGCCGATGCCGGCGGCCGCCGCAATCGACGGAAGGATCGCGGCCACGCCGACCCGCAGCCGGTTGTCGCTGGTGATCGTGCCCAGCCTTTCGAAAAGCTCGGGCGAGCACGAATGAAGGCTGAGGTCAGGCATCTGACCACAACGCAGCCCGACGCCCTCGGCTTCGATCGCAGCCCATTCTCCCGGTGCCATACGGCTGACCTCGCCCGGCTCGAACATCGCCAGCACCGCGCCATGCTTGCCATACACGATGCCCTTCGCACCTGCCGCCGGTCCGTCGAGCAGGGTGACGAGGTTGCCGACGCAGCTGAACTGCCGGATGGCGTGATTGACGGCTGGCTCAGGATGACCGAGCGATATGCCAGGCTCCACGTGATCTCCGCGCCACTCCCCCGCGCGGCTGCCGAGGCCGATCCCGGTGACGACGCCGCCCTGGCCCGGCAGGGTGCGCAACACGCCGTCCGGCCCCACCACGCGGTTTGCCGCGGCAGGCTGGATCTGTGCCTTCAGCCGCGTGCGGACCAGGCGATCACGATTGGTCTGGGGCTTAGTACCCACGGGCGCTCTCATACCTGTTCCGCAGCGGTTCGCCGCGGGTGAACCGCCCGAGGTTGTCGAGGAAGATATCGATGATCCTGCTGTTCTCGGCCGCGACCGTGCTGGCCGAATGCGGCGAGATCAGCACGTTGGGGAGATCCCACATCGGGCTGTCCTTCGGCAGCGGCTCGACCTCGAACACGTCGAGCGCGGCACCCTTGATACGGCCGGACTTCAGCCCGTCATACATCGCCTGCTCGTCGATCACCTGGCCGCGCGAGATATTGACGATCACCGCGCCGTGCTTCAGGGCGTCGAGCTTCGGCCGGTCGATAAGCCCATGAGTCTCCTCCGTCAGCGGACACGCCAAGACGAGCGCGTCGACATGGGGCAACGCCTCGATGATCCTGCTCTGCTCGATCAGCCGGCTGACGCCTTCGGGCATCTCTCCGCCGGCGCGCCTGCGCGTGCCCCACACCTCGACGCCGAAGCTCGCGCAGTCGCGCGCCACCGCGCAGCCGAGCGATCCGAGCCCCACCAGCAGCACACGTGAGCCTTCCAGGCCCTGCACGGTATAGCGTTCCCAATGATGCTCCTGCTTGCGGGCATTGAGATAAGGCACGTCTCGGAAGAAATAGAGCAGCCCGAGCATGGTGAATTCGGCGAGCGGCCGGGCATGAACGCCGGATGCCGTCGTGAAAATGATGCCACTCTTGTCGAGCCCGGTTTTCCGCAGATATTCACCGATCCCCGCGCTAGTTGCCTGCACCCACTTCAGATTGGGCGCATTCTGCGGCATGGCGGCAGCGTCCAGCCTGTCGAAGTCGAACAGGATGTCGGCCTTTTGCAGGATGGCCTGCCAGCGCGCCGTCTCGGACGGCGTCATCGTGTGCGGCGCGCCATTGTGGTCGGCCACGTAACGGGGCTTCGGCAGGAGGTCCGGCTCGTGGATCACCTCGAAGTGCGAAGGATCGAAGGCGCGTATGCGCTGGACATGCTCATCCTCCAGTGGCGATGCAATTGCGATGGTCAGCTTTCGGGTGGTGTCAGTCATCGTGTTTCCCTCCTCGTCGGGTTCGTCTCAGCGCGGAAGATGTGGTCCAGGCTTGGAATGGCTTCCAGAAGCGAACGCGTATAGGCATGCTTCGCGTCCTGTATCGGGACACCATCGGGGATGGTCTCCACGACCTCGCCTGCCAGCATCACGATGATGCGCGGCGCGATGAAGTCGATCAGTTGCAGATCGTGGCTGATGAAGAGCACCGCAAGACCGAGTCTGTCGCGCAGGTCGAGCAGCAGGTTGACGACCTGCGCCTGGATCGACACGTCGAGCGAGCTCACTGGCTCGTCGGCGATCAGGATGTCCGGTTGCGCGGCCAGCGCGCGCGCGATGCAGATGCGCTGCCGTTGTCCGCCGGAAAAGGCATTGGGATAGGCATCGAAGGCACTCGCCGGCAACCCGACCTGCGCCAGCAGTTCCATGACCTTTGCCCGCACGCCCTGCTTCGTTTCCAGCCGATGCACAAGCATGACCTCCGCCAGCGCACTCCCCACGGTGAGCCTCGGGTTGAGCGAGGCGTAGGGATCCTGGAACACGGTCTGGATCAGCCGCCTCCTAGCGCGCAGCCGCGAGCCCGGCATGGTCACCAGGTCCTCGCCATTGAGCATCACGCGGCCGGTGTCCGGGTGCTCCAGCATGGCGATGCAGCGCGCGAGCGTGGTCTTGCCCGAACCACTTTCCCCGACCACGCCGAGAATGTCGCCCTTGTCCAGCGCGAGCGATACATCGATGAGCGACGGCCGGGCGATGCTGCGCCGCTCGAGGAAGCTGCGGCCTGGCTGATAGGTCTTGCTGATGCCTTCCACGCTGAGCAGCGGACTAGACATGTACCACCTTCTCGGTCGACGCGAAGATCGATGGATCGAGCCTTGATACCTCCGCCGCGCGAACACAGCGCGCCGTGCGTCCCGGAGCCACATGGGCAAGCGGAATGGGTCCCGCCAGGCAGCGTTCCACCACCAGCGGACAGCGCGCCGCGAAGCGGCAAGACGAGGGACGCTCGCCCGGCGGCGGCGGGGCGCCTGCGATCGAGGACAGCCGCCGCGTGCCCCTCACGCGTCGCGTGCTGGCCAGCAGCCCCAGCGTATAGGGCATGTTGGGTTGCGACAGCACCGCGGCCGTCGGCCCCTCCTCGACGATCTCACCCGCATACATGACCGCGATGCGATCGCACACGGCAGCGACGACGGCAAGGTCGTGCGAGATGAACAGCAGCCCCATGCCTTCGCTGCGCCGCAGATCGGCGAGCAGCTCCAGGATGCCCGCCTGCACGATCACGTCGAGCGCCGTCGTCGGCTCATCGGCGAGGAGCAGCCGCGGTCGCGCCGCGAGCACCATGGCGATCATGATGCGCTGGCGCATGCCGCCGGAGAATTCATGCGGGTAGGACGAGGCGCGGCTGGCGGCGTCGCGGATCCCCACGCGCTGCATGAGCTCCACTGCCCGCGACCGCGCCTCGCCCCGCGAGACCCCCGAATGCGACAGGATCACCTGGACGATCGCGTCCCCAACGGACAGAACCGGGTTCAGCGAGGACATGGGGTCCTGGAAGATCATGGCGACGCCTGAGCCCCGCAGCTTCCGCATTTCCTGCGGCGAGAGATCCAGCACCGAGGCGCCGTCGAACAGGATGCGCCCCTTGACCGCCACGCCGGGCGGCAGAATGCCGAGGACGGCCCGCGCCGTCAGGCTTTTTCCCGACCCGCTTTCGCCGACCAGCCCGACCGACTCTCCCGCGCTCACCGCGAGCGACAGCGAGCTGATCGCCTCGCGGCGCCCGCCGGCGAAACCGATCGAAAGGTCGTCGATGACCAGTCCCGCGCTTGCGCCGGTCATCCTGCTATCGCCCATCGATGCCCCGCGCGAGGTCGGCCAGTCCGTCGCCGATCAGGCTCACGACGAGGCTCACCACGACGATCGCCGCCCCCGGCGCGATGATCGCCCAAGGCGCCGTCAGAAGGAAAGTCCGCGATTCGGCGATCATCAGCCCCCATTCCGGGGTCGGCGGCTGTACGCCGAGACCGAAGAAGCTCAGCGTGGCGCCGACCTGCACGTCGAGTGCGAAGTCGCTCATTCCGAAGACGAAGGCGGGCGCGATGGTGTTCGGCAATATGTGGCGGAACATGATGCGGCTGTGGCTGAAGCCGAGATTGCGCGCCGCCAGCACGTATTCCCGCCGCTTCAGGGCCATCGTCTCGCCGCGCACGATGCGCGCATAGAGCACCCAGCTCACGAGCGTCAACGCGATGTAAAGGTTCAGAAGGCCCGGTCCCAGCATGGCGACGATGGCGATGACCAGCACTAGGAACGGAAAGGCGATGACGACATCGACCACCCGGCCGATCACCGCATCGGTCCAGCCCCCGAAATAGCCGGCGATCAGTCCGACCACCGTGCCGATGAGGAGCGGCACGGCAACCCCGATGGCGCCGATCTGGAGATCGATGCGCGCCCCGTAGAGCACCCGCGCGAACACGTCGCGGCCCAGGTGATCGGTGCCGAAGGGATGGACGAAGCTCGGCGGGTGCAGGGTGCTCGTCATATCCAGCGCGATCGGATCGTATGGCGTGATGAAAGGGGCGAAGATCGCCGCCAGCACGATCATCGCCAGAGCGAGTAAACCCAGCCTGTAGGACAAGGTGCCGGTGCTCAGCAGTCTCTGGAGCAGGCTCCGCCGCGCCACCGTCTGTTCCGCGCCGGCCGTCATCTGGCCAGCGCCATGCGGGGATCGAGGACCATGTAGATGACGTCGGCCGCCAGGTTCACCAGCACCACGAGCAGCGCGAAGATCAGTGTCGCCAGCTGGATTACCGCGTAATCCCGCGTGCCGATCGAGCCGATCAGCAGCGAGCCGACGCCGGCGAGCGAGAATATCTGTTCGGCGATCACCGTCCCGCCTATCAGGTATCCGAAGTTGATGCTGATCACGGTGACAACGGGCCGCAGGCTGTTGCGCAGCACATAGTTCAAGGTGAGGAAGCGCGGCTTCAGCCCCATGGCCCGGCCGGTCGTGACAAAATCCGAACCAAGCACCTCGATCAGACTGCTGCGCAGCGTGCGGACCACGATGGGGGCGATGGCGATCGCGATGGTGAGCGATGGCAGCAACAGATGCACCAGCGTGTCGACTCCGCCGTGGCCCGGCCCCGCAATCGGCAGCAGGCGCCATTTCACGCCGAGCAGATAGGCGAGCATGATACCCGACCAGAACACCGGCATGCCGAGCGCGATGGTGAAGGCGATGCGCACGGCGTGGTCCGGCAATTGGCCTCGCCGGACGGCCGAGATGAACGCGAACGGTACGGCGATGATGACGGAAATCAGGACGGTCATCGCCATCAGCGCCAGCGTGATCGGCAGCCTGACGATCGTCACGTCCCACACATTGGCCTGGTAGAAGAAGGAAATGCCGAAGTCGCCGCGCAGCGCATGCGACAGGTAATTGAGATATTGCTGCCAGAGCGGCAGGTCGAGGCCGAGCTGGTCGCGCACACGCGCCACGAGTTCCGGTGTCGCACGGCTGCCCAGCACCGCGACCGACGGGTCACCGGGAATGAGCCTGACCAGCAGGAAGACCACGATACTGACCCCGAACAGAACCGGCACCACCTGCAGAAACCGCCCTGCAATGTAGCGGATCATGCGGCGCCCACGCCTCCGTCGATGGTGAGCGCACTGCCGGTGACGAAGCGTGCCTCGTCGGACGCAAGATAGGCGACGGCCGCCGCCACATCCTCGGCGTGGCCGATGTAGTGGACCGGCGGACGCAGCGAGGTCGCGCGGTAGGCCGCCTCGCGGTCCGGCTGCATGGCGAAGCGCCGCTCCAGCATGGGCGTATGGATGATGCCCGGGCAGACGCAATTGACCCTGAGATTCCGGGTCGCGTAGTCCAGCGCCATGCTGCGCGTCAGCGACACCACGCCAGCCTTCGAAGCGCAGTAGGCGGCGAGCCTCGCACTGGAGACCAGCCCCATCAGCGAAGCATTGTGGACGATGGCCGTTCCGGTCTGCTTGCCGGGGGCGAGCAGCATCGGCAGCATGGCCCTCGACACGAGATAGGGGCCGCGCAGATTGACGGCCATGATTTCATCCCACACCTCGGGCGCCGTCTCGTCGATCGAACCGAGGATCTCAATGCCGGCATTGTTCACCAGCACGTCCAGCCCACCGAAACGCGCCTCGACCTCGGCCGCGAGTTTCGCCACGCTGTCTGCCGAGCGCACATCGACCGAGGCCGCAAAGCCGCCTTCGGGATTATTGGATAGCGAGAGCGTCTCCGTTGCCCCGGCGAGATCGATGTCGACCGCGGCTATTCGCGCGCCCTCGGCGGCGAGCCGCAGTGCCACCGCCCGGCCGATGCCGGACGCGGCACCGGTGATGACGCAGGCCTTGCCTGTGAAGCGGCGGGCGCTCGGACCGCCCGAACCGATCGGCAGCAGCGTCGAGGGAACGTCCATCATTTCAGCAGCGCTCCGAGATCGACCGGCAAGGCGACGCCGGTAATGGCTCTTGCTTCTTCCGAGGCCAGGAAGAGCGCAGCATTGGCGATGTCGACGGGCTCCGTCCATGGAATGGGTAGCGTATTCCAGCGCAGATAATATTCACGCGCTTCGTCCAGGGTTGTCCCGGGATGCCCGCCCAGGCGATCGAGATAAGCCTGGTTCATCACCATGTCGGTGAACACCACGGTCGGATCGACCGAATTGACCCGTACGCCGAAGGGTGCCAGTTCCAGGCCGAAGGCGCGGGTCAGGCCCAGCACGCCGTGCTTTGCCGCGGTATAGTGGGCGAACTCCTTGTTGGCGCGATGGCTGAGCACCGAGCCGATGAAGACGATGGCGCCCTTCTTGCGGGCGATCATGTTGGGGCTGACGGCGCGCGCCGTCTTCCATACACCCGTCAGGTTGACGTCGAGCATCTTTTGCCACTGCTCATCGGTCAACTCCCAGGCCTTGCCCCAGGAGTCGATCCCGGCCGCCGTGACCAGGACGTCGATATGTCCGAGGTCCTGGATGGCGGCTTCCACGGCCGCACCGATGCTGACCGTGTCCGTCACATCCGCCGGCAGGGCGAGCGTTCGAACCCCGCGTTCGGCGACGAGGCGAGCGGTTTCGTCGAGTTGCTCGCGCCTGGCGCCCGGATAGGGGACGCCGGGCACGTCCCGCGCAATGTCGACGAGCGCCACGTCCGCACCCTCCTCGGCAAAGCGCAGCGCGCAGGCGCGACCGATGCCTCGCGCCGCACCGGTCACCAGCGCCGTCTTGCCGGCGAGGCGGCCGCTCACGGTTTCCTCGGTGGGAACGGACGCAGATCGTAGGGCTCCACGATCTCGGAGGTATGCTTGTGATAGATCTTGCCCTGGTCGTTCACCCAGTAGACATCGACGCCGAACTCGCGATAGCGCTTGCCGTCCGACTTCTTGATGTAGCTCGCCACCGTCTCGCTGACGATGATGTCGCCTTTCGCCGCCCTGAAGATACGGTCGATCTGGTATTCGAGCAGGGAGTCGAACCATTCCTTCGGATGCGCATGCACTTCCTCCGGTGACAGCAAGCGGCTGCCGAAAATCGTGATGGCATCGTCAGTGTAAAGGTTGCTCACGGCTTCGGCATCATTGGCCCGGTAGAGCTTCTCGACATTCTTCACCCAGGCTTCCGGGTCTTGGACCGCCATCAATTTTCTCCTTGGATTGCTGCACGGAAGACGGAGGCGCCATGGGCGCCGCCGTCCTGTCCTGCTTCAGGGCTGCATCGACACGTCTTCGAAGCTGTACTTGCCTTGCGAGTTCGGGGCGAAGCCCTTGACGCTCGGCGCAACGGCGAAGATGCGGTCCTCTTCCACGGTGTAGATGAAGGGGCAGTCACGGCTGGCGATGCGCTGGAGTTCGGTATAGGTCTTCTGGCGTTCGGCCGGATCGAGCTGGCCGCGGCCGGCCAGTACCAGCTTGCGCGCCTCGTCGTTGCGGTAGCTGCTGTGAAGCCCGTTCTGCGGCTGATAGTCGAGAGCGACACCCATCAGTTCGTCCGGGTCGGGCGTATCGTTCGTCCAGCCCGACATGCGCATCGTGAACTTCTCGGTGTTGTACATTTCCTGAGCCGTGGTCGCCTCCACCTGCTCGAGGTTCATCGTAATGCCGATCTGCGCCAGCGAGGCAGCCCAGATCTGCGCCACCGAAAGCCTGGTGCTGTCGCCCGTCGGCACGGTTGCCGTGAAGGTGAAGCCGGTGGGCACCGAGCTCTTGGCCAGAAGTTCCTTCGCCTTGGCCAGATCATAGCCGATGGGATCGGCATTGCCGTCGTAGAAGAAGGTCGAACTGGGCAAGATGGACTTAGCGGGCGTCGCCTTTCCGAAATACACCGTCTTGGCGATCGATTCGCGGTCGAGCGCATGGGCCATGGCGCAGCGCACCGCCGCTTCGTCGAACGGCTTGATCTTCTCGTTCATGGTCACGAAGCCAACCGCACTGCCCGGTACCGTGGCGATCTGCGCGCCCGAGCCCGTTGCCTGATCGACCAGGTTCGGCGGCACGTCGGTTGCGATCTGGACATCTCCCGAAGCGAGCTGCAGCATGCGTGCATTGTCGTCTCCGACGACGCGGAATATCACCTTGTCGAGCGAAGGCTTGCCCTGCTGCCAGTAGTTCGGGTTCTTGGTCAGGACCACTTCCTGGCCCTTGTTCCAGGACTCGAGCATGAAGGCACCCGACCCCATCGGCTTCTCGCCGGCCGCAGTTCCCTGCTTTTCGAAATTGGCCTTCGAGTAGATGCTGGCGGCAAAGGTCGACAAGGCGGGCAGCAGTGGCGCGAACGGTTCCGACATGGTCAGCCGCACCGTCTTCGCATCGACCGCCGTCACCGATTTCACCGGCGAGAACAAGAAGCCCCAAGACCCCGTCTGGTCGATGGCGCGGGTCAGCGAAAACACCACGTCCTCCGCCGTCATGGGCGAACCATCCCAGAATTTCACGCCTTCGCGCAGCGTGAAATCGGCCGTCAGCCCGTCCGGGCTCACCTTCCAGGCGGTCGCCAGTTCCGGCTCCACGCTCTTGCCGTCGGCCGTCAGCTTCACCAGCCGGTCGTAGATCGTCAGCTCGGTGAAGATCGAGCGGTCGTCCTGGGTGTTGTAGGGATCGAAGGTGAAGATGTCGGCGGGCCGAGCGACCACCAGCGTACCCCCCGTCTGGGCGGCGGCCCAGCCCGCGGCACTTGCGAAGATGCCGAGTGCGGTGGCCATCAGCAGGCCAATTCTGCGTCCTTGCTTGACGATGTTCATTGTTCCTGTCCTCGTTCCTGTCCTCTGGGGTTGCATTTTCTTGTTATTTGGAAGTACTCACGTTCTGCCATGAAACTGTGGCGGCAAGCGCCGCTTCCAGGACATCCTGAACATGGGCGGCCTGCCGCAGCGTGGGCAGCGTGTCGCCATGCTCGGGAGTTTCGCCGCGAATGACGGCGAGAAAGTCGCCGATGTGGCGCCTCGCCGCGTCTGAGCGAAGCTCCTGCATGGCTCCCACCGGCCTGTCTTCGCCGATCTCTCCCATGGCCGGCGACAGACGGTAGCGTTGTCCGCCGCCGATGCGGTCGTCCACCCAGACCTCGCCCAGCCCCTTCGAGCCATGCACGCGGAGCGATATCCCCGGAAAGCCGCCGCTGAGCACCCAGCTCGAGACCAGCATGCCGCTCGCACCGCTCTCGAATTCCATCTGGAGGGTGGCGATGTCGTCCAGCCGCGCTCCCGGCAGCACGCGCTTCAGGCTGGACGAGACCCGCTTGATGGGGCCCACCAGCCAGGCGGCCATGTCGATCACATGTGAGCCGTATTCGAACAGCGCGCCGCCGCCTGCCTGAGCGGGATCTCCCTTCCAGTTCATCGGCTTGCCGCCATCCGGATGGAATTGCGGATTGTGCTCCGCGAGTTCGATCAGCCACACCTCGCCCAACCTGCCGCCGACGAGGTCGCGGCGGAGCGCCTGCACCGCCGGATTGAAGCGGAAGGAGAAACCAACGGTTGCGGCGACGTTCGTCCGTTCGCCCAGGCTCACCAGGCGATGGGCCGATGGTGCATCGTTCGCCAGCGGCTTTTCGCAGTAAACCGGAATTCCTGCCGCCAGAAAGCGCGCAACGTCCGCCGCATGCACGTGGTCCGGCGTGGCGACGACGGCGACATCGATCCCTTCGCCATCCGCCAGCATCTGATCGATGGTGGCGTAGGAACGGGAGATCCCTTCGGCGGCCCGCAGATCATCTGCCTCGGCCAAACTGCCGGCGACACAGGCCGTGACGATGGTGTGCGGCTGTGATCGCAGTGCCGGCAGAAGTGCCGAGCGCATCCACTGCCCCGCTCCGACAACTCCGCATCGCAACTGCGTTTCCGATATGATCAACGGCGAACCCAAAACAGAGTGTTCCTGACGTACCGGGGCGCATCGGATCGCAGCAGCGCACCATGCGCCATCACTTTTGCGCCATTTGGATATGTCTTATCAAGACGATCTAACGATGGATCATCCGGGCAGCGAAACACAAAGTAAACGTATCTTTTTGTAGCTTCAGAAGATACTTAGGCGGAGGCAATGGGCGGCGGGGTGCCTAATCGCCGGGCAATTCAATTCGGTCCGGCCCTCGCCCTGCGGCCGGGCTGGCCGCGGAACATCGTTGCTACGAAGTCCCGGCGCGGGGAGAGATGCCGGCGCACGCCGCGACGAAGGCGCGAATGGCCGCAATGCGTGAACTCGACCGGTTCGAAAGCACGCCGATCGTACGCCTTGTCGCGCCGGGCAGCGGGATTTTGCGCAGCCGCAGCCCTTCGGGCCAGGGTGGCCGCCAGTCCGGCACGACGGCAATGCCCAGACCGCGGTCAACCAGTGCCGCGATGGAATCGAGAGCATCCAGTTCCAGCCATTCGCGAACCTTCAGGCGGTGCTGCCGCAGGTAGCGATCTACGATCTGCCCACCCCACTGATTGCGGTCGTAGCGGATGAATGGCGTGGCCGTGATCACGGCTTCGGCACTCGCGACCAGCATTGCTTCTGGCACGATCAGCACCAGCGGCTCCTCGTAGAGCGTCAGCCAGTCGACCTCCTTAGAGATCGGGAACGGCGGCTTGACGATCACCGCGGCATCGATCCGGCCGGACGATACCTCCTGATGCAGAAAGGCGGATGACCCCGGCCGTACGAAGAGCTCGATGCGCGGATAGTCTCGCCGGAGCGATGTGAGCACTCCGGGCAGCAGCCCGGTCAGCCCCGATGCCGTTGATCCGAGGCGCAATTCGCCCGCCGGCTGGTCGTTGGCGGCAATGACCCGCAGGGCGCGCGCGTCGTCGATCAGCTGCCGCGCCTTGTCGAGGACGGCGAGGCCCGAGGCCGTCAACCTGACCGTCCGCCCGGCGCGGGCGACAAGGGAATGGCCCAGTTCGCGTTCGATCGTCCGCAGCTGCTGGGCCACCGCGGCGGGTGTCAAATTCAGCCGCCGCGCGGCTTCAGCAATTGAGCCGCACGCGGCCACCTCGATGAAACTTTCGAGAAAACGAACATCCATAATTCAATTTTCTATCTTCTAACGCTACAAGAACAGAGATTTTATATCTCTTTCCCCCGCTCTACAACGACCCACATTGGAACACGGCGGCAGCAATCCGGCGGAGACATTCAATGGGCATGGACGATAAGTTTTCCCGGCTGGGCACCGCCAACGCGCCAGGCCAGGAGGTGCGCCTAAAGACCGGCGCCCTGCACAACGTGATGCGTGGAACTCCGCTGGCCGGCACACCGGTCGACTTCTCGCATGGAGACGTGGACGCGTTCACCCCCACGCCCGGGTCCTTCGAGGTCTTTTCCGATGGCGTGCGCGCCGGAGGACGGCAGGCCTACACCGAGTATCGCGGTGCCAGCGCAATCCGTGCGGAACTTGCCGGCAGGCTCGAGGCCTTCACCGGTGCGCCGGTCGATGCGGCTGAGGGAATGATCCTGACTCCGGGCACGCAAGGGGCGCTGTTTCTCGCCATCGCCAGTACGGTTGGCCGCGGCGACAAGGTGGCGGTCGTCCAGCCGGACTATTTCGCCAATCGCAAGCTCGTCGAGTTCTTCGAAGGGGAGATGGTGCCGGTGCAACTCGACTACATGGGGGCTGCAGGAAGCGACGCCGGACTTGATCTGAGCCAGCTTGAAGATGCGTTCCGGCAGGGCGTTAAGGTGTTCGTCTTCTCCAATCCCAACAATCCCGTGGGCGCTGTCTATTCCGAAACCGAAATCCGGCAGATCGCCAGGCTGGCGGAGACCTACGGTGTCACGGTCATCGCCGACCAGCTTTATTCGCGTCTGCGCTATCCCGATACCACCTACACGCATATGCGGGCGAGCGGCATCGACCCGGAGAACGTCGTCACCATCATGGGGCCTTCCAAGACGGAATCGTTAAGCGGCTATCGCCTCGGTGTCGCCTTCGGCGCGCCAAAACTCATTGAACGCATGGAGAAGCTGCAGGCCATCGTATCCCTGCGCGCCGGCGGCTACAGCCAGGCCGTGCTGCGAACCTGGTTCACCGAGCCCGAGGGCTGGATCGGGGAACGCACCCGCCTGCACCAGGCGATCCGCGACGACCTGCTCTCGCTGCTGCGTTCGGTGGAAGGCATTGCGGCACGCACGCCACAGGCTGGCAGCTACCTGTTTCCGCGGCTTCCCGATCTGGCCGTCACGCCGTCAGATTTCGTCCGCATCCTGCGGCTGCAGGCCGGGGTCATCGTCACGCCGGGGACGGAATTCTGCCCTCATTCCGCAGCCAGCGTGCGCTTGAACTTCTCGCAGGACCATGCGGCTGCGGTCGCTGCCGTCGACCGGATGGTCCAGCTCATCGCGCGCTATCGCACATGAGCGGGCAAGCAGCCGTCCCCATCCCGCAGGGCCGCTACCTGCCTGCAATCCGTCACGCAGACCTGATTTACACCTCGGGCATGACACCACGCCTCAACGGCAAATTGCAGTTTACCGGTCCTGTTCGCTCCGGTGACGCCGTGGAACTGTGGCGCGAAGCGGTGGTGCTGGCGTGCCGCAACGCTGTGACAGCCGCGCAAGGACTCCTCAAGCCCGGCGAGCGCATTGCAGCCGCGCTCAGCATGACCGTCTTCATTGCAGCCGAGCAGGGCTTCACTGCGCATTCCGCGCTGGCCGATTTCGCGTCCGCATTCCTTCTGGACGAGATTGGCGCGGGAGGAATCGGCAGCCGGGCCGCTATCGGGGTCGCGACACTTCCAGGCAATGCCCCCGTGGAGATCTCGATCATCGCCGCTGCCGCCGGCAGAATTGAATGAGCCTTGGCGCAGCCCTTCTTTGACCGCGCGCGATCTAGTGCGTGTGACATTGAAGGCGCCATGAGTGACCGGCATCAGCGCTTCTGAGACAAATCGTGTGACTTGAGCAAGGGAGGATTTCTGGCTCATCGTAGCTCCTATGAGAAGCGCAGATGAGTGTCCGCCTTCGTCAACGTTGGATTTCTGACCATTGCCGACGGTCCCGGATGAGGGCGTTTGCTAGCACAATGGGCCGGCGCATGATCGCTGGGAGAGCGAGTTTTGGCGGCTTTCCAGCCTCGATCAGTTGGCAGTACTTGGCTTTGAGTTGAGCGTTTCGCTGAACGGCGACAAGAGCTGGCATATAGACTGCGCGCCGCACGAATGGCCGAGGCGCTGCTCCCTCTGGCATGGCGCTACGTCTCGAAGAGGATGACGCCGGCGGAGGAGGCTGCGTGGCGGGAGGCCGAGAGGCGGGGGCATGGGGAGGAGTGGCTGAGGGAACGGTGGATGAGGAAGAGGCGCACAGACGAATCTGAGTGACGTCATACCCCAACCGGCTTCGCCGCCCGCGCTGGCGCCGAGGCCGTCAATGAACTAACACTCAAGCTGGACCACCCGTAGGGGGGCTGATCAAACTGTCCTGGAAATCCAAGGGCAGCCAACAGAGTTCTATGCAGCACATAAAAAGCGATTTAAGCGGGTCTCCTGCCTACCTCTCGAGGTCGCATATTGAGACCGACCATAACCACTGCGTAACCCCTTATCCCACATGTGTTGTCAGCGGTCTCTACAACTCATCACCCATTGCCGTCCCTTGCTCTAAACCGTTCAAGCACGTTTCTGACAATCTTCTCGACAAACGGATCGCGAAGTTCGAGGGCGCGCGGCCACTCCGTGGAACCACCGTTGAACACCTCTCCTTTGCCCCGCGTGAAGGTGGCGATCATGCCCGCGCCACGGCCTTCGAGTTCGCGGTGGTGGGCGGGGAGCTGATCACCAATCGCCCTCGACAGGGCGAGAGACTCCTCCATCGGGCCGTTGAGCGGTACAGTGCCGTTGAAGCGGTCCTCCTCGCCGCGCACGGCGGGCGCCAAGGCGAGGATTTCCAAAGTCTCTGGCGCTCCGTCCTCGAAGGTCGGGTAGGGCAGACCGCGGCGGAAAGTGTACTCGACCGAGTCCAGTTCGAATGTCGCGAGGTTGACCGGGGTGCCGCCGAGGAGATCGCCATAATATAGGTCGGTGCCTGCGAAGGCCCAGTGCTCCGGCCGGTAGATCGTGAAGCCGCCCGATGAGCGCGGCACCGCTACGCCATAGCGGTTATAGGTGCCGCCCATGCCGGTGAGCCCCATGCTCGCCGCTGCCGGGCGCCCCAGCGGCTCATAATCCCAGACGGTGGTGACGCGCGTCGGTAGCCGCTCCGTCTCGGGGTCGCGGTCGGGCGAGCGATAGCAGTATTGCGTCTGGCCATCTTCGCTGAGGCGTACCTGCCACAGGAAATTGCCGCCGAAGCGCGCCAGCCCACCGCCCCGGTCGACGAAGGCATCGATCCGGTCGCGCATCTCCCAGGTCCAGTATTCGTCATGGCCGACGATCACCACGGTGCTGTAGCCATCGAGGCAGTGGGGCTCGAAATGAAGCTCATGCTGGGTGAGATAATCGAGTTCGTAGCCCTGTTCCTCCGCCCACACCACGAAGGGCCGCTCATAGGTGGCCCAGAATGAATCGGCATGGTGCCGGCTGTAGTTGTATAGCCGCGCCCATTCATAGGCTGGGTAGCGTGGCTCCCAGAACATCGGTGGGGAAAAAGTGTGGGACTCGCGCGGTGCCTCCTTGGGCTTGCGCAAAAAGCCGCGCCCCACCGGTCGCTGCGTTGAGACGACAGGCGAGGCGACCTCATAGCGAGGGTCGTCACCAATTCCGCGGTAATGGTTGGCACCACCCCAGTCGTTATATGCAAGGAGCGTGCTGGTGGTCAGGACTAGGGCTATACCCTTTCGCCCGGACTTACGCTCCCGCACCACGAAGAAGGCTTCACTCTCGGAACGGTCATGCGGGGCCTCGACCGTGAAGACGACGAGGTAGAAGCCCGGTCGCCAGTCGGCAGAGACCGGAACCTCGAGGCTCACCGGCCAACCACAGCCGCGAGCATAGGACTCCTCAGGCACCGCATGGCGCTGACCTGCAATGTCCTCACGGCTGAACACCGTCACTGGCCGGAGGCCGTCGCGGACGATCTTTACAGAATAACTTGGCCGTGTGCAGCTCACGTGCAGCCTTACGACGTCACCGGTCAAGTAAGAGAAAGTGTCTGCATAACCCCAGACCTCCACGGCATCTGCGGCTGTCGACTGGTTGGGCGAGGGCCAGCCCGCCATCGACCAGGCATGGGGGGCAACCAGCGGTGCTGAGGTCTGATCATTGCTCATGGTTTGATCTCCTTGTCGTCAATGTGGGTATCGCCGAGCAGATGGCATGCGGCGACATGATCTGCGCTCACCCTGCGCAAGGCGGGATTCTCGATGCGGCAGCGTTCCATGGCGTGCGGGCAGCGCGTTTGAAAGCGGCACCCGGGGGGCGGGTTCGCCGCACTCGGGACCGCGCCTTCCAGTGCGACGTAGTTGCGCCGCCGCCGTGGGTCCGGCACCGGGGTGGCTGCGAATAGCGCCCGTGTGTAAGGATGGGCGGGCGTCGCGAAGACGCTGCCTCGCGGGCCGAGCTCGACGAGTTCGCCCAGATAGAGCACGGCGATGCGATCGCTTATGTGCTGCACCAACCCCAAGCTGTGGGAGATCACCATGTAGGTCAGCCGGTGGTCGGCCTGCAGGCGCTGTAGCAGGTTAAGGATCTGTGCCTGCACGGAAACGTCCAGCGCCGAGGTCGGCTCATCGAGGAGAAGCAGACGCGGGTTGAGTGCCAGCGCCCGGGCCAGAGCCACGCGCTGCGCCTGGCCGCCACTCAGTTCATGGGGATAGCGGTCGATGAAGGAGGCCTCGAGCCCCGTTTCAGCCAGAAGCTCGAGGGCGCGCGCTTGGCGCGCCGAACTATCGAGGCTCGTATGGGTTTCCAACGGCTCGCTAACGATTGCGCTCACCCGTAGGCGCGGGTTTAGCGAGGAGACCGGGTTCTGGAACACCATCTGCATGTTGCGCCGGTAGGCCTTGAGCGCGAGGCCAGTGAGCGGCAGGACGTCCAGCCCCTCGAACACTACCTCCCCGCCGGCCGCCGGAATGAAGCGCGCGATGCAGTTGGCGAGCGTCGTCTTCCCGCAGCCGGACTCGCCCACCACGGCCAGCGTCTCACCGGTGCGGAGATCGAGGTTGAAGCCATCGAGAATGCGCACCGGCTTCGTGGGCTTTCCGAACAGGCTGCGGGAGCTCGCATATTCGACGCGAAGATTCCGCACTGCGAGCAGGGTGGCGTCAGCCATGGCGGTCCTTCTCCGCGCCGTAGAGATGACACCAGGCGGTATGGCCCGGACCGAAGTGAACCGGCGCGGGATCGATGCTGCGGCACACGGGCATGGCGGCAGGGCAGCGCGGCGCGAAGGAACAGCCACTGATGGCAAGCGTGGCATCGGGCACCGAGCCCTTCACCACGCTGAGCGGCCGACCCCATGTGCCCTCGCCCGGCATGGCCGCCAGAAGACCCTGCGTATAGGGGTGCTTCGTGTCGTGGAAGATGCTGTCGGTGCCGCCCTCCTCAACAATGCGCCCCATGTAAAGCACCGCGACGGAATCGCAGATTTCCGCGACGAGGCCCAAGTCATGCGTGATGAAGATGATGGTCAGACCACGCTCCCGCTTGAGGCGCAGCAGCAATTCAACGATCTGCGCCTGGATCGTGACGTCGAGCGCGGTGGTCGCCTCATCGGCAACGATGATCTCCGGATCGGCGGCCAACGCCATGGCCAGCATGACACGCTGCTGCATGCCGCCCGACAGCTGGTGGGGATAGCGCTCGGCCATGTGCTCGGGCGCTGGCAGGCCGAGTTCTTCCATTAGCGCGAAGGCCCGCTGGCGCGCTGCCTCGCCGCTCGCAATGCCGTGCTGGTGGATGACGCCGGTCAATTGTCGGCCAATGGTGAATACGGGGTTCAGCGCCGCGGCGGGGTCTTGGAACACCATGGCGATGCGACGGCCGCGCAGCGCTCGCATGGAGGTTTCAGGTAGGCTCAGCAGATCCTCGCCGTGATAAAGGATCTGGCCCGAGGTGATGCGGCCCGGAGGCGGAATGAGGCGCAGCAGGGCGCGGCCCGTCGCCGTTTTGCCGCAGCCTGACTCTCCGACGATGCCGAAGACCTGTCCACGCCGTACATCGAAACTGATGCCCCGCACCGCCGGCAGATCGCCTCGCGGCGTGGCGAAGCTCACATGCAGGTCGCGGACGGAGAGGAGGGCGGCGTCGCTCAAGGCACCGTCCTCCGCGTACGCGGGTTGGCCGCGGCTTGCACCGCATCGCCCAACAGATTGCTGGCCATGATGGTGATAAACAGCGCAAGGCCCGGGAAGGTGGGCACCCACCAGTGGCCGGTTTGCACGTACATGCGCCCCTCGCTGATCATCGCACCCCAGTCCGCCGTGGGCTGTGGCACCCCGAGGCCTACGAAGCTCAGTGCGCTGACGGTGAGGATGGCGGCGCCGATGTCCATCATCGCCTGCACCAGAATCGGCGTCAGGATGTTGGGCAGCACGTGACGACGGATTACCGTGGCATGGCTGACGCCAATGCCGCGCGCCGCCTTCACGTATTTCCGTTCGCGGATCGAAACCGCCTGGCCGCGCGCCAACCGCGCATACCACGGCCACCAGGTGAGAGAAATGGCGATGATGGCATTGCCGAGGCTCGGCTGCAGTACTACCGCCACAGTCATCGCAAGTAGCAGAGACGGAAAGGCGAGGAAAACATCGGTGACGCGCATGATCGCCTCGTCTACCCAGCCACCAAAGTATCCGGCCGTCGCTCCTAGCAGGGTTCCCACCGCCGCACCGATCGCCACGATGGCGATGCCACCGATAAGTGCCGTGCGGGCTCCGAAGATGATGCGTGAGAGAATGTCGCGCCCCAGCGAATCTGTCCCGAGGACGAAGTGCCATCCCGGCGGCTGTAGCTTCTGCTCGACAATGGCGAGGCCCACGCCCTGTTCGGGATAAGGCGCGATCCACGGCCCGAAGATGGCCACAACGATGATCAGGATGATCACAGTCAGGCTCGCCATCGCCAGCCAGTCGCCCCGCACATGCCACAGGACGGATCCCGGCTGCGGCCGGAGCGCCGCGCCCCGCACAACATAGTGCCTGAAGCCTTCAGTCAGCGTCATGAGGGCCCATCCGCCGCTAAGCCTCTTCCCGGCGCCCGAGCCTGATCCGTGGATCGAGCACCATCTGCAGCATGTCCACCAGGAAATTGACCATGATGTAGATGACGGTCACCACCAGCGTTACGGCGAACAGCACGGGCACGTCATTGTTGAGGATCGCGTCGAGCATGTAGCTGCCCACGCCCGGCCACAGGAAGATGCTCTCGACCAGCACCGCACCGGTGACCAGGAAGGCAAAGACCAGCCCCATCACGGTGAGCGTCGGCACGATGGCATTCTTCA
>CANJMQ010000068.1 GCA_947475225.1 Bradyrhizobiaceae bacterium
ATGATCAACCGAATCGACGAACTCCTGCCCTGGAACTGGACGCCCGTCGCAGTTCCCCGCGCAAAGGCAGCGTGATCAAGCGTCGTCTCAAATGCTGAAGTGTCATCTCTCCGCAAGGACAAAAGCCGCGGTTACAATCGGGCGGTTACTATATATCCAATATGCATCGGCGTCTTTTCAAGCCAAACGGAACAGCCTCTTTCAATACATATTTTGTCTAATACACCCGCCCAGTCCCGAACTGACTTACGTGCTGGGGCGTATCCTCGTCGAATTGGATTACGATCAAGTGGTACATTTAGCGCCCTCAGAGTTTCTTCCATCCTGAGGGACGCACCTCGAGAGGTCCGGCCGAGTGCAACGCGCAACTTCCTCTTTAGGGACTGATATCTAGTCTCTCCTAGTTCATGTTCAGAATAGTTGCCGAATACATAGCACAAAAAACTGGTTTCTGGGAAAGTAAGAACATTTGGGTGACTTCCGACGAGGGATTGTGCGAGTGTCGTTCCGGACCGCCCGAGACCGACAACAAACACCGGTATAATGGGACTTGGCATCATATCCATCAATTAGGATTGTTTATTCGATCTTTCAATAGTTAGCGCGTTGGACTTTCTGCCAAATTATCAATTAGCGCCCTCCATATCCTCCTTTTGCAGCCTTCCCGTCGGGGCTACTGCACGAATAAGCGAAGATCAGAGTTTTACGTGGTCGGATAATGGAACGTAGATTGATCAACTCAGTTCTAATTGACCTCAGTGGCGCTTACCGTATAGGTATTCTTGGTTATAAGTGCGCGAAGGGGATTCCACCGAAGTTAAAGCGCTCGGCAAGCGACATGATTGGTAGATGATATTGCGGAGATCGCAACAGAATGAGCAAACCTTCTGTGACGGTACTCATACCGGCCTACAACGCGTCGCGCTTCATCGACGCGACACTCACATCCATTTCGGCGCAGTCATGCACAGATTTCCGAGCCATAATCTCGGTCGATGAAAGCATCGACGATACGTACTCTAGGTGCATCGCCCATGCCGAGCGGGACCGGCGCTTCGGCGTGTACAGGCAGAAGCGGCGACTGGGCTATGTCGGCAACTGCAACTTCCTGCTCGCTCAGACCGCTACTGATTTTGCAATGTTTGCCTTTCACGACGACATTCTGGCTCCAAACTGTATCGCGCGACTGTCTGCGGCACTTGCCGCGGCGCCAAGCGCAACTCTTGCCTACTGCGACATTGAACTGACCGAGTACAACAAAGAGATGCGGCAAGTAGCCTTCACGGCCCTCGAGGGTGCAATGGATTCCGTCAATCGTGGCCTCATCATGCTGCGCGAGCCACCTGGCTGGTGGGTGCCTAACCGAGGCCTCTTCCGAATGGATGCGGCACGTCAGGTGCAGGGGGTGAAGCGCCACTCGGCTGGCGAGTTCACTTCTGACTTGCCTTGGCTTATCCACCTCAGCCTGCTCGGTGAATTCATTAGGGTGCCCGAGACTCTATGCTTTAAGTTCCTTCAGAAAGAAAGCTTGTCGAGGTCATGGCCCTATTCGGCCGAGCAGTGGCTGGCAGTCTACGCCTCCTGTATGCGGGAAATCTGGCGTTCGAATCTCGGTGAGGATGACAAGCTCGCACTGACCGAAGCACTCCTCGTCCATTCTCGTCCGCGGCGTGGGCGATATTCGTGGCTACCGAAGCCGGTGCGCTCTGCAGGTAAGAAAATGTTGCCTCCGATCTTGCTACGTTTGCTACATTGAGACGAGCACACCCTATGCGCACCCTGGAAGAATTCCTCGGAGGGCGAGCACGCCTTCTCGCCTTTGAGTATAAGACTGATGCGCGTGGCGCTCTCATCCCACTCGCCTTCGATGAGCTACCCTTCGTGCCGAAGCGTAGCTTCTTCGTTCACGGCGTTCCCACGGGCATGGTTCGCGGCGGGCACGGTCATCGCACGGCGCGACAACTCCTGTTCTGCGTGTCGGGATCTATAAGCGTGCTATTGCTCTATGGCAGTGAGCAAGTTAGCGTCTCGCTCGATGACTGTTCGCACGGGTTACTCATCGAGGCGGGGGTGTGGTCGCAGCAGGCCTATCTCACACCGGGTTCGGTACTCTGCGCTCTGGCAAGCGAGCCGTTTAGCACCGCTTCTTACTCACCGAGCGTTACGCCATGATGACTCGCTCGGTGGCAATTCTGGGCGGCGGCATCTTGGGGTGTTGTCTAGCTCTGTTTCTAGCTCGTCGCGGCCTGTCGCCTGTCATCTTCGAAGAGATGGAAGACGTACTTTGCGGAGCGAGTCGCTGGAACGAAGGCAAGATTCATCTTGGGTACTTGTACAGCGCCGACGCTAGTCTAAACACGTCGAGGCAGGTGCTGGTCGGTGGCCTCGCATTCACGCCGCTGGTTGAATCTTTGGTCGAGGCGCCGCTCACGGGGTTGATGACCACCAGCGACGATATGTTCCTCTGCCATGCCACCTCCGTCGTGCCGCCGACCTTAATGGCGGAGCGCTTCGGCAAAATATCCGCCCTCGTGAATACCCACCCCGATGCCGCGCGCCATGAGGCGCGCTTTGGAGCACTGGCCGCACGACCGCTGTCCACCGCCGAACTCGGAAGCCTTACCCATTCCCCCTCGATCGTCGCGGGCTTTGCCGTGCCCGAGCGCTCCGTCCAAACGCGGGCCGTAGCCGATCTACTACGTGCTGCGGTGATGGCTGAGGGCCGGATCCGGTTGCGCCGCGGTATTCGGGTGCGCGGCGTCCAGGTTGTGTCGGGGATTACGGCGGGTGACCGCTGGCGCGTCATCACGTCCGAAGGACTTGAGGGTCCGTTCGACTGTGTCGTAAACGCCCTCTGGCAGGGACGCTTGCCGGTTGACCAAAGTGCGGGGCTTCAACTGCCATCCGACTGGTCCCACCGATACCGGCTTGCCGTCTTCGTGCGCACGCGCCGCGAGATTTGGTTGCCGAGCGCACTGATCGCGGTCGGGCCATACGGCGATGTTAAGAACTACAACGGCCGAGACTTCTATCTTTCTTGGTACCCTGCCGGGCTACAGTGCGAGACTAAGGCGGTGGACCCGCACTGGACTTCTCCGCCGGGCACAGACCTATACAATGAAGTTGCCACCAGCACCTTCGACGCGCTCTCTCGCTACCTACCCGGTGTTGAAGCGTTGCGAGAAAATGCTGAGAGTGTGACTGTTGGTGGCGGTTGGGTATATGCCAGCGCCTCTGGTTCGCTCGCCAACCCTGCTGCCACGATCCACAGCCGTGCCGACTTCGGGATTTCTCGCCGGGGTAGCTACCTATCTGTCGATACGGGCAAATACTCAACCGCACCCTGGCTGGCCGAAATGGTTGCAGGTCAAATCGCATGATTTTCTGCCCGTACTGAAGTCTTCCATAGTGTGTGGTTCTCCATTTTGGCCGAACCACCGCGAAATTAGCTATCTGCTGAATTGACTTCGAGTATGCTTGAGGAGCCCTCAGGACGTTGCAAATGTGTTCGCACTGAACATCCATATGAGGGGCGCGACCTACCCTAACCTCTCCTCCGCTCCCGAACCTTCCTCACCCTTGCCTCTGTCCGGCGGCAGGGCTCCTGAGACAGACTGGGTGACTTGAGGAAGGGAGGATTTGTGGCTCATCGTAGCACTCAGGAGAGGCACAGATGAGACAGAACCAAAAGTCTGCGACAGCGAAATCCGAGATACGGACGACGCCCGATTGAATTGTGAAGGACATCCGCCGGGCGACCCGAAAGCACCATTCGGCCTAGGAGAGGATCTGGGTCGTACTGGAGGGGCTCCGCAGCGAGTAAAGCGTCGCCGAGCTGTGCTAGCAGGAGGGCATTGCCGAGAGCCTGTACGACTGCTGGTCGATAGAGTTCCTGGTGGCCGGGAAGAAGCGCCTGGCGAGGGACGCAGCCCAGGTGGCGACCAGCGGCGAGGTCAAGGACCTTCATCGTGAGGTGCGGCACGTGAATATCCTGGTGGCTGATCTCACGCTGGAATGCCGCCTGCTCAAAAAGCATGGTCGTAGATGGGAGAGACGAGGAATAGGATACCCCGCCTCCGAGAAGCCGGAAATCATCCAACTGGTTGAGCAATCTCACCTCCCGGTGCGACAGACGCTGGAGAAACTCAGCATTCCGCGGCCGACTTTCTACCGCTGGCACGAACGGTATCGTATCGGCGGGCCTAAAGCGCTCGAGGACCGCCGTCCACAGCCGGGCCGGGTATGGAAGCGCATCCCGGACGAGTTGGGGACAAAGTCGCAACGCTGGCGCTCGACGAGCCAAACCTGCCGCCGGACACGCGCGCACTTCAATTGACGTCGGCGACCGACTTGCTTGACGCAGATGCTGATCACTTGCCTCGCGGCGTGTTACTCCGACTTGCAGTGTCTAACAATGATATACTCTTCCGCGTATGCATCACTCGCTGGTGCGGTGGATACCTCAGCATTCTGGGCTCCCCGACCGAGACGGTCTAGACACTGACCTATTCCCTCTGCTGACTGCGGCGTATCGCACCTTGAACCACTGGCGAATGATGACCAACAGGGTCAGCACGTCTATTGCGCGCCACAGGCGGAGCAGTTTGGCAAATCGCAGTAACAGCAAAGACAGACCGGGAAATTGCCCCATCTTCGCCGTTCGGAATGCGCGGTTCTCCAGAAGTTCGATAAACGTTACACGTCCGGAGTTCCGTGCACCCTTCGGAAGCGGGCGCAGAGATATCCGTTCAACCACAGCCAAACCTTCTGCAAGCCTCGCCTCGACACTGGCGCGGCTGGCCATTTCCCAAAACGTCAGCCAATCGATGTCGGACCCGCTTCGCTTCAGAATCATGCTCGCGTCCGCAACCCAGCGCATCGGAGACATCACGTTCGGACGCAATCCATGGCTTATGACATGAAAGAGCAGCGGACCTGGGCCAGGTCGAACAGACCACTCACCGCAAATCACTAGTTTTTCAGTATCAGTCCAAAACCAATCAGATAGAATGGGTACGGCACATTCGTGCTGTGCATGCCAATGAACATCGGCCTCGTTCCCCCGTCCATCCCTCATCCCTAAGCCGTTGTTCAAAACCATGAATGCGGCTCGTTCTATGCCGCCCTGGGAGTATACGCTCAAGGGATCCATGAAATGCCATCCCGCCTCTTGCAGGATATCGATGGCTCCTTCCGCACGATCCCGTGGTACCAGCAAATCGATGTCCTGCATGGGTCGTAGCGATGGGTCCGGATAGTATTCCTGTGCGAGCGCCAATCCCTTCGTAAACATAGTAGGTATACCTGCACCAGCCAGTAGTCGCAGGACTATTGCAGCAGAGCGCTGGCGTCGCTGACCTTCAGCCCAGGCGTGGCGATGTATTCCACGCAGCCTGCCCATGATGGGATCCTTGACACCCAAGCGAGCTAAATTGGCATGAAGCAGTGGCAGCATGCGGAATTCACCTGCCTCATGTTTACCCTCGAAATCGAAGAGCGTCCGCCACTCGGCAAAGGCCTCAATTGCTTCGTCACCATCTCGGAGCGTTGCCCTAAGGAGCGCATCTTCTGCCTGCGAGAATGCCTGGATCATCTTTGGCACTGCTACAAGTTGTTTGGGTTGCGCCGCTTCGCGCTCAATGCGGCGTGGGCGACGGCAAGATACCCCCTGTCTCGCAACGGATCTCGGCCATATGACAAGCTACCCGGCATGATCCGCCGCAATGCCAGAACCTCATCAATCTCGTGGATGACGATGCCGGAACTGCGTACACGCCTCAGCCAATCGATCATGTCTCCTCGCCCTCCCTCGGGATCAATGATCGGCCCGACATTCCGCGCCAGGTCAAGCGGCAGGATCAGAGATGATCGGTTGAGACCTGGACGAACCTCGCCAGTTCCGTCATCAAACTGGCCGTGACGGAACTGTCGTTGCTGGCTAGTCACTGCAGTCGGACCGATTGCAGCAGCCAGTACAGCCATTTGACGTTCCATCTTGTTAGGTAACCAAAGGTCATCGGCATCAACGAACGCGAGAACCGTCGCGCTTGCCATCGCCATGCCTCGGGTCGTCGCAGCACCGGGACCGGTATTACTCTGCGAAAATACTTCCGCTCCGGCTGTGAGTGCTAGTTTTGCTGTCTGGTCTGTGGATCCGTCATCAACCACGATGATGCGGTCAGGTGGTACTGTCTGGGCGCGAACTGATGCGATTGCCTCGATAAGTGTCGCTTCGGCATTCCAAGCAGGAATTACTACGTCGTAATTCAGCATTTGTCCTCCAACAACACCTGCGGCGATAACTCGAAGTTCGGCTTCCTGAAGACCTTCGTTGGATCGGCTCGCCTCCGCTTGCTTGAGCGCAGCAGCGCCAACGCAATGTAACGCTGCATATCCGATTTATTCGCCGTTATGTTACCAAGATGTCGTCGGTAGTAGAGGGTTATGGTTTCGGTTTGCAGAAACTGGGCTCCTGTCTCGAACATTCGGAGCAAGAAATCAATGTCTTCGGCCTGACGAAGCTCCGGATCAAACATTCCGGTGCGCTCAATGACGCGACGTCGGAAAAGGCCAAGCGAAAGCTGGGGGCCACAAACATCGCGATAGCTTGAACCGTGCGGCGGCGCCATAGTTATTGGGTCAATCATACTGACCATGCGTAGCTTGCCATAAGTCAAATCGAGATTTGGGTCGGCCAACAAATGTGGCAGATCTGCCGCGAACCGCCCCTCCGGTGATGCGTCATCAGAATCGAGGAACGTAACGACCTCAGTCTCCGGTAGCAGACCGAGCAAACCCGTATTTCGCGCAGCTGCAATCCCGGCGTTGTCTTGCCAGATGTACCGCAAGCCTCCGTACTCAGATGCAAGATCCTTAAAAAGTCGATGCGTTTCGTCAGTCGAGCCATCGTCTACGATCAGAATGTCTAGATTGGCGTCTTGGCGCTGGCGGATAAGCGATCGAACCGCAATCGGAAGAAGGCCTGCACGATTGTAGGCTGTAACGATGACGGTGATCAGCATGTTGTCAGTCCGGCGATCAATGCTGAACGAATCGTACGTGCTATCTCGGTCGCATCGGTTCCCAAACGCAGGCGCATGCAAGGCAACTGCCGCGCGATCTGCGCGCAAAGTGAAAAATTGGCCGCACGGTCTCCAGGTAGCTGAGCAAGGCCCGTCAGCGTCAGCGCTAGGAAAGCTTCGCGCTGCGAAAGCGGTTCGAAGTGGGACCGTTCCGCATGGGCAATGTCTGGCAGGCACAGCGCGGTGATCCTGAGAGCCTGCGCGGGAGGTCGTCCAGTCAGCTGCGGGAAGGTGAATTCGTACTTACCTTGCCAGTTTTCACCGCGGGCCTTTAGATCAGCGCGACCGAGCTGGCCAATGCGCTCCAGCCCCCTGGCATCACACTTGAGCGTGTGAAACAGGGGCAGTGAATAGATCTGATCTCCCTCGATCCTGGCGATAACGTAATCGTCCCCGACACTTTCGAGGCCTCCGCAAAGCCCGGCCAGCACCGTGCCGGACTTTCCGGAGCCGCCTTGCCCAACAAAAAACATTCCCCGCCCATCGACCGCAAGCGTTCCTGCATGCAACAGACCCTGCGTGGGAGCCGTCAAGCCCCATTTCAGCAGATTGCGCAGCGGCGAGCCATTTTCCCAGGGTGGTAGCATTGCAGGTGCTGCCATGAGCTGAAGCCCCATACGCCTGTGACCATCCCAAATCTGCCAAAACCTCGTTGCAGCGTGGTGGTGCACGCGCCACCTCGTCGAAGCCAGCGCCTTCTCAAGCGTCTGGGGGTCCTTCAATGCGCCGGCCACCACCGGAGGTGCAGGTAAACCGAGTTCTCCGCCGCATGCCGCAAGTATACGCGCAGGCGCGCAAGCGGTTCCTACGCCATGTCCCTCAGCGATCCTATCCGCAAACAACCGAGCCTGCTCATCAATTGTCGTTGCGATATCGAACCGAGTTCCGGCCACCTGCTTGGAAATGCGCAGCGGGGCATTCGAGAATGCAATATCAATCCGCTCAAATATCCCCTCCGCGAAACGGACAAGATCGCTGGCTTCATGAACATCCTCCGACACTCAATCACCCTTTCGTGGGACGATGTGGCCAACCCATCTCAGCATCTACGTCGTGGATTGGATCGGCCAGCATCAAGTCCGCAAGATCGTCAAATGCCTCGATGCTCGGCGCCTCGCTGTTGGACTGCGGAAGTTCAACTTGGCCAGCAAAAATAGGACTTTCGTCACCCTCTGATTGAACTGCAATGCCCTCTCCGAGTATAGCCTTCAGAAAAGTTATGAGCTGTGATTCGTCGAGCCCAGCAGAAGCGATGACTCGCGCCTTGGCACCGGCCATGAGTGCCAGCCAAGTTGCTGCACCTAACGGATTAAATCCAAAATAGCGTCCTGACCTCAAGTCAAGAACAACAAGATCTCCGTCGAAATTTTCGAAAACGATATCCGAATGGGCCACTGAGTATTGGCTATCGAGCATTATCCCAAGCCCCTGCAATGTAAAATTTGCTCACAAACACTAGTTTGTAGAAGAATCATCCAGCTAGTCAATCTAGCCTCCGAAACTGACGGAGTAGAGTGATTTGATGCGGGCATTGACCCACTCAACACGTCCGCCCGAGGTCCCGCTTCCAAAAGGGTTGATCAATCCGCTTGCCCCCCAAGACGTGAGACAAGCCACACATACCCAAGTGAGTTCCCCGGAATGATGTGTCTGCATAACGGACATGCCGACAGCATCCGCCGCAACAGATTGCACTCCTTCCTGATCTTGGTCTGCCCCTCCGGTCCGGGTTTTTCCAGCATTCGCAACTCGGTATAAGGCTCTCGCTTTAATTGTGCAAAATGGGCCTGTCTCCTCTTCACGCTAAACGGGACCGACAGCATTGCCTCGCTCCGTGAATTGATGATTATACAGTCCGGAGAGAGAATTTCAGTCCGGCCTACGTCTCACGAGCGGCATCGCTCGGCAATCTACGCCATGGTTAGACACCGAAAAAAATGACGAGATCGACGACTGTAATAGATTCTATAGCATCGCAGAACAGCTAGTGGATCACAACAACTCACTTGAATTTGGAAGGAGATAGGATGGCAAAATCCAGGGCGTGTCATATCCACCACTCCGCGACGGGCGATTTACCCACATGAAGCTGAACGGGAAATTGCGGGCAATTATACCAAGTGCTCTCAAGGACATCCTCCGCCCTGCCTACTATGGCACTGTTCAGATGTTTAGCGGCATAAGACCGGGCTCGTTGACACATGACAGAATTAGTAAATTACTGAAAAAGCCTGATCCTGTCATCTTCGAAGTAGGCTGTAACGACGGCAGCGATACACTGGAGTTCGTCCGACGGTTCCCTTCCGCAAGGATCTATTGTTTTGAGCCAGAACCTCGAGCCATTCGGCGCTTTAAGCAGAAACTTGACAAGTCAATGCCGCAAGTGACCCTCTTTGAGCTCGCACTCACAGACTCCGATGGCTGGATAGACTTCCACCAGAGTGATGGTGAGAATGGTGATCTGCCAGAGGGATGGGACTATTCAGGGTCGGTGCGCGCTCCGAAGAGCCATCTCACGAAGCACCCGAGAGTTAAGTTTGAAAAGACGACAAGGGTAAGGACTACCACCCTTGACAAGATCTGCAATGATCTCGGCGTGAGCCACATCGACTTCATCTGGATGGACGTTCAAGGAGCAGAAGGAGACGTTCTTCGCGGCGCCAGAGGAATGTTGCCTAGTATCGATTACATTTACACCGAGTATAGCAATGAGGAACTCTACGAAGGGCAGCTGGGACTGGATGGTCTAAAATCGGAGCTTATCAACTTCGATGTAATTGTTCGTTATCCGGGTGACGTTCTCTTCCGAAACAAACGGGTCACGAAGGGATAGACACCCTGATCAACCGACCAGCCCCTGCACTGAGACCGCGACGTCGCAAACCGCGCAATTACAGAGAGCCTAGCGCTGCATTCGCGAAGCCACGCACAAGATGGAGACAAGAGTGCGTATCAAGGAACGACTAAAAAATACCAATTTGTATCGCGAGAGTCTGAAATGGCGCATCCTCAATGGCTGGAGACGGAGAGGCTTTTCTTCACCGAGCCCCTTCTTTGTCAAGCATGAGTGCCTTCTAAGAAACGGCGTATCAAACGCAACTTGGGTGGAAACCGGAACATATTTCGGACAGACAACGGAGTTTCTTTCTTCGCATGCAAGTATGGTCTACAGCATTGAACCCGAAGTCAAATTGTACTCCGATGCAAAACGCCGCTTCGCGCTGAAGCCGAATGTCGAGATTATAAACGGTCTCAGCGAAGATATACTCCCTGTGTTGCTGCCGAGCCTAAGTGGGAATGTTAACTTCTGGCTTGATGGTCATTACTCGGCGGGCGTGACCTTCAGGGGTCCGCAGGAAACACCAGTTCTTGATGAACTAGATTGCATTTCCCAAAATATGCATCGATTTGATGAGTTCTGCGTTTTGATAGACGATGTAAGATGTTTTAATCCCAATCTGGAGGAGTACTCCGCTTATCCCGCACTAGGAGACCTAGTCGACTGGGCAGCAACGAACGGCCTATTCTGGGGAATTGAGCAAGATATCTTCTTTGCGAGCAGGCGCTCCCTGTAGATATCAGGGAGCAACCTGAGTAGGACGATCAATTACAGAATTGTAGGTGGTAAAAAGCATCTCAAGAAACTGAGAGCTTTTGGCCACGAAGCGATTTTCGCCCGCCCAATAAATTCATGAGCGCGTCCTCATTCTGATTGAGTTCGGCCGCCAGCATCGAGAAGCCCGACAATTTGCTGACGGACTCGGCATTTCGCGTCTTGGCGAGAAGGAGTGGACTTGCAAATGCCAGTGTCAAAAGGTCCAGAATAGTGTCTGTATTGAGCTGCGGTGCATCCTTGAGCGCCACCGCCTTATGGATGGGAGTTCCACTAGTGCCCGGCAAAAGAGTAAAGGAAAACACCTTCGTAGCAGGAAGCGAAGCCCTGAACTCCTCCACAACGCTGCTGTTGTCAGTTGCCAAAAACAGGGCCGGCAACTTTCGTCGCTGCAACTCAGTCAGCAGGGGGGCGTAGTCGGTCGTCAAGTCAGTGTTCCGGATGTGAACTGCCGCGTAGGGACGTGGCATTTGGGACAGCCTTTCCTCAAGCCTGTCAACCAACCAGGTCCTCGCCTGCAGGCGGCCAAGGCAGTCAAATGACATCAAGCCGCCGCCTCCCTGACTGTGAACCAGAAGCCGTTGCCTATAGTTTCTCTCAAGTGAAAACCAGATAGGGCGACCAGACGTTTTATCAACAAAGCGGCCCGCTTTCACGAGCGGCCGCAGCGCAAAGCGGAACTCTATGAGGCGCCTCCAATCGGTCTCATAGCTACTGGCACGGCCTGCGAGGAATTTGGGAAATACGTCAAACCGATCAAGTTCCTCATCGCTCAGTGGATTGTCCAAAATCAGAATCTTTTGACGGGAACTGAAGTACTTCGAGAATGTTTCCTTGAAATACATTGTATGGCGATAACCAGTGTCGACGATCACTTGCCGATCATACCGTTGAGCATAGCGGCAACACAGTTCGATTTGGTTTAGCATGTCGTTGAACCCATTCTGGGGTCTGCACAATACATATTTCGGCATATTTTTCACCTGATGAAACACGCAATGCCCCTCCCAGACAATCTTCTCAGCTCAACGCAAACTCATCGACTGATAGCGAACGAGCAATTCCAATTATACTGCCAGATAGCGATCGGTACACCAGCTTTGCTGCCCAGATAATTGTTCAGAAGAATCTTTATGGCTGCAATCCTTCTCATTTCGCGCTCGGAGCTCAGAGAGAGATAAATGATGTTCAATCTCAAAGCACTCGCCTAGCTCCTCCTCCGCTCACCAACCCTCCTCACGCGGGCCTCGCCCTCAGGGGCGGCGTCAGTGGAGCACTTCAAGCACTACGAGATGATCTTCGACAAGATCGAGTTCCTGGGATTGGGACGGAGCTGACCACCCGAGCCATGTCAGGCATCCCGCCACACAACACGGTGGGCAAGGACCCGCACTCAATTCTGGGCTGAATCAGGCACTCCCATCGCACGACCCCGGCCCCTCAACTGGAAGTCCAATGATCGCCTCTCGTCCGGTCCGGTGGTCATGGCTACGGAGCGCCAAGAGCCGATTGCCCAAGGTGAAGTCATAGGGAAATCATAGATAAATGCAGGTCGACTCCACACAATCAGTAGCTCACCTGTGAGAATCAGCACTACGTCCCGGACCCGGGGTTGTCGCAAGTTCACCTATCGCGGTTAAAAGGGCACCATTAACTCCCTGAAGAGCGTTCTCCTGGATTGATACAGAATACGTCCAAGGCTAAATTGACTATCAAGGCATCAAATAGTGAACCTATCGACAATCAGGGGTCGGAGCGATTCAATGAGTGGGTTAGTCTGGTTCGAGCCAAGAGGTGGGGCCTAATTCGGTATGATACTGTTTGGCGTGAGATCTCCTATTGTCGTTGAATATGAGGAGTCCTGCCTGCGGCTAGGGACAAGAATTTCTATGGCGGTGAGCCTGAATGGGACACCGCGGCTGGCAGGCCCTGCGAAGATTGTATCCATCGAAACCATTGGCTCAGTCGCGGGACTGCCATTCCTCGCCTGCGCCTTTTCACCTCTCCGCCGAAAGGAATTGATATCAATGGGGCGCGGCATTGGATTGGTCTTGGCTGATTCCCTCGTTGATCCGCATGCGATTGTCGCCAGCAGCACACGCCTCGGACCCGGCACTTTTGTCAACGCCGGAAGCACAATCGGTGCGGTTTCCATCATCGGCGAGGGCGTATTGATAAACCGTTCGGCGTCGGTTGGTCATCATTGCCTGATCGAGGATTTTGTCAGCATCGGGCCCGGCGCAACGTTGGCCGGAAACATTCACGTCGGCGAGTGCGCCATGATCGGTGCTGGGGCAACGATACTGCCCAATATCCGGATCGGTCGTGGAGCAATCGTATCCGCAGGCTCCGTGGTCAAGGGTCACGTGCCAGATGATACCGCCGTTGCAGGCAACCCTGCTCGTCCGAGGGCATTCGATCCGCGTCGATCAACACTGAATGTCGAGGGCTGGGAGTAGATGTCGTCCCTCACCAAATGGTGGATCAATCTCTGCAAGATTGAATCCGAATTTCTGATCACCGGTGACATTGACTTGCCAAGGCGCGATTTGGCCGCGGTTGTGCGTCATTTCTGCGGAGCCTTCGACGCAGGGGATCTTCTGGCGGGAGACCGTGTCGCTATCGTGCTGGATGACGAGGCGGCGGCTATCGCTACCTTTGTCGCGGCGCTGTTCGATGGGCTCGTGCCGGTCATGTTGACCCATGACACACCACCAGAGCGCCTCGCATCGATCATGCGCTTCCTCGCACCGGCGGCACTCGTTGTTTCGCATGCACGGAAGGATGAGCCGTGGACCAGCCTCGTCCAGCTGAACCTTTCATACGCGAGAACCCCCGCAAGGCGGAGTTGGTTGACGCGGCAACCCCGCGCCTCAGACAGGCTGCTACAAGGCCTCTCGCTCAAGGGTATGCCTCGAGAGCCACGCCTTCCGTCAGATCCTGAAGGCCTAGCCTATATTCTGTTCACCTCTGGAACGACCAGCAGTCCCAGCGGCGTGATGATCAGGCGTCGGAACCTCTTTGCTAACCTTGCCACGATTGCGCGGGTCTTAACTGTCAGTGAAAGCTCGCGCGTGCTCAACGATATGGTGCTGGCGCATGGTGATGGCCTCGTGCAGGGGCCGATGCTGGCACTGGCCGCGAATTCCACGCTCATCCGGGCGGGAGGCTTTGCCGTCGATCGATTGGAACAATGGCTCGAAACGGTGAGGCGGGAAGGTGCAACACACTTTATCACGGTGCCAACCGTCTGGGCATTGATTGATCGGTATGCGCAGTTCGACGATTACTTTGCCACTCCCGATTTTCAGGCAGTATCGTCGGTTGCAGCATTTCTGCCATCAAAGTTATGGCAGCGTATCGAGGAGCGGTTTGGTCATCCGTTGACCAACCAGTACGGCCTCACTGAGACAGTTGCGAGCGCTCTTTATGCCGGTCCGCATGAGGAGGCGGGTGGAAAGAACAGCGTGGGGCGTCCCATTGATTGCGAGATCCGTATCGCTCCGATTGGACAAGGACAGGACGACGGTGAACTGCAGATCAGGGGAGAAAACATCTTCGCCGGATATTGGCGTGATGAGGAGCGGACGGGGTCGACCTTTACAAAGGATGGGTGGTTCAAGACGGGCGACCTGGCGCGACTGGACCAGGATGGTAACATCCACATCATCGGTCGGATCAAGACCATCATAAAGTCAGGTGGCCTTTTGATTCGGCCAGAAGAAGTGGACGAGGGACTCTCAAGCCACCCCGGAGTTCTGGCTTCCTCAACACTTGGTGTGCCGGACGAGGTGTTCGGTGAGGTTCCAGTAAGTGTGGTAGAGGTGAGTAACCCTTGTGTCGACGAATTGGCTCTGGCGAAATATGCCCGCTTAACACTGGAGCCCTTGAAGGTTCCAAAGCGGATCATCCCAGTCGACAACATCCCACGAGGCTCTGCAGGAAAACCACTCATCCAGGCCGTCAAGGAGATCATTTCGTCTCACCTGGTTTCTCCGATACCTGACGCCGACAGCGAAAAATCAATCGAGCTCGCCGTACTGGAGACAGCTGCAGTCGTGTTCAGGTGCGATCTAGCGAGCTTGACGACGAGAAGCACCCCCGCAACCGTCGCAGGCTGGGACAGTTTCCAGCAGCTCGCCTTCCAGCTTGCATTGGAGCGCCGCTTCTCTATTCGACTGCCGATCGCCCGTGCAGCCTCCATGCGGAGCCTGACGGCTGCAGTGGAGGCAGTGCAGGCAGCCATTCAGCAAGCAGCTTCGGTTTAGACTATGTTCCGGATCTGGATGCCCACTCTTGTGCTGGTCGCATTTGCGGTAGCGGCACTTTCCGCAGTACCCAAAAACTGGATGATCTATGGCTATGGACTGCCATCCACGCCGGTTGTCTTCATAGGCTCATCATTGCTGGCTTATGGCATGCCCCCTACGGGAGCAGGTCTGCTGGGGAAGGACAGACCCTATGCGCGCGTCGCAGTGAGTGGCATGTCTGAAGAGATGATGGTTGAGTTTGCTGACCTACTGGTCTCGAAAGATCGCACCGAAGTCATTGTTCTCGAGATATTTCCGTTCATGCGGGATTTTGCCAGCGACAAGGCAAAATCTGGCCAACAACCGATTCACCAAAGACTCTTCGCGGAGTTTAGCTCGCTTAGCAACGATTTGAAGACGCGACTTGCGGTAGTTGTTAGCATTCTAACTGGGCTTCAATCCTCGACGGTGGTCATCCCCGAAGTGTCAAATTCTGGTGGAGACCAGGTGGTCACACGACACGAGCTTCGACAGCGATATCCCTTGCACTTGCGGGGACCACTTAACCCTAAAAAACTTGAGGAGATGCTGGGCCGCGCGCATCAAGAGGGGGTTGAGGTCCTTTTGATAGCGCCGCCGCTTCCCCAGGCTGTGGCAGATTACATCGGCGTCGTTGATATGGCCCGTTTTGAACGCCACTTGCACGATACAGCTGAATTGCTCGGACTGCCCCTGCTCTACAACGGAGAGGTCTGGCCGAATACGCTATTCGTCGATGTGGCTCACCTAAACCGCACCGGCCGATCCCGCTTCATGTCCGAACTCGCCGGCGCCTGGAAAGCCAGGCATGACAACTGATACGTTCTTTCTCCTGCTTGCCTCGCTTCTCGCCGTTCCCATCTGCTGGTCAATTCCGCGGGACTTTCGTGACGACGGGGTGGCCCTATTCACCTTCGCAGTACTGGCCTGGCTGTCCCTGATTTCAGCCCTGTGGCTGGCTGTCTCATCCTGTGTGACCGTGTGGGCGCTTGCAGCGACACGGCGATCACGGAACCCCAACGTGATCTACGGGGTTGCGATAGCAGTCATCCTGTTCCCCTGGCTGTTCGCCCGTGAGTTCGAGGCTTGGCAGATGATCGGAGCGGCCTACTTCACCCTTCGCAACCTGCATGTCCTGCTTGACGGATGGATGGATCGTGACGGCTCAGAAGTCAGCCTACGGGAAATGATGCATTATCAGTTCTACCTGCCTGTGCTGACAGCAGGTCCTATCCACCGCCTTCCCACTTTTCGTCGCTCACTTCGCCTGCGTCGATTTGATAGAAGCGAAGTGGCCGTCGGAGCGGAGCGCGCACTTCTGGGTTTGGCCATGGCAGCGATCCTGGGAACCGGGGTAATGGGATCGGTCCAGATGAGGTCCATGGACCTCATTAGCAACCACCATCCGTTTCTTCGAGACTGGTTGGCTTCGGTCCTTCACTGGGTACAGCTCTATTTTGTATTTGCTGGATTGAGTGGCTACGCCGTGGGGGTTTCACAGATGATGTGCCTTAACATCGAAGAGAATTTTAACAGGCCATTCTTGTCGAGTAGCCTCCTCGATTTCTGGTCGCGCTGGCACATTACGCTGTCGTCCTGGTGCCGTGACTATGTTTTCCAGCCGGCAACCGCTGCAACGCGGCGACCAATCGTCGGTCTGACTGCAGCGATGCTGGCAATCGGCCTGTGGCATGAGACGTCGGTCTATTATCTGTTGTGGTCGTCTTGGCAGGTGTTGGGCATCGTACTCAACCGATTGCTGATGGGTCTCTCAGCGGAGTTAGGTCTAACCCTCCACGCGTCGGCGTCCAAGATCGCCACACCCATTGCAATCCTGACATGGCTGTCACTGGCTCGTCCGGTGATAAATCTTGTGCTGGGGGCAGGCCAATGACGCCACTGCAGAAATATCTCTTGCGATTTTTGCCAGGGCCAATCGCAAGTCTGATGACATCAATGATATATGCCGCACTGATCGTCGGTGTCTTGTTGACGTTTTCCGGAAAGCCTCCGAACGTGTTGTACGTGAATGTTCCTGACTTGTCGGTCGAGAATTAACACAGTCATGCGCGCCGGAGGGTGAAGGCCGGATACGTTCGATACACCGATCTTCACGGCTTTATGATGGTGTGACAGGCTGAAAGGACCTTCATGATAACGACGCTTTTTTTGATGGCCCAGATACCTCTCCTCTGTGCGAAAGCCGGGCCAGATATCGAATTTTGAAAGTAAGAGAACGTGTGAGGGGCATTGATTGACGCGGCCGAAAACCTGCCAGATGCTACTCAGATGCAATTTCCGCAATCCCCGATAGTCGCCGAGTATCATGCCAGGATAGTGGATGGATGACGGCTGTGACGACTGTGATGCCCTTCCGCGATGACGACCGTCATCCCATTGCGGGTGATCCTGAAAGGCAGCTCCGAGAGTGCCAAGGGGAGACGCACACAGCCGTGGGAAGCCGGGTATCCCGCCAGCTTTCCTGCACGCAAAGCCACTACATCTCAGGTGAGACGGTTCATGTTCGGCATCGTCGCGTTGTTGTCGGTCGATGATTGGTGGTTCTTGTCCTTCTCGAGGATGCTGAAGACGCCGGCGGGGTGAGGTCCTTCAGACATCCTCCGAAATTGTTCGTTTGGACACATTCCACCCTCCGAGCCCCTTCCTTATCCCCTCCTCCGCTCTCCAACCCTCCTCACCCTTGCCTCCTCCACATAACGTGCCACCACGTGAGCGGTTTTCCAGCCACCTGCAGTCATCAGGGCCAGCAGGTCAAAGCCCTCCTCAGCCATATCCTGTGCTGCGCCGACCCTCAGGGAGTGGCCAGAGAGGCTGGAAACCGTCTCGGCGTCCAGGCCGGCCTTCTCGGCGAGGCGCTTAAGGCGTCGTGACACCGAGTAGGGAGCGATGGCATCGTCGATAATCCTGCTCCCGAACAGAGTTCGCAGGACATAGCCTTTTTTGATCCCCGAAGCCTCCAGCCACTCGCGAACGTAGCGCATGGCGTCTGGCGGTACCCAGGCGATGCGACCAAATCCAAATGGGTCTGCCTTGGAGCGGCGGATCAGCACAGAGACGCTTCCGTCAGCATCGACTTTCCCGAAGTCCTCGACGCGTATGGCCACCAATTCAGCCCGGCGGCAGAGGGTGGCGTATCCCAAGGCCAGAAGGGCTCGATCCCTCAGTCCCAGCAGATCAGGATCACAGGCAGCCATGAGCCGCTCAAGGAGGTCCCTCTTCAGGCCCAGTGCCTGCTTCACGCGGCTCCGCTTCTGCCTCAAGGCTCGCCTCAGGGCGATCGTCACCTCCTCATCATCGACGAGGGATGGCATTTTGAGGAGGCGGTGGATCTTTCGGATGCCGTAGAGCCTTCTCCTGAGGGTGCTGGCGGCATCGATGGGAGCCCGCGCGGCGATGAAGCTCGCGAGCATCTCGGGGGAAGCCGGGAAGAGGTCGATCCCCTGCCCCAGGCACCAGGCCTCATAGGCCTGGACGTCGGAGCGGTAGGTTCGGATGGTATTGTCAGAATAGGCGCCGTCAAGTCGCGCTAGGGCAGCGCGCCAGTCATGGACAGTCATGTCCTGTACTCCAGGTCATTGAAATTTGGGGGAGGGGGAGGGCCGGAGGCTAGTCCGGACGCACTCTCACATTCGCCGCCTGACGCTGGATGGATGGGTGGCCGCCGGGCCACGCCGGAATGGCAACTTGCTGCAGTCGTGGGCATTGACGACTTTACGCCGCCGCACCATGGTTTTTCTAACCATGCGGTTCTCCTGTGGATGCAGGTTGAGCGCATGGCCAGGTCGCTGCCGCAGCTGTTACTGCGGTGGCGGCCGTCTCGTTGGTGAGAGACGCCGCCTCGGACCCGGCCCTGCGCCGGTCTTAGTCAACTCAATAAGTTTAATTCATGTGTGGGGCCGGATCAAGGTTTTCGTGCACGAGGGCATTTCAGGGGGCGAGCACTGGGGCCGCCGCACACGGGGAAAACGACGCCCCTTTTGAGGTGGGGTATTCTTGTTTGGGCGGTTCTGACGTATAATATCGACGCTGAAGCGATTCGCCCCGACACCATTACAGAGGGCAGTAGACGCGGATGTAGCGGGCTCGCATTGATCATTGCGCGGGGCCGCTGGGGAGGCCACGCGAAACGCTTGGCGGCAATTCCGCTGCCCGGCTCTGAGTTGTGAGCACGCCCCCCATGAGTGAACAGCAGCATCCCCGCACCACGACCTCCCTACGGCACCTCCTCCCGAAGCGTCTTTCATACCTCCTGGAGGAGCGTCCCCTCCTCTGGTTCGAGAATACAGAGGACTACGACGCCCTCCTCGCAGAACTCATCGCCGAGTATGACCCGAAGGGCACAATGGAGTTCATCCTCGTCAAGGACCTATCCGACGCGCAGTGGGAGACGATGCGCCTCCGGCAACTCCGCCAGGCCGCCGTCGAGGCGGAAGTCCCGTCGGCTGCGTGGCGGCTGATGAAGGAAGAATTCATCGCTGAAACTGGCCACTACTTTGAAAAGGCCGCCACTGTCCTTCGTGTCATGGCGAGGAAGGCCGTGCAGGGGGACGCCGAGATGGCGCAGGCCTTCGAGGAGCACAGCGCACACGCAGGCGTCACCTACAGCATGATGCACTACGAGGCGATCAAGGGCGGCATGAAGTCCATTGTGGCGCTTGAGGATGCCCTCGCACGATCGGAAAGGCGGCGCGATCAACTTGTGCGGATGATCGAGGAGCGCCGCCGCAGGCTCGAAACAATGACCCGCAGCCTCGTCGACCGGCCGGGATCTACCACGGCGATTGAGGTCGCACCTCATGCGTCGGGCGGCAAGGCGGCGTGAGTAAGACCAGGCCGTCCAACCGCCTCGCACACGGCCTGTGCTCACGCTACGCTGCAGACGCGCGTCGTGGCGACGCAGGGGCTCTGGCGATAGCATTGCGCGGCGACGCCCCCGTCGAACCGCCGATCGCGGAGGCTTCGGTCAGGCTTGCCGAGGCCATACTCCAATTGAATGCCGTCCGCTCGGCACGCCTCGCCCTCTTCGAACGCAGCCTGGCAACCGCGCGGCATGACGGCGTTGATCACAAGACGGACAGCGGCGAGAGCCGACGCATGGCACAGGCCGACCACGCGCTAACCCTGCAGGAGCGGGCGGCCGAACTCCGCCGCCTCGAGAACTACGAGCGCAAGGCCACCTCGCGTCAGACGCGCCTCATGAACCGTCTCGACTACCTCATGCTCGAGGCGCGCCGCAGCGCCAGTTGACGCCGAGCCTCACATGGGGGAGCCTCCGACCCAATGCTATATCTCTCGAAAGTTGCAGCCCTCGGGTCGCTGCCGTCTTTCAGCGCGATGCCGCACATGCACTAACATTCAGACCGGACCACTCGCTGGGGACCGATCAGCGCCTTGCAGCCTGCCTCAACTGGCCAGCAGAGCCTTCTGAACCGCCTTCGGCGCACGCTGGATGACGACCAGATAGGCCCGCGTCGCGCCCTCCGGCTGACGCGAGCCACGCTCCCAATGACGAAGCGTGTTGACGCTGAAGCCAAAGCGTCCCGCGAATTCTTCCTGCGTCATGTAGAGACTGGAACGTATTGCCTTGGCGTTCTGTGAGGTCGAGAACGGTCCCGACCCCTGTGTTGCGATGGGTCGCGACGAAGGAGCCCGCCCTCTCGGTGATGGCGTAGCGTGACATGTGTTAACTCTCTGTTTTGGATATGTTTTCGGGTTCTTACTGGAACAATTGCGCCGAAATCACATTTCCGGTATATTTCCGGAAATATTCAACCCCATCTTGGGAGGCTACCATGGCTACTGCGCGGAAGACCCCCGTCGATACGTTTAGAAAGCGCCTTCGCCAGAAGGGAATGGTTCGCGTCGAGGTTCATGTCCTGAAGGATGACGCGGTTCTCGTGAAGAGCGTTGCCCGGGCCTTGGGCAATCCGAAGATGGCCGCCGAGGCGCGCACGATCCTCAAAGCCCGGTTCACAAAGCCTGCGCAAGCCGGATTGAAGGCTCTCCTTGCCTCTGCACCGCTTGCGGGCGTTGATCTTGAACGTCCCCGTGACATGGGCCGCGAGATCGATCTGTGAAATATCTCGTCGATACCAATGTGATTTCCGAGATCCGGAAGGGTAACCGCTGCAATCCCGGCGTCTCGGCATGGTATGCGACGGTGACCGATGGCGACCTTTTCCTCAGCGTTCTCGTCCTCGGTGAAATTCGCAAGGGGCTTGAGTTGATCAGAGCGCGAGACCCTCAGCAAGCGCAAGCGCTTGAAACCTGGCTCGATACCATCACGGAAGCCTTCGGCGAGCGAGCGCTGCCGATTGAAACCGCGATCGCTGATGAGTGGGGATGCCTGAACGCCATTCGGCCAGTTCCGGTGATCGACGGGCTCCTGGCAGCCACCGCCAAAGTCCATGGCTTGACGCTGGTCACGCGAAACGAAGCCGATGTGGCGGGTCTCGGTGCGGCGGTGCTGAACCCCTTCACGTGAGTGTCGTCCGGACCCCTGAAGTGGGCCTCAACCTAGCCCCTGCAAGATGTCGGAGACCCGCGGTGCTCGCCTAAGGCTGGCTTCGATCCTTTCGCGCCACTTGGGTCCTGATTTGAGTGCCGCCTGATAGGCTTCGGCTATTTCATCGGGTCGATCCTCTGCCAAGGCTTCGATCAGGAACTCTGCTTGCATCAAGTCCTTCCTCGCCTTCCCAGCCTCGGGACCAGAGAGCCTCCTGTCTGCGACGATCAGCTTGTGAATGGCGAAGCGCTCAGGCCGCGGGATCTG
>CANJMQ010000069.1 GCA_947475225.1 Bradyrhizobiaceae bacterium
CCCAAATCTCTCAAACCAACCTCACAAGCGCAAACAACCCCAGGTCCCCCTCTCAGGACACCCGGCAGCCACGCCAGCTTGTCAGCTTTCGGCACAAAAGCACGCCGCGCAAATCCAGCGCCGCGTCCCTCAGTGACCCGGCTTATATGAGAACCAATAGCGGAGAGTCAAGCGTGCCGAGCACGAAAACCTCAAGAAACTCGCAAATTATTGAAATTACTGTCGGAAATTGATCCGGTCGTGATCGCGGATTGACTTGCGTGACACCGGCTGCCGGCATTCGGCAGACCGTCATTGTGGTTCCTGTGACGATGGACGCCTCTCGTCATGAACTCAGCGCATGTCACAACGCTGCAATCATGGTTAACGAATGGGTAATGTCTGGGTGAGATAGTGATTGATGGTCGCTCCAGCCCGCGTCTACGACCGTGGCAAGAGCCCCGGACAGGCTGGATGAACCCTCCGGAAACCACCCCGCCATTGCGGGTTGACTATCGGGGTTCAGACGGGCATTTTCCGTCCCGCGTCAGGGATCCTTGAGGGGTCTCTGAGTCCCGGACGGAGCGATACAAACGAACAGGCTCCTGGGGACCTGCCGGTCGAGTGAATGAGGCAGGTTGGGAATGTCCAGGGCGTCGAGTGTGACAGGGGATTAGAGTATTGAACGATCGCGTTGACAGACAGTTTCGCGCCCGCACGCCTGTTGCTGGCTCGGACCGCCGTCCGCCACTGCCTTCTCGATTACCGCCGCGCGCTGCCGCGGCGCCACGCGCCTCGTTGCCGGCCCCTGCCGCAGTCACCGAACCATCGCCCGATCCTTTCCAGGTTGAGCCGGCCCATCACCGCTGGCTGCTGACCACCTGCGTGGCCGGCATCGCTGGATCCCTGGTTGTCGGCAGCGTCGTGCTGGGCATATTTGGCGAGAACGCCGCCCCGCGGGACGCCTACGCCTCCGTCGAGAAGGCATCAACCACCGGCATCTACCCTGACAGCGCCGATGGCGGCCGCTCGCTGATCGGCCGCAAGGAGCTTTCCTCGGCCTACCAACCGCAGCCTGACGACGGCAAACCGGTTGTGCCAGAGCGCGACCTCAACAACGCCAACCTCTATCCCGAGATCACTTCCGACGACTTGCCCTACAGCGAGGACAAGCCGGTGGTGATCGATGCCGACATCGATGGCGTCGACGACGAAGAGAACATTACCACCATCACCAAGCAGGTGCCGTCAGAGCCGACCGACGAAACCTTCAAACTCGCCAAGGGCCAGACGCTGATCGACATGCTGACCGATCGCGGCGTCGGCCAGGATGCCGCCAACGCGCTGGTTGCCGCCATCAACCCGATCTTCCCCGTAAACATGATCAAGCCGGGTACGGCAATCGAACTGACGCTCGATCGGCAGATTGACTTCTACGGACGCGAAGTGACCTTCCCCGTGGAACTCTCCTTCGACCCCGGCCCCAAGGAAACGCTCACCGTCAACGCCGACGAAGACGGCCGCTTCGAGGCCGCGATCGAGGGCGCGAAGGCCGGCACCAAGTCGCAATATGCACAAATCAATCACTTCCACGCCCATGCGGAAGTCGGCTCGAGCCTCTATGGCACGGCCAAGGACAACAGGATCCCGGACTACATCATCGCGGAATTCACCCGCATCTTCTCCTATGACGTCGACTTCCAGCGCCAGGTGAAGGCCTCCGACACATTCGACGTGTTCTATGGCAACCCGCTGACCGGCTCGTCATCACGCCGCAAGGTGCTGCACTATGCGCAGCTCAACCTCGACGGCAAGACCAGAACATTCTACCGCTACACGACAAGCGACGGGCAGACGGACTACTATGACGAAAAGGGCCGCAGCGCCCAGAAGTCACTGCTGAAGACGCCGGTGTCCGGCGCCAAGCTCACCTCCGGCTTCGGCATGCGCCTCCACCCGCTGCTTGGCTACTCGAAGATGCACGCGGGCGTCGATTTCGGCGTGCCGCAAGGCACTCCGATTCGCGCCGCCGGCTCGGGTGTTGTCGAGGTGGCGGGGCGCCACGGTTCCTTCGGCATCGCCGTCGAGATCAAACACAACAACCGCTACGAGACGCTCTACGCCCATATGAGCAGGCTCGCCGCCGGCATCACCCAGGGAGCCAAGATCAACCAGGGTCAGATCATTGGCTACGTCGGCTCGACTGGCCGCTCCACCGGACCGCACCTGCATTATGAAGTCCATGTTGATGGCCGACCGGTCAACCCGACGCGCATCACAGCCGCTGGCGGCAAGCAACTTGCCGGCAAGGAACTGATGAAGTTCAACCAGACGAAGCAGCGCGTGGTGGCAATCATGCTGCAGGCGCCCTCGGCCCTGCAGGTGGCGCAAGCCAAACAATAGCTGTCCTCCGGATCACCGCTTGCGCAGCGACCTCCTGCCTGCGATGACCCTTTCCTGATGCGCGTCTTCCTCACCTTTCTCGCGGCCTACGTGCTGAGCCAGTTCTACCGCTCATTCCTGGCGGTGATCGCGCCCGAGCTCGCGCATGAGTTGCTGCTCGACCCGCAGGCGCTGGGCAATCTGCAAGCCTTCTGGATCCTCGGCTTCGTGGCGACCCAATTTCCGGTGGGCTGGGCGCTGGACACTCTGGGGCCGCGCCGCACCGTGTCGCTGCAGATGCTGGCGGCGGTTGCCGGCGCCCTGCTGTTCGCCATAGCCCACAGCGCCCTGGCCCTGAACATCGCCATGCTGCTGATCGGCATCGGCTGTGGCTCGATCTTCATGGGAGCAATCTACATCTTCGGCCGCATCGCCGCGCCGCAACGCTTCGCGCTGCTGTGCTCGTGGCTGCTCGGGATCGGCACGGCGGGGAACCTGTTGGCGGCCTCACCACTGGCATGGGTGGCGCAGTCCATCGGCTGGCGCGGTGCGATGGTCGGCATGGCCGTGGCCACTGCCCTTTCCGCACTGTCAGTTCTGCTGCTGATCCGAGACCCCATCCGCATCACGTCGCATGGCAGCCGCGGGCTGCTCGGCGGCGTGGGCGACATCGTGAGGATCCGCAGCCTCTGGCCGCTGCTGCCCATTACCGCCGTGAGCTATGCCGTGGTGCTGGCCGAGCGCGGATTGTGGGCAGGGCCCTACTTCTCCTCTGTCTTCGGGCTCGAACCGGTGGCGCGCGGCAACGCGCTGCTGGTGATGGCGGCGGCCATGTCAGCTGGCGCCATGGCCTACGGCCCGCTCGACCGGTTGCTGGGAACGCGCAAGTGGGTGGTATTCGGCGGTGTGACCATGACGGCGCTTTGCTTTGCCGCCCTTGCACTGCCCGGACTGTCGCTCACTGGCGCCATCATCGTCATGGGGCTGCTGGGCGGCTTCGGCATGACCTATGGCGTGCTGATGGCACATGGCCGCAGCTTCGTGCCGGACCATCTGCTCGGGCGCGGCATCACGCTTCTCAACGTGCTTTTCATCGGCGGTGCCGGCATACTGCAGCCCCTGAGTGGCGCACTGATGAAACGGCTGGGTGACGCACCACCGGCGGATGCCCATGCGACACTGCATCTGATCTTCGCCGGCCTGCTGGCGGCGAGCCTCGCTGTCTACGCCTTCGCAAAGGACAATCCGCCCAAATCATGAGGCTCAGATGAGTCCGAGTTCGAGTTGCAGGCGCTTCGGAAGGTTCTGCGCAGCAAGGCGATGGCTTTCGCGCAGATAGTCTTTCAGTGCCGCATCATCGAGTGTTTCTGCCGTGCGCCGCTGTAGCCAGAGAAGGCCGCGTGACGCGAAATAGGGCGCTGGCCTGACGCCCGGCTTGTCCTTCAGCAGGTCAAAGCTCAGCTGCGAGGCCTTGAAGGTGAAGTCCAGCGACGGTCCATGCCAGCGCGAGGCAATGGCAAAGACCTTGCCCTTCGGACCCCCCACCTTCCAGACATGCGCATCATCCCACTGAATGACGTGAGCGGTGTGGGGGAGGCTGCGGCAGAAGCGGTTGTAGCCGTCGAGGATCATCCGCAGACGTTGACACGCCGACGCACAAAGAAAAAGGGCGGCCCCGCAGGACCGCCCTCTCGAATTCGTTGTACCCGATCAGTGCAGCTTCACGACCTTCGGATCGACCACGGTCTTGCCGCCGACAGGTATGCCGTTGAAGGTCAGCAGTCCGCCCTTCACGTCCACCTTCACCGTCTCGCCGTCCTTGATGCGGCCGGCGAGCAGTTCCTCGGCGAGGGGATCCTGAAGGTTCTTCTGGATCACACGCTTCAGCGGACGCGCGCCATAAGCCGGTTCATAGCCCTTGTCGGCAAGCCAGTCGCGCGCGGCATCACTGATCTCGAGCTCGATCTTGCGATCGGTGAGAAGTTTCCGCAGCCGGCCAGCCTGGACGTCAACAATGGCGCCCATGTGCTCACGCTTGAGGCGATGGAACAGCACGATCTCGTCGAGGCGGTTGAGGAACTCCGGCCGGAAATGGGACTTCACTACGCCCATGACCTCGTCCTCCACCACGTCCACATCCTGATCCTCGCCCAGGTTCACGAGATACTCGGACCCAAGGTTGGAGGTCATGATGATCAGCGTGTTCTTGAAGTCCACGGTGCGGCCCTGTCCATCGGTCAGGCGTCCGTCATCGAGCACCTGGAGGAGCACGTTGAACACGTCCGGATGCGCCTTCTCGATCTCGTCGAACAGCACGACCTGGTAAGGCCGGCGCCGCACGGCTTCGGTCAACGCACCACCCTCGTCGTAACCCACATAGCCCGGAGGAGCGCCAATGAGACGCGAGACGGAGTGCTTCTCCATATATTCCGACATGTCGATGCGCACCATCGCGTGCTCGTCGTCGAACAGGAAGCCCGCCAGTGCCTTGGTGAGCTCGGTCTTGCCCACACCCGTGGGGCCCAGGAACATGAACGAGCCGATCGGCCGGTTGGGGTCCTGGAGACCTGCCCGCGAACGACGCACCGCAGTGGAAACAGCGATCACTGCATCGGACTGGCCGATGACGCGCTTTGCCAGTTCCTTTTCCATCGCGATGAGCTTCTCACGCTCGCCTTCGAGCATCTTGTCGACGGGCACACCGGTCCAACGCGACACGACCTGTGCCACGTGGTTCTCGGTCACCGCTTCCTCGAGCATCCGCGAGCTAGACGAGTCTTCGGCGTCCTTCAGCTTCTTCTCAAGGCCGGGGATGGTGGCGTAAGCCAGCTCACCCGCCTTGGCGAAATCGCCCTTGCGCTGCGCCTGGTCAAGTTCGAAGCGGGCCTTCTCCAGCTCCTCCTTGACCTTGGAGGCGGAAGCAAGCTGCTCCTTCTCATCACGCCAACGCCTTGTCATGACGGCAGACTTTTCCTCGAACTCAGCCAGTTCCTTCTCGAGCTTGACGAGACGGTCCTTGGAGGCCTGGTCTGTCTCCTTCTTCAGCGCCTCGCGCTCGATCTGCAGCTGCATGATGCGGCGGTCGATCTCGTCGAGTTCTTCCGGCTTCGAGTCCACCTGCATGCGCAGGCGCGACGCGGCCTCGTCCATCAGGTCGATGGCCTTGTCGGGCAGGAAGCGGTCAGTGATGTAGCGGTTGGAGAGAATCGCGGCGGAAACCAGCGCAGAGTCGGTGATGCGCACACCGTGGTGCAGCTCATACTTCTCCTTGATGCCACGCAGGATCGACACGGTGTCTTCCACCGTGGGCTCACCAACGAAGATCGGCTGGAAACGACGGGCCAGGGCCGCGTCCTTCTCGACGTGCTTTCTATACTCATCCAGAGTCGTCGCACCCACGCAGTGCAATTCGCCGCGCGCAAGCGCGGGCTTCAGCAGGTTCGATGCATCCATCGCCCCTTCCGACTTTCCGGCGCCGATCAGCGTGTGCATCTCGTCGATGAACAGGATGATGCCGCCTTCCGCAGCCGTCACTTCCGACAGAACTGCCTTGAGGCGCTCCTCGAACTCGCCACGATACTTGGCGCCGGCGATGAGCGAACCCATGTCGAGCGCCATCAGCTTCTTGTCCTTCAGGCTTTCCGGCACGTCGCCCTTGACGATGCGGAGAGCGAGCCCTTCAGCGATTGCCGTTTTGCCAACGCCGGGTTCACCGATGAGGACCGGGTTGTTCTTGGTGCGCCGCGACAGCACCTGGATGGTGCGGCGGATTTCCTCGTCACGACCGATGACGGGATCGAGTTTGCCCGCCTGAGCGGCCTCGGTGAGGTCGCGGGCATATTTCTTCAGCGCATCATAACCCTGCTCGGCCGACGCGGTGTCGGCCGTGCGGCCCTTGCGGATCGAATTGATGGCCTCGTTCAGGCCCTGCGCGGTGACACCGGCGGACTTGAGGATCTTGGAGGCTTCCGACGGCTCCACGGCCAGCGCCTGCAGCAGGCGCTCGGCGGCCACGTAGCTGTCGCCGGCCTTCTCCGCGATCTTCTGGGCAGCCTCGAAGACGCGCGCCAATTCAGGCGACAGGTAGACCTGACCCGCACCGCCGCCAGAGACCTTCGGCATCTTGTTGAGCGCCGCCTCGGTTTCCCGCAGGGCCAGGCGCGAATCACCGCCCGCAGCCTTGATCAGGCCGGCAGCGAGGCCTTCCTCATCGTCCAGCAGAACCTTGAGCAGGTGTTCGGGGGTGAAACGCTGGTTGCCTTCACGAAGAGCCAGCGACTGCGCGGACTGGATGAAGCCGCGCGAACGTTCGGTGTATTTTTCGAAATCCATGTGTTTCTCCTCCTCGGCACTTCACAAAGGCCCCGACCGGGCACCCTTGAAAAGCCGTCAACGGTTTGATTTGCCACCCATTCCCATTCTGAACCCCCGCAAGGCATTCCCTTGGGAGAGCGGCCCTAGATTGGAGTCATATGGGTAGACTTTGCAATCAATCAAGCGGGGTCAAGCAGATCCTTGCGACAACGGCATAACCTTGCGCTGCATCAAGGCTTTGGAAACCACTCGCCCCCCTAATATAAGCATGGAACAGAAGATCGATCCGACAGGCGTAGACGCCTACAAACCCGCCGAAGTGGCGCTGCGCATCGAAGAGGCGGGTGTGAAGAAGGCGGCGCTTGCGGCCATTCCCCTCCTCACCCTCTCCGTGCTCGCGGGGGCCTTCATCGCCTTGGGGGCCGCGGGCTTTACGGCGGTGCTGGCCGGAACCACCCCGGGCTTCGGCCCGGCCCGGTTGCTGGGCGGCATCGTCTTCTCGACGGGCCTGATCCTCGTTGTGGTGGCGGGGGCGGAACTGTTCACCGGCAACACCCTGATCGTCATGGCCCGAGTCGATGGCCGGGTCAGCACGGCCGCGCTGCTCCGCAACTGGGCCTATGCCTTCACCGGCAACCTGATCGGCGCCCTCGCCGTGGTGCTGCTGATGTATCTGTCAGGCCTGCTGGAGGGCCCCAAGGGCGACACCGCCCGGTCGATCGCCGAGGCCAAGGTGGCGCTGGGGCCGATGGCGGCATTCACCCGCGGCATCCTCTGCAACATGCTGGTTTGCCTTGCGGTGTGGGTCAGTTTCGCCGCGCGTGGCGTGGCGGACAAGATCCTGGGGATCGTCTTCCCGATCTCGGCCTTCGTACTCCTGGGTTATGAGCACTCGATTGCAAACATGTACCTGATCCCCCTGGGCTGGGCGCTCGGGGCCAATGTCACGCTTGCTTCCTTCCTCGGGAACCTGATTCCGGTCACGCTTGGGAACATCGCGGGCGGCGCTGGCGGCGTCGCCCTCACGTATTGGCTGGCCTACCGGCCAAAGATTTGAAAACGCCCAGTTAAACTAAACGTCCGAACCCTCCGGGGCCTCGGCAGCGGCATCCTTGCGAGTGCGGCGGCGCTTGACCGGCGCGGCAGCGACCTCCTCGGCAACCGCCTCGACCGGGGCCGGAGCGGGAGCCGGGCGGCGCAGGAAGGACGGGGCCTCCCAGCGATCCGACTCTTCGGCGGCGGGCGCGGCAACGGGTTCGTTGCGCGGCTGTTCGTCCTGGCGGGGCTGCTGGTTTTGCTGGCGCGGTTCGCCGGCCTGAACCTGCTGGCCCTCGTTGTTGCGGCGGTCCTGCCAGCGCGGGCGGAAGCGGTCGCGATTCTGGCTGTTGTTATCCCGATTCTGGTTGTTGTTATCGCGATTCTGGTTGTTGTTGTCGCGGTTGAAGTCGCGGTCATTGCGCGGCTGGCGGAACTGCTGGTTCTGCGGCGCACGGTCAGAGCCTTCCATGGAGGGCTGGTCGCCTAGCCCATCGGGCTCGCCACCCTGCTGGCCCTGGCCACGCGGCTCGACCGAGGCCTCGCTCGGGTCCTCGAGGTCTTCGTCGTCGAAGTCATCCTCGGGGCGGCGGTACTGCTGCTGGATCTGCTGGGGGTTGTTCTGCTGGTTGTAGGCCTGAGCGGCTGAAACGATGCGCAGATAATGCTCGGCGTACTGGAAGTAGCTTTCCGCCATCACGATGTCGCCGGCGGACTGGGCGTCGCGGCCAAGCTGGAGGTACTTGTCGGCCACGGTCTGAGCGGTGCCCCTAACCTTCACGTCCGGGCCGTTGCTCTCATAGACGCGGCTCAGCGGGTTGCCGCCACCGCCGCCGCCGCCGCCACTGCCGCCACTGCCGCCACCTCCGCTGCGATGGCGGTTGCGGTTGCGGTTCTTGTGAGTTGGTCTCATCGAAATTCCATCTTCAGACTTGGTCTGACTTTAGGTTACAGGCATTTGCCTCACGGGACCCTGAGGTTCCGTGGCAATTCGGTTTCACATCTGCTCAGACAGCGAGCGTCTTCAAGCTTAACCCGTTGGTTTGAGAAGGCTTCCGCCAGCGGCGAGAGTCCCGGAGGGCTCTTGCCATGTCCCCGCCTGTGCTGATTTCAAGTGGGCTCTTGCGCCATCCCGGCGCTGCCCCCACGTCGTTCCCGGCACCAATACAAAGGGCAGAAAGCGTTTCCGACTCTCGTTTAGCCCACAAGCCCCTCATTTCCAAACGCTATTTTTGCACGCGGTTAAAGCCGAGGCAGCGGATGTGCCCGCCCAGATCCCGGTGCCGCCCGCCGGCTGCAAAACCCTGAGCGTCAAAAATCGCCTCAACGTCCGGTACCTGGCCCGCCCCGATCTCGACCAGCAGATGGCCTCCCGCCGCGAGATAGGCGGCAGCCCCCGATGCGATGATGCGATAGGGATCGAGGCCGTCGGTTCCTCCTGAAAGGGCCAGCCCGGGGTCGAAGTTCCGGACATCGGGGCTCAGGCCTGCAATTTCACCCGCCGGAATATAGGGGGGATTCGACAGGATGATGTCGAAGACGCCGGAGACAGGCGCAAACCAGCTGCCCTCGACCAGGCTCAGGCGATCTGCCACGCCAAGGCGCGCGGCATTCTCCCGGGCGACGGCGAGGGCATCGGGCGACAGGTCGGTCGCCGTGCCGGTGGCACCGGGCCGCTCCGCCAGCAGCGTGATGGCGATGGCACCGGTGCCGGTGCCCAGGTCAAGCAGCCGGGCCGCCTTCGGCATCACCTTGAGCGCTGCCTCGATGATCGTTTCGGTATCGGGGCGCGGGTCGAGCGTGGCGGGCGTCACCGTGAAGACGCGGCCATAGAATTCGCGTCGCCCAAGGATGCGGGAGACGGGCTCGTGCCGCTCGCGGCGCGCGACGAAGCTTTCGAAGGTCGCCAGCTGTTCCGGCGAGAGCGGGCGATCAGGGCCAAGGATGAGGTCTTCTCGGGTGAGCCCCGCCGCGGCCTGCAGCAGCAGGCGCGCATCAAGCGTGGGCGTGTCGGAGCCCGCCGCCTTCAGCCGCTGGGTAGCGGCGGCAAGCAGGCTCGCGAGATGATCAGCTGGCATTGTCCGCTTCAGCGAGAAGCTCGGCCTGATGGTTGGTCATCAGCGCCTGCACCATTTCCTCAAGCGCCGGACCCTCGATGATCTGATCAAGTTTGTAGAGGGTGAGGTTGATGCGGTGGTCGGTGCAGCGCCCCTGCGGGAAGTTGTAGGTGCGGATGCGCTCGGAGCGGTCACCTGAACCCACCTGGTCCTTGCGAGCAGCGGAACGCTCGGAATCGATGCGGTTGCGCTCGATCTCATAGAGGCGCGCGCGCAGCAGCTTCATGGCGGCATTCTTGTTCTTGAGCTGCGATTTCTCGGTCTGCTGGGCCACCGCGAGACCGGTGGGGATGTGGGTGATGCGCACCGCCGAGTCAGTGGTGTTGACCGACTGGCCGCCGGGGCCTGACGAGCGGTAGACATCGATCCTGAGGTCCTTGTCCTCGATCTTGATGTCGACGTCCTCGGCCTCGGGCAGCACCGCGACGGTGGCAGCCGAGGTGTGGATCCTCCCTTGGGTCTCGGTGGCGGGCACACGCTGCACGCGGTGGACGCCCGACTCGAACTTCAGATGCGCGAAGGCACCGGCGCCATAGATGTTGGCGATCACTTCCTTGTAGCCGCCATGTTCGCCCTCGCTCGTCGAGATCACCTCGACGCGCCAGCCCTTGGAAGCCGCATAGCGCTGGTACATGCGGAACAGGTCACCTGCGAAGATCGCCGCCTCGTCACCACCGGTGCCGGCGCGCAATTCAAGGATGACGTTCTTGTCATCCGCCGCATCCTTCGGCAGCAGCAGGATGCGGATCTCCTGCTCCATCTTCTCGATCTTCTCTTCCAGCACCGGTCGCTCGGCCTCTGCCATCTCGGCGAGTTCGCCACCAGCCTTCATCATGTCGTCGAGGTCACGGCGCTCGTCATAGGCCTTGCGCAGCTCCAACGCCTTCTTCGCCGTGGGCTCGAGATCGGCATATTCCCGGGACAGCTTGACGAAGCCATCTCCCGACACCGCCCCCGACGACATGTCGTGCTCGACGGTGGCAAAGCGCTGGATGAGGCGGTCGAGCTTTTCGTGGGAAATGGTGGACTTGCTGTCAGACATGGTGCGGCTTCTAGCCGATGCGCTGCTGCCGGGGCAACCGCCCAGTGCCCGGCACTGGCCCGGCCGGGGCGGGCTAGGCGGCACGACCACGCTTGGGGCTCTTGAAAAACAGCACCAGCGGCAGGCAGAGCACGCCCATCAGCGTCATCAGCAGGAAATCGTTCTGGTAGGCGATGACGGCGGCCTGGCCCGTCACCATGTGGTCGATCATGGCGACCCCCTCGGCGGTTGACGGATCGAGCAGCGGGATGAAGTTGAGCTGGAAACCGGCATTGAAAGGCGTGATCAGCTCGGCGATGCGGGCATGCATCAGCGTGGTGCCGCTGGTGAGCTGGGCGATGACGATCGACACGCCGATAGAGGAGCCCATGTTGCGGATCAGCGTCCACACCGAGGCACCCTCGGTGCGGAGTTGCGGCGGCAGGGTGGCAAACGAGATGGTGTTGAGCGGCACGAAGACGAGGCCGAGGCCGATGCCCTGAACCAAACTTGTCCAGACGATGGTGAAGACCGAGATGTCGGGCGAAATGCCCGTCATCACCCACAGCGAGAGGGCCGAGCAGGCGATGCCGATGCCGATCAGCAATCGCGCATCCACGAATGACAGGAGACGGCCCACCACCATCATGGAGGCCATGGTGCCGATGCCGCGCGTGCCGAGCAGGAAGCCCGCATCCAGCACCGGATAGCCCATGACGTTCTGCACGAAGGGCGTGATGAGGGCAACGCTGGCGAGGATGAGCACGCCGACGATGAACATGAAGAACACGCCGAGCGTGAAGTTCCAGTCCTTGAAGAGGGCGGGCGGCACGAAAGGCTTGTCCGCCGTCACCGTGTGGGCGATGAACAGGTAGCCCGCCGCTCCGGCGATCAACGCCTCGGAGATGATCTCGTTCGACTGGAACCATGACTGGCTTTCGCCACGATCGAGCATCAGCTGCAGGAAGCCGATGGCGAGACTCAAGGTCACGAAGCCCAGCCAGTCGAAGCGCATCTCGCGGGGCTTGGTGTCGGGCATGTAGGCCAGGAGGCCGAGCACGGTGGCAATGCCGAAGGGCAGGTTGATGAGGAACACCCAGCGCCAGGTGTAATATTCGGTGAGCCAGCCACCGAGCGTCGGGCCCATGATCGGCCCCAGCATCACGCCCATGCCCCAGATGGCCATGGCCTGGCCGCGCTTTTCAGGCGGGTAGATGTCCATCATCACGGCTTGGCTCAGCGGCACGAGGGCCGCGCCGAACACGCCCTGCAACAGGCGATAGGCCACCATGTCGGTGATGCCCTGTGCGGCACCGCAGAGCAGCGAGGCGATGGTGAAGCCCGCCGCTGCGATGATGAAGACCTTCTTGCGCCCGAAGCGCACGGCGAGCCAGCCCGACGGAGCGGTCATGATGGCGGCGGCGACGATGTAGGAGGTGAGCACCCAGTTCACCTGGTCCAGCGTCACGCCGAGCGAGCCCTGCATGTAGGGCAGCGCGACGTTGGCAATGGTGGTGTCCAGCGCCTGCATGATGGTGGCCAGCATCACACAGACGGTGATGAGTCCCCGATGGATGACCGGGGCTTCCGTGGCCTTGGCATATGCGGCGGCGGACATGCGCTGATCTTACTGCTGGGCTTCCTGCACCGGTGCGGCGACAGCTTCCCAGCGGAGGAGGCCCGCCAGCGTGCGCTTGCGGTGCGTGTCGATGTCGACGTTGACGCTCATGCCAGCGCGCAGCTTCGTGAGGTCCTGGCCCGCATCGAGCGTGATGCGCACGGGAACACGCTGCACCACCTTCACCCAGTTGCCGGCCGCGTTCTGCGCGGGGATGAGCGAGAACTGCGCGCCGGTGCCGGGGCTGATGGAGGAGACGCGGCCCTTGAAGGGCTGGCCCGGGAAGGCGTCAACAGTGATCGTCACCTGCTGGTCAGGCTTCAGCCAGGTGATGTCGGTCTCCTTCGGGTTAGCGTCGACCCAGACGTCCTGGTCACTGAGGATGGCGAAGACGGGTGCGCCTGCCGCGAGGTAGCGGCCGAGCTGGATGTTGGTGACCTGCGTGGCGGTGCCATCGAGCGGGGCCTTGAGCACCGTCTGGTCGAGGTTCCACTGGGCGCGGTCCACCGCGGCCTTGGCAGCAAGCCAGGCTCCGTTGGTTTCGAGCGCCGCGGCGGGGTTGCCACCGAGCTGGCTCAGCGCGCTGCGCTGGCCCTGCTGCAGGGAGGAGAGGATGGCGCGCGCCTGCTCGAGGTTGACCTGGTTTTCCTCGATGTCGGCGCGGGCGACGACCTTGGAGGCGAGCAGCTTCGACTTGCGGTCCACCTCTTCCTGGCGGAGGTTCACCGTGTTCTGGGCAAGTTCGATCTGCGGGGCGAAGCCTTCATACTGGGTCTTGAGGGCGGCGAAGTCCGTCTGGGCGCGGGTCTGCGCCGCTTTGGCTTCGGCAAGGGCAATCTCATAGGGCTTGGGGTCGATGGTGAAAAGCACGTCGCCAGCCTTCAGCTTCTGGCCCTCCGCCACCTTGATGTCGTTCACGGTGCCGGAAATCTGCGGCGTCACCAGCACCTTCTGGGCCGAGACATAGGCATTGTCGGTCGAGATATAGCGGCCGCCGTTCAAATAAACGCCGAGGCCCGCGGCGATGGCGATGGCCGGCACGACGAGCAGCAGGAAGCGCCTGAGCCAGCGGCGGCGCGGCCTCGCGGCAATGGGGTTCACGTCACTCATGTTACGTACCTGACTTCCTGAGCTTGGGGGCGGCGGCATCGGCCGCCTGAATATTCCGGAGACTGGCGTGCAGCCGGTCGAGGGTGCGCAGCATCTGGGCAATGTCCTCGCCGCCGATGCCGTCAAACAGTTCGGCACCCATATCGGCCTTGAAACCCTCGAGGTCGGCGATGCGCTTCCTCCCGGCCTCGGTGATGAACAGCCGGTTGATGCGGCGGTCTGCGGCGTCGGTGCGGCGCTCGACGAGGCCCTGGGCACTCAGCCGGTCAACCAGACGCACCATGGCGATGGGCTGAACCTCGAGGGCGTCCGCCACCTCATGCTGGGCCAGTCCGTCCTGGCGGTCGAGCCGGGAGAGGGTGGCGAGCTGGGCGCGGGTCATGCCGTGGGGCCTCAGGCGCTGTTCCACAACGGCGCGCAGCAGGCGCGAGGTTTCCACGATGCGCAAGGCGGCTTCACGGCGGGGATCATTTTTCTGCATCGCAATATAATATGCATTGTATATTATTATGCAATGCAACTATCTGGCATTTGCCGCATGGCTGGTATGGGGAAAATCAGTTCCTGAGCGGGACTCGCGGTGAGGAGGCTCTCATCCGTCCTGTCGGGCACCTTCTCCCATTGCCCCGCAACAGGAGAAGGGACTGGAGCCGATGAAGTCCCTTCTCCTGTCCGGGGGATGGGAGAAGGTGGCCAACAGGCCGTATGGGGGCTGACTCAGCCCGCCGTGTCGAAGAGTATGGTCACCGGGCCATCGTTGATGAGGTCCACCTGCATGTCGGCGGCGAAGATGCCGGTTTCGACCGTCAGGCCCCCGGCGAGGAGAAAGGCGCAGAAATGATCATAGAGTCGCTGGCCCACATCGGGAGACGCGGCGCGGGAGAAGCCAGGGCGATTGCCGCTTTCCATGCCTTGCGCGGCCAGCGTGAACTGGCTCACCGCCAGGACTGAGCCCTGAACGGCGGAGAGCGGCAGATTCATCTTGCCGTCCTCGTCCTTGAAGATGCGCAGAGCGGAGATCTTGCGGGCGAGCTTTTCGGCGTCCTTCTCCGTGTCCCCGCCCATGGCGCAGACCAGAACGAGAAAGCCACGGCCGATGGCACCTGTGACCCGGCCATCGACCGTGACGGACGCTTCAGCAACCCTCTGGACGACGGCGCGCAAGGCCCCGCGTCAGGTCTCGAAGGACTTGATGTCGAGCGAGCGGCCGACCAGGATCTCGCCCGGCGTGCCGAGGATGCCCTTGTCCTTGCCGTCAATGATGTAGCTGAGCAGGCCGCCGTCCCGCGCGATGACCACGAGGCCGTCACGGTTGGGCACGCGGTAGGTGTCGCCCTTCATCAGCATCTGGGTCATCACGACGTTGCCGTTCGCGTCCTCGATCCTCACCCACACCGGAGCCTTGGCCTTGAGGGTCAGGCGGCTGTCGGCATTGGCATCGCCGAACTGCTGGCCGCCCTGCCCGGCACTGGCCGTCTTGGCGGCAGCGGCCGGCGTGGTGGAGGCGGTGCCCTGGGGCACGTTCTTCTCGATCAGTGCGGAGATGCCGTCGAGGCCGGTGCCTTCAAGGTCGTTCTGACCGTCGGGGGCTGCGGCTGCAGCCTGCTGCGTTTCCTGAGCCGGCATGGGTTCGTCACCCACCGAGACGTCCGCAGTGTTGGTACCCGTCGAGGCCGTGGGCATCGGGTCGGCGCCGGGTGGCGGAGGTGCTGCCGGATAATCCGCACTGCTCATGTCGAGCGCCTTGTCCGGTGCCTTGTCGGCACCCGGCATCAGCATGTAGCTCGCCGCGCCGAACAGCATGACCGCGCCGGCGAGGCCGGCGACCAGGCCGCCAGCGCCACCGGGAATGCGGCGCATCTTCATGCTCGGCAGCTTCGCGAAGCGCGCGAAGGCAAGGATCTTGGCGCTGGAGAGCGGGCCGGGGTTGGCCGGGTGACGGACATCCGCCGTCAGTTCCGGTACCGGCATGAACTGGGCGAAATGCTGCACCAGCGGCTCGGGATCGAAACCGAGGTATTGTGTATAGGCGCCGATCATGCCCAGCGCCTCGTTGCGCTCCGGCAGGCAGGTCATGTCGCCGTATTCGATGGCCTCTAGGTGATAGGGGTGGATGCCGCAGCCTTCCGCCGCCTCCTCGAGGCTGAGGCCCCGCATCAGGCGCTCATGCTCAAGATACCAGCCGGCCTCGCCGAGGGGCTCCTGATCGCCATCCGGCTTGTCGCGGATCTCGATGTGGTGGTGCACGGCCTCCTCAGGGTGGGCGACTTCTTCGTGCAGTTCCACGGCCGCCTGGGCCTCACCGGTCATTTCGACGCTGTCATCACGCATGTTACCACTCTCGGGCACTGTTTACCTTTTGCCCAAGAATGACCGAGAATGGTGAATGGGAAGCTAACGCGAGGCCCGCAGTGACAATAGAAAGTTTCCGTCTCCCATTGCCGCGCGACAGGGGAAGGGACTTGAGCTACAGCACCACGCCGTTGCGCTGGGCGAATTCAAGGAGTTCGGGCCGCAGCGAGTGGAGCGGGCTCTTCAGCAGCGGCTTCATGAACGTCCACAGTTTCTCGCGATCGAGCGAGCGCAGCATGGCCTTCACCGGGCCGATGGCCGAAGGCACCATGGACACCGAGGTCAGGCCGACGCCGATGAGGCCCATCGCCTCCAGCGGGCGCCCGCCGAGCTCGCCGCAGAGTGTGACGGGCTTCTTGTGCTCCGCTGCCTTCTCGACGATGAGACGCATGGCACCCAGGGCGGCGGGGCTCAAAGGGTCATAGCGCCCGGCAAGCTTGGAATTGCCGCGATCGGAGGCAAAGAGGAACTGCACCAGGTCATTCGAGCCGATCGAGGCGAAGTCGACGAGCGGCAGCAGGTGGTCAAGCTGCCAGAGCAGCGACGGGATCTCGATCATCGCGCCGAGCTTCAGCGGCTCCGGCAGCCTGTAGCCACGCTTGAGGAGATGCTGCTTCTCGAGCTCCACCACCTCGACGGCGCGCTTGTATTCCTCGACGTCGGCGATCATCGGGAACATGATCTTCATCGGCCGGCCTTCCGACGCCATCATCAGCGCCCGCAGTTGCAGGCGCAGCAGTGCCGGGCGGTCGAGCGCCATGCGGATCGAACGCCAGCCCAGAGCCGGGTTCTCCTCCTTGGGCTGGCGGAGATAGGGCAGCACCTTGTCGGCGCCGATATCGAGCGTGCGGAAGGTGACGGGCTTGCCCTGCGCCTGCTCGATGATCGCCTCGTAGTGGCGCCTCTGCTGGGACAGCCGCGGGAAGCGGCTGGCCAGCATGAACTGCAGTTCGGTGCGGTAGAGGCCCACGCCATCGGCCCCTGAATCATGCAGATGCGGCAGGTCGACGATGAGGCCCGCGTTGATGTTGAGCTCGATCCGCTCGCCGGAGCGGCAAATGGCGGGCTCATCACGCAGTGCCGCATACTGCGCCTGCTTCCTCGCATAGAAGCGCACCTTCTCGGCATAGGCGCGCTGAAGGTCCGTGGACGGACGAACGAAAATCTCGCCGGTGCCGCCATCGACGATGAGGGGGCTGCCCGTGTCGACGAGGTCGATCAGCCCTTCCGCCTGACCGATGGCGGGAATGCCCAGGGCGCGGGCCACGATGGCGACGTGGCTGGTGCGCCCGCCCTCCTCCAGCACGACGCCCCTGAGCTTGGTGCGATCGTAGTCGAGGAGCTCGGCGGGGCCCATGTTGCGGGCCACCACGATGGCATTCTGCGGCAGGTCGGTGCGCGAGGCCGTGGCAATCGCACCCGTGAGAATGCGCAGCAGGCGGTTCGACAGATCGTCGAGGTCATGCATGCGCTCGCGAAGATACGGGTCGGGCGTGCGCATCATGCGGGCACGGTTGTCGTTCTGCACGCGTTCGACGGCGGCTTCCGCCGTGAGGCCGGTATCGATGGCCTCGCGCAGGCGGTTCATCCAACCCTTGTCATGGGCAAACATGCGGATCGTTTCGAGCACGTCGGAATATTCGGTGGCGCCGCGCTGCGCATCCGAGCCGTCAAGCAACTCGTCGACATGGGCGCGGAGCTGCGCCACCGCATCCTCGAGGCGGCGCCTTTCGGCAGGCACGTTCTCAGCGATGAGGTTCTGGATGACGACGCGCGGCTCGTGCAGCACGGCATGGCCAAGTGCCACGCCCTCGGCCAGCGAGTCGGCCCGCAGGTGATGGCTTCTGACATGCGCCACGTCGGCGGCGACCTCGCTTGCGACCTCGCGCAGCTCGCCTGCGGCGATGACCTCGGCCAGAACCATGGCCGTGGTCTGCATCGCCTCCTCTTCCTCCTCGGTGTAGTGCCGCCGGGTGCGGTTCTGCACGACGAGCACGCCGATGACGGCGCCGCCGCGCATGATCGGCACGCCGAGGAAGGAGTGGTAGATCTCTTCGCCCGTCTCGGGGAGGTACTTGAACGACGGGTGCTGCTGGGCGTCGGAGAGATTGAGCCCGATCGCCTGCATGGCAATGGTGCCGACGAGGCCCTCGCCCGCCTTCAGCTTGGACTGGTGCACGGCCTCGCGCTTCAAGCCCTCGGTCGCATAGAGTTCGAGGAAGTCACCCGGCCGCATGACGTAGATCGAGCAGACCTCGGCCACCATGTTGGCGGCGATAATCTGGACGATCTTGTCCAGGCGCTTCTGCGCTGTGACCGGCTCCGCCATGACCTCGCGAAGCCTTCTGAGCAGGACGCGCGGGCCGAGGGCGGAGGTTCCCATCAGCCGCCGTCCCCGCGTACGGAGACGCGCACCGCTTTGTAGCGGCCGGTCTTCGTCATGGTGTGGCGGATGATGAGGCGCATGTGTCTATCAGGCGACCTTCGCGTCGAGGCCATAGGCCGTGTGGAGCGCGCGCACGGCGAGTTCGGTATAGGCTTCGTCGATCAGCACCGAGGTCTTGATCTCGGAGGTGGTGATGGCCTGGATGTTGATGCCCTTGTCGGCCAAGGCGCGGAACATCTTGGCGGCGACGCCCGCGTGGCTCCGCATGCCGATGCCGACGATCGACACCTTGGCGACATCGGCCGAATGGGCAAGCTCGTCGAAGCCGACCTTGGACCTGACGGCGTTCAGCACTTCGAGCGCCTTCCGCAAGTCCTTGCGCGCCACCGTGAAGGTGATGTCGGTGAACGAGCCATCGGCCGATATGTTCTGGACGATCATGTCGACCGAGATATCGGCCTCGGCCAGGGGCCCGAAGATGGCGGCGGAGACGCCGGGCTGGTCCTTGACACGGCGGACGGAGACCTTGGCCTCGTCGCGCGAATAGGCAACACCGCTGACTACATGCTGTTCCACGATACGTTCCTCATCGCATACGAGTGTTCCGGGACCGGTCCCGTCGGGCTTGTTCTGGTTGTGAGAGTCAGGCGCCTCGAAGCTCGAGCGCACCTGGAGCGGCACCTTATACACCATGGCGAGCTCGACCGAACGGGTCTGCAGCACCTTGGCACCGAGCGAAGCCTGCTCCAGCATCTCCTCATAGGAAATGCGGTCGAGCTTCTGGGCGCCGGTCACGATGCGGGGGTCCGCCGTGTAGACGCCATCGACATCAGTATAGATATCACAGGACGCATCAAGCGCGGCGGCGATGGCCACGGCAGACGTGTCCGAGCCGCCACGGCCCAGCGTGGTGATGCGGCGGTCAGGCCCGATGCCCTGGAAACCGGCGATCACCGCCACCTGCCCCTGGTCCATGCGCTTCCTGATTTCGTCGCCGTCAATGCCGGCGATGCGGGCGGCGCCATGCACCCCGTCGGTCTTGAGGGGGATCTGCCAGCCCTGCCATGAGCGGGCTGGGATCCCCAGGTCCTGCAGGACGATCGCCAGCAGGCCGGCGGTGACCTGTTCGCCGGACGCGACCACCGCGTCATATTCGCGGGCGTCATGCACGGCGGCGGCCTCGCGGCACCAGCCGACCAGCCGGTCGGTCGTGCCCGACATGGCGGAGACGACCACGGCCACGTGGTGGCCGGCCTTCACTTCACGTTCCACATGGCGGGCGACGTTGCGGATACGGGCGATATCCGCAACCGAAGTCCCCCCGAACTTCATAACCAGACGGCCCATCGGCCCTAAACCTTTCATGTCCCCTGCCGCCCGGAAATCCCTCCTCGGGAGGTCCGGCTGATGGTCAACTCTGAAGGAATTTGAACCCCCGGGTGCGGCGCGGCGTACTCATAGATGACAGGCTTCGCTTATGCAATAATGCCCAAAGCATAAAATTGGATTTCAGAATGACCGCCGCAGTGCCCTCCCTCGAC
>CANJMQ010000070.1 GCA_947475225.1 Bradyrhizobiaceae bacterium
CGCCTGTCATGCCGCACGTTTGCCGCCAATGCAGTCCGTCTCCAGCTTCACGCCCTCGCCTACAATCTCGGCAACTTCCTGCGCACCCTCGCAACACCCGACCCGATCAAGGACTGGTCGCTGACCAGCCTGAGGGAGAAGTTGATCAAGATCGGCGCGAAGATCATCAGCCACGGCCGCTATGTTGTCTTCCAGATGGCCGAAGTCGCTATCCCGAGACAACTCTTCGCCGACATTCTGCGGCTGATCGCCGAACTGCGGCCGCCGCCTGATCCATCACCGGCGTGAAAGGCCCGGTTGTCATGCGTTCCAGCTCAAACCAAGGGAGAGGTGCGTCTTGATCAACGCACAATCACGGCAAAATCGACATTCCCGGCAACCAATAAGCAGAAATTGCGGTCATGGCAGACTGTCGACGCTGTTTGCCAAGGGCCGGTCTTGCATCCGGCCCAAAATTGCGCAAATCGTGGACCTAACAAGCCGGTCATCCGGTGGATGTCGGCTCAAAGGATCTGGAGAAAATACTCGCTACAGGCCATGACGAGAACGAATCCCGATCATGTTGATCGCATAGCGGAAGCAACACTACTTGCCGAAGAGATGCCTTCCAGATCCGAGGTCGGTCTAACTATGCGTCAACTGAGACCCTCCTGTAAGATTTCGAAAAACCCTCGATCAAAAAGGAAATTCAACACATTTCCCTTGAGTCTCCATTAAAAGAATAGTAAATATACTTAGTATCGAAAGATGACCTTCAATCCGCAGTTGAGTATCGATGGTAGTTTTCGGAGTCGAAACAACTTTGAGTTACTACGCCTGATGACCGACCATGATGGAGTACCTAAATCATGTCGATGTTGATGAATGACCGCATCCCGGCAGTACTCTGAGTACCACTGTTTCGATTGATCTCGACAGAACCGATGCGGCCCTGATCATCGACGCACTGCTGCAAGCCGAGATGACGATGCCTTTGATCGACGCCAGATACCGAACGATGAAGGCCGTCGAGAGTGTGTGCCTGAGGCCATTGCACTTGGCCAATCTTCTGGAAAAATTGATGCCCGAAGCCGTGGGGACTTAGAAGGCAAGTCTCATCTATTCAGTAGCCTGCAACTATTGATGTGGAATGTTGCTATGCAAAAATGTGCATATTGGGTTTTTTTTACGCTGATGACGCTGGCGCCGTTCTCTTCTGGTGATGCGGGAGCGGGGGTAATGACTGGCCATGAATTGGTGGCGATTTGCGAACCTGCGCGAATTGACCCTGTGTATCGCGTCAAGATTTCTGAATGTACTGGTTACATCGTGGGAGTAGCCGATTCATTTGACTGTACCAACAAGCTTCTCGGATTTACTTGGAATGCCCCAAAGTTTTCTGGGCAAGAAAAGTTGATCGGAACCGTCCTTGAATGGCTCCACCTCCATCCCAGTGTTCTGCACTATCAGGCGAGTGGCTTGGTAGCATCTGCTCTGAGCGGTAACCACCCGTGTCCAAGTTCGGTTGCCGGGAATTAGTCCCAAATACTACCAACGGAGGAGACGAAGGGTCTCTCCGGAGTACTTGATGAATAGGTAAATTGTGAAAAGCATCGGCTTCAAGAAGTATCGCCCCATATGGCTGTTGGCAGTCGTGGTCTTTCTGCCAGCGTCAGCCGCCGTCTGGGTGCTTGCACACGACAGCCTTGCCCTTTTTATCGCCGCTGCGCTGGGCATTTTCGGGGGGACAGCAGTCCTGGTCGAAGAGGTGTTGATGAGTGTAAGCGAACGCGAAATTGAGCGCTTGGAATCGCTCGTTGACAAACAGAGTGGCCAGTTGAACTCACTCATCGAGACTATCAGAGAAAACGACAGAATTATAGGCGCGTTAGAGATCCACAACAACGCACTCGGCGCTGAACTGATCTCCATCAAGAGCCACAGTGAAGCTGCCTAGCTGACTGGACCAGCCCTCTTGACGCATGGGCCCCGCCTCACCAACCCCCACTCATCGCGGGCGTCGTTCAGCGCTGGAACGGCAGCTTCTCAAGTTGATGCGCTTTGAAGTTCTTTTTTGCAAGGTTGGGTTTCACCAAATCATGTTCTCCCTGAGTGACCTCATAACTGAATGCTCAACTCATCGAAAAATGAGCAAAAGGGAACAGACGAGCCTTCGCTCACGACGTATTTATACCACTCGAGGAAAGATTTTGGAGATAATTTCGTCAACAAGCGTCAATTAAATCTGGTCGAGCGCATCAAGTCGTGGAGAGTTCATGCAAACAACCATTATGATGTCACCATTGAATAAAAGACTCGCCCTAAGGCTGTCTTCCAGACTTGTTTTGATCCTTGCGCTCTCGCTTGATACGGCAGGCGCAGCCATGGCGGGTTCTATTTCAGGCGCCGATTTGCTCGAAATGTGCAACCCCAAGGGTGTCGATCCAGTCTTCAGACTAAAGGTTTCAGAGTGTCGTGGCTATGTGGTGGGTGTGGCTGATACTTTCGACTGCAGCCATCCGATGGGTAAATTTGCTTGGAATAGTACCTCCAATCCCCAGCAGAGTGATCTGGTGAAAATTGCGCTCAACTGGCTCGCCAGTCATCCGCAGTATCTGGGATACCAGGCGAATGGCTTGGTCGCGGCTGCACTTTCTGACAAATATCCTTGTCCCACGAAGCAAACCGAGGACCAGTCAGGCAACTGAAAATCCAAAGCCTGCGCTGTCCGAAGGAGCGGCAGCGCCCCGCCAGCCGATTGCGGTTTGCCCTCGAGGCCGGTAAGCAGGGCAAAACCGCTGAGGCAGAACGTGCCGGCCGAAATCGTCCGCAATCAGACGCGCCGCCTGACGGCCCGCGAAGTCGCTGCCCACGCCGGCGTTTCGATGTCCGCCGTCTCACGGACCTTCACGGATGGCGCCAGCGTATCGCCCGCCACCCGCGCTCGGGTTCTTGCAGCAGCGCGCGAGCTCGGCTACCGGCCCAACCTGCTCGCCCAGAGCCTGATGACCGGACGAACAAAACTGATCGGGCTTGTCGCCAACAATTTCGACAATCCGGCCTTCATGGAAATCTTCGACCAATTCACGCGGCTCCTGCAGCAGCGTGGCCTGCGGCCGCTTCTTGCCAATCTGTCGGGCAAGACGGAAGCTGCGGCGGCGCTCGACATGCTGCTGCAATACAATGTCGATGGCGTCATTGTCGCCTCCTCCACACTGCCGCAGCCATTGCTTGCAGGCTGCCGCGAGGCGGGCCTTCCGGTTGTCCATGCCTTCGGACGCAGCCGGTCGATGCGGAGCATCACAGTGGCTGGCGTGGACAATGCGGCGGGAGGGCGGCTCGCGGCATCGACACTGGTGGCGCGCGGCTACCGCAGGATCGCCTTTCTGGGGGGTCCCGAGGCGGCGACCTCCACCATCGACCGGCTGTCCGGCCTGACCGCCGAGCTCGCCACGCACCGTCTTGTACCCTGCGCCACGCTCTTCGGGGCATCCTACGCGCATGATGCGGGCCAGGACTTGATGCAAGAGATTCTCAGGCGAGGTGGGGTCGATGCGGTGTTCTGCGGCGACGATATTCTCGCCATCGGCGCAATCGATGCCTGCATCGCGAAGGGCATCAAGGTTCCCGGGCACATCGGCATACTGGGCTTCAACGACATCGCAATGGCGGCATGGCCTGCCTATGGCCTGACGACCATTCGCCAGCCAATCGCCGAGATCATCGGTGCCGCCGTCGACATGATCGCCGAGATGGTTGAACAGGGTGGCACCCTTGCGCCATCGCGACGGTTCTCCTGTTCGCTTGTTGAGCGCACGTCGCTGAAGCCACGCTGAACCGCCGCGCTAGCCCGGCCCGATATTGACGATCACATCGCGCGCCGCTGCGCGCTGGGCAGGAATGGTCGACCGCAGGATCTCGATGCGGTCAAAGCTGTCGGGATGTTCCGCAAGCACCTGGCGCAGCGCGGCACCGAAGGCCTGGCGCAGTTCAGTGCCGATGTTGAACTTCCGGATGCGATGCTGCCGCGCCAGCAGGCGGCGCGTTGCAGGGCTGATGCCGCTGCCGCCGTGGAGCACCAGCGGAACGCGCGTCACCGCCTCGATGGCGCTGAGCGCCGCGATATCGATGCCCTCCGTCTTCTCGGTCTGCAGATGCACGTTCCCCACCGATACGGCCAGCGCATCGACAGCAGTGTCGGCTTCGAAGCGGGCGGCATCGGAGGGTGCGGTGAAGGCGGAAGCCCGCCCGCCGGCATAGCCCACGAAGCCCACTTCGCCCTCGACCGACACGCCTGCCCGGTGCGCGGCTTCAACGACATGGCGGGTGAGCGCAATGTTCTGGGAGAGGGGCAGCGACGAGCCGTCGATCATCACCGAGGTGAAGCCGCTGTCGATGCCGGCCAGGCATTCGTCCAGTGTTGTCGCATGGTCGATGTGGCAGGCAATCGGCACGCGCGCCTGTTCGGCGAGGTGGCGGAACATCTTGCCGAGCACCGCCACCGGGGTATGGCGGCGCGCGCCTGGCCCGGCCTGCAGGACAATGGGAAGGCCGGTCTCCTCCGCCGCCTCGGTGAAGGCCAGCGCGTCTTCCCAGCCGAGCACGACGAGGCCGGCCACGGCATGCTTGCCGGCCTCGGCCGAATCGATGATCTGGCGCAGCGTTGCGGCGGTCATTTGAACTTGGCGATCATGTCCTTGATGCCGGGTATGGTCTCGATCTGATAGGCGTGCTGGGGCTGGAAGAACTGCACCAGCGGCCGCTGGCTGAGGCCCCCGAGAATGGTGAAATAATACATCTCGTAGCCGGGTGCCGCGACGCAGGGGTGATAGCCCTTGTCGAGGACCACGGTCGAACCGTCGACGATGTGATAGGCATCGCCCACCTTGCCGTCCTCGCGCTGCACAAGTTGCAAGCCGAAGCCATGCGCCGGGCGGAACCGGAAATTATAGGTCTCGTCGTGGCGCGTCTCCTCCGGCAGGCGGTCCGTGTCGTGCTTGTGCGGCGGAAAGCCCGACCATCCGCCGGCACCCACGGTGAACAGTTCCGAGACCAGCAGACGGCCCACCCGGTCGCGGTACCTGGTGCCGAGAATGTGCTTGATCTTACGGTGCGTCTTGGTCTCGTCCGAACCATATTGCACGAGGTCGATATCGGCAGCGCGCACCGCGAAGGGCTCAAGATCACCATCGAAGCGTGCCCCGGCGATGAACACCTCGGCCGCTTCCGAAGTGCAGACGAAGCGCGCCCTGGCGCCCTGCGGCACGTAAACGCCTTCGGGCTCGCCGTCCCAGACGTCAGCGCCGCGGTTGCCGATGGCGGCAAAGCCTTCGCCGCCCACATCGACGTCGATGGTGCCGGTGGCCGGCACGATGGCTGTTTCATAGCCCGGCACGCAGTACTCGAAGGCAACGCCGCGCCCCAGCTTGACGATGTTGAAGTAGTTCAACGGCACGCGTGTATCATCGATGCCGATGATCGGTGCATTGCGGTTGTCGAAAGGTGGAATATGCATGGGTCCTCGTGGTCACGCCTGCCATGGGTGGCGGCTGATGAATTCGGCAAGTTCACGGGTGGTGGGCGATGCCGGCGCGCAGCCCACGCGGGTGACGGTGATGGCGGCCGCCGCCGTGCCGCGCCGCAGGGCGGCGGGAAGATCCATCCCTGCGGCAAGCCCGGTGACGAGACCTGCCATGAAGGCATCGCCAGCACCCGTGGGCTTGAGGGCCGCGACCGGAAAGATCGGCGTCAGAAAGCTGTTGCCGCCGGCAAAGCCGATCGAGCCATTCTCGCCCATCTTGTAGATGACGCCGGAGCACTGCTTGGCAAGTTGCTCCGCAAGCTCCCGTCCGCCGCTGCCACCAGCCATCACGTCAAACTCAAGGTCATTGCCGACGAGCAGGTCGCAGCCGCGGGCGGCCTCGCTGCATGTTGCCGCCGCATCGGCAGCACTCGTCCATGAATAGGGACGGTAGTCGATGTCGAGAATGACCGGGCGTTGCGCGGCGCGCGCCATCTGCATCGCCATGAGGGTGGCCGCGCGCGAAGGTTCGACGGCAAGGGCTGTTCCGGTCACGATCAGCGCGCCATAATCCTGCATTCCGACAGCGGCCACATCCTTCGGCTGCAGGGCGAAGTCGGCGGCAGCATTGCGGTAGATCACCGACTGGCAGTCGTGGAGCCTTGTTTCCACCACGGCGAGTGATGTTCTCGCCTCTCCGGCCACGGTGCGGAGATGGGCCGTGCCAACGCCATAGTGCTCAAGCTGGCGGCGCACGAAGCGGCCCACGGCATCATCCGACAAGGTGGTGAGCAGCGATGCCGTTCCTCCCAGCTTGACGATCCCTGCGGCGATATTGGCGGCCGACCCGCCAAGCGCAGAGGTGAAGTGCGCGGCCTCCTCGGTGCGGGTGCCCGGCGGATCGGCATAGAGGTCCATGCCAGCACGCCCCAGCACCAGGAAATTGCTGCCGCGCAGCATGTCGATCATCCGGTGCACGTCCATGCTGCCACCCGAGCTTGACGACCGAGGATAGGTGTTGTGTAGTTTCGTTGCAAGCGCTTGCAACACGGAGTGAGCTGGGTGGCCCGGATCGGGATCGGCATCGTCGGAGGGGGCTACATGGGCAAGGCCCATGCAGTGGCGATGGCCGCCGTTGCTTCCGTCTTCGACACCGCGCTGCGCCCGTCGCTGGAAATGATCTGTACCACAACGCCGGAGGGTGCCGCCGACAAGGCGCGCCAGTTCGGCTTCGTACGCTCGACCACCGACTGGCGCGTGCTGGTTACCGACCCGAAGGTCGATGCGGTGGTGATCGCCAGTCCCCAGCACACCCACAAGGACATCGCGCTGGCTGCCTTCGCGGCTGGCAAGCACGTGTTCTGCGAGAAGCCGCTCGGGCTTGGCCCGGCCGAGAGCCGCGAGATGCTGGAGGCTGCGCGGCGCAGCGGCCTGGTGCACATGACGGGCTTCAATTACATTCGCACCCCGGCCTCGCAGCTGGCCCGGCAGATCATCGCCAATGGCGAGATCGGCACGGTGACCTGGTTCCGCGGCGAGCACACCGAGGATTTCTGCGCCGACCCGGCAGAGCCCGCGTCCTGGCGCACGCGCGGCAGGCCAAACGGCAACATGGGTGACCTGTCGCCTCACATCATCAACGCCGCGCTGGCGCTGGTGGGGCCGATCGCCAGCCTGTGCGCCGACATCGAGACGGTGCACAGGGCAAGGCCCTCGCCATCTGGGCCGGAGACTGTCACCAACGACGATCAGGCACAGATCATGTGCCGCTTTGCGGGCGGCGCCATGGGCCACCTGTTCATCAGCCGCGTCGCGACCGGACGCAAGATGGGCTATGCCTACGAGATCTTCGGCACCACGGGCGCGATCCGCTTCGACCAGGAAGACCAGAACGCGCTTTGGCTCTACAAGGCGGAGGGACACGCAGGCCGCCGCGGCTTCACGAAAATTCTCACCGGACCAGAGCACCCCGATTACCAGGCCTTCTGCCTGGGGCCCGGGCATGGCACCGGCTACCAGGACCAGATCATCATCGAGGCGCGGGACTTTCTCGCCGCCATTGCCGATGGCAAACCAAGGTGGCCCAGCTTCGAGGACGGTCACATGGTGAACCGGTTGATCGAGGCTGCCTGGGCCTCGCAGGCACGCCGCGGCTGGGTCGACGTGGCCAGCATCGAGGGAGAATGATCCGCACATGACGATCCGCATCGGAAATGCCCCCTGCTCCTGGGGTGTCGAGTTTGCCGGCGATCCGCGCAACCCGACATGGCAGCGCGTTCTCGATGAGTGCCGGGCTGCCGGCTATGGCGGCATCGAACTGGGGCCCATCGGCTTCATGCCAGAGGACCCTGCGGTCCTCGGCGCTGCCCTGTCCGAACGCGGGCTGACACTGATCGGCGGCGTGGTGTTCAGGCCGTTTCACGATGCCGCGAAGTGGGACGAGGTGAAGGATGCCGCGGTCCGAACCTGCCGTTCGCTCCAGGCGCATGGCGCACATCACCTGGTGCTCATCGATTCCATCTCGCCGCGGCGTGCGCCAACTGCCGGACGGCCGCAGGAGGCCGAACAGATGGACAAGGCCGAGTGGGTCGGCTTCGCTGGTCGATTCCGCGACATCGCACGCATGGGGAGCGAGGACTACGGCCTCACCGTGTCGATCCACCCGCATGCCGCAGGCTTCATCGACTTCGAGCCCGAGGTCGAAAGGCTGCTCGCCGACATCGACCCAGCGCTTCTCAAGATCTGCCTCGATACCGGGCACTCGCACTATGCGGGCTTTGATCCCGTGGCCTTCATGGCCCGCCACATGGACCGCATCGCCTATGTGCATTTCAAGGACATCGACCCGGCGGTCAGGGCCGATGTGGTGACCAGACGTACCGGCTTCTATGAGGCTTGCGGGCAGGGCATCTTCTGCAATCTCGGCAAGGGCATTACCGATTTCCATGCAGTGCGAAAGCTGCTGATCGACGCCGGTTATCAGGGATGGTGCACCGTGGAGCAGGACTGCGACCCGGAAGGCGCCACATCGCCCGTGGCCGACGCCCGCGCCAACCGCGACTACCTCTCCTCCATCGGCTTCAACTGACAGGGCATCACATGACAGGCTTGACCTGGGGCATGATCGGCGGCGGCGAAGGCAGCCAGATCGGCCCCGTCCACCGCATCAGCGCGGCACTCGACGGACTGTTCACGATGACCGCGGGCGCGCTCGACATCGAGCCTGAAAAGGGGCGCGACTTCGCGCGCCGCCTCGGCATCGCACCTGACCGCGCCTATGGTGACTGGCGCGAGATGCTGGCCGGCGAGAGAGACCGCCCGGATCGCATAGACCTCGTCACTGTCGCCACGCCCAATGCCACACACTACGAGATCACCAAGGCCTTCCTCGAAGCCGGCATCAACGTGCTGTGCGAAAAGCCGATGACCGTGACGGTGGAGGAGGCGGAGGATATCGCCGCCACGGCGCGGCGCACCGGTGCCATCTGTGCGGTGAATTATGGCTACACCGGCTATCCGCTGGTACGGCACATGCGGGCCATGGTGGCACGCGGCGATCTCGGCAAGGTCAGGCTCGCCGTGGTGGAGTTCTCGCACGGTTTTCATGCCGATGCGGCGGATGCCGACAATCCGCGCATGCGCTGGCGCTATGATCCGGCCCTCGCCGGACTCTCCGGGCAGTTCGCCGACTGCGGCATCCATGCCCTGCACATGGCAAGCTTCGTCTGCGGCGAGAATGCGCGCGAACTGTCATCTGACTTCGTGTCGGCGATTGCCAGCCGCAAGCTCGAGGACGATGCCATGGTGAACGTCCGCATGGATGGCGGCACCACGGTGCGGCTGTGGACGAGTTCCGTGGCAGTGGGCAGCTTCCATGGTCTGAACATTCGCGTCTTCGGTGAAAAGGGCGGCTTGCGCTGGGCCCAGCAATGGCCCGACCAGCTGCACTGGACGCCGCTCAACGGCCGAACGGAAGTGATCGAGCGCGGAAGCGCCGACTCGCCCGAAGCAGCCCGCGCCACGCGCATTGCCACCGGTCATTCGGAAGGCATGCTTGTGGCCTTTGCCAACATCTATGCCGATCTGGCCGAGGTGATCCGCGCGCGGGGCGCGGGGCGCGCCCCCGATCCCATTGCCTGCCACTACCCGACGGCCGTGGACGGGCTGCGCTCCATCACGGCGATCCGGGCGGCGGTCGATTCCGCGGCAAGAAGCGGTGCATGGACCGACGCCCGCCCGCCATCCCTGAGGGCGGGCTGAGGCAACCGGTGGCTGCCTGAACAGGCTCGCCCCTCCACCGCGCGAGCCTGTCGCCTGACATGGGTCCGGCTCCTGGTGCCAAATGGCTGTGGACGCTTCAATCCGCGGCGACCGCCAGGCTCCGTGACATCCGCTGGGCCAGCCACACAGCCCGATTTCCGGGACGGACACAAGGCCTATCGGCAGCGCTTCGATGTTGTGCCATCCTTCAAGATGCGAAAGCACCGACGCGGAAACAGACTTCGCAAGGACAGGAGACGGCGATGAAAGTGCTGGTGGTGTTCGATCATCCGCGGCGGGACTCCTTCTGCGGCGCGGTCGCGGATAGCCTGATGGCGGGATTACGGAGTGCGGGCCATGTGCCCGAAATCGCCAATCTCCGGGCCGAGGAATTCGACCCGCGGCTGCCGGTGGAGGATGAGCCCGACTGGGAAGACCCTGACAAGGTCTACTCCGCCGACGTGCTGGCCGAGCAGGCGCGCATTGCGCGCAACGAGGCCATCGCCTTCGTGTTCCCCATCTGGTGGTGGTCCTTGCCTGCCACCACCAAGGGCTGGATCGACCGGGTGTGGAACAATGGCTGGGCCTATGGCGGGCGCAAGCTGCACATGCACGCAGCGCTGCTCATCGGAACGGCATCAGCCGGTGCCGAGACCTATGCCAAGCGCGGCTATGACGAAGCGATGCGGGTGCAGCTCAATGTCGGCATCATGGAGTACTGCGGCATCCCGAAGTCGCATCTCGAGATCATGTATGACCTGATGAAGGACGAGGCGACGCGCCGCGCCCTGCTCGGCAGGGCGCGGCAGCTTGGCGCCAATTACTTCTGACGAAGGCTACTCCTGCCCCTCAGCCAGCGCGGACATACGCGTGCCGATACGGTTGGAGAGTGCCCAGCGCAGGCTGTGGATCTGGTCAACGAGATTGAGGATGACGCCCACCCCTTCCTTGTTGACGCCGAGATCACCCTGCAAATCGCGGATCAATCCGGCGCGGGCGAGATCGGCTTCCGAGAACACGGGCTCAGGATCAGCCTGCTCCGGCGCCAACCATTCTTCCTCGATCCAGATTTCCAGCGTCTGCTGGTCAAGATGGGTGCGGAGCAGAAATTCGGTCTTGGTGATAATCATGACTGCATGTCCCGACGTGGATCGTAGCTTGGCCCCGGCGTCCAGCCCGAGAGGAATTTCTCGAGCTCGGCATCGGGCTCGCTGGGCACCATGACCTTGAGCTTCACCAGCTCGTCGCCATGGCCGCCACCCTTCCTGGGCGCGCCCTTGCCCTTGAGGCGCAACGTGGTGCCGGTGTTTGAGCCTTTGGGCACAGTGGCCATCACGGCACCCGTCGTCGTCGGCACCTTCACCTTGCCGCCAAGAACGGCTTCCGAAATGGTGATGGGGAGTTCGAGCAGGATGTCGTCGCCCTCGCGCTTGAAGAAGCGGTGCGGGCGGATGGTGATCTCCACCAGCGCGTCACCCGGCGGGCCTTCGCCGCGTGACGCAGTACCCTTGCCGCGCAGCCGCAGCACCTGGCCCTCCTCGATCCCTGGCGGAATGGTGACGTCGAGCGAGCCGCCATCGGGCAGCGTGATACGGCGCGTGGCGCCATTCACTGCGTCGAGGAAGTCGACCTCGAGTTCATAGGACCGGTCGGCACCCGGCGCGCGGCGTGCCTGCTGCTCGCGGCGGCGCAGCAACTCGGCGAGGAAGTCATCCTGCTGGGCGAAATCGTCGAAGCCGGACGAGGCGCTCTGGTAGCGGCGGCCCGCGGCGGCCTCCGCATAGTCCTTGTAATAGCGCTCGTGCTGGCGTTCGGCACCCGAGGCGTCGATCTCGCCCGCATCGAAGCGGCGGCGCTTGTCGGCATCCGAGAGCAAGTCGTAGGCACCGGCCACCTGCTTGAACTTCTCCTCGGCCGACTTGTCGCCGGGGTTCAGGTCAGGATGCAGCTTCTTGGCCAGCTTGCGGTAAGCCGACCTGATGTCCTCGGCCGTGGCAGTGCGCGCCACGCCCAGTATTTCATATGGATCTTTCAATCGAGCCCTCCAACGGGTGCAGGGGGCCATTATAGGTCAGCGCGGGGCGGTGCTGAAACCGAATTTTCGCCTGGAACGGGCGCGGGGATAACCCCCGCGCCTCAGGCGTCAGTGGGCGGCGATCTGCTTGGCCTTCTCGACCAGCACTTGCGCCTGGCGGATGGAGGCATAGTCGATCAGGCGGCCATCGAGCGAGACGGCACCCTTGCCCTGGGCCTCCGCCTCCTTCATCGCCTCGAGAATGCGTTTTGCCCGTGTTACCTCGGCGTCCGATGGGCTCATCACCTCATTGGCAAGCGCGATCTGCGAGGGGTGAATGGCCCACTTGCCTTCGCAGCCCAGAACGGCGGCGCGGGCGGCAGCGGCCTTGAAGGCTTCCGGGTCGGAGAAATTGCCAAAGGGCCCATCGACCGGGCGCAAGCCGTTGGCACGCGCCGCCACCACCATGCGGGCGATGGCATAGTGCCACATGTCACCCCAGTGCACCTGGCGCGAATTGTCGGCGAGCGGCTCGGTGAGCACGGCATAGTCGGCATTGGCGCCGCCGATCGAGGTGGTGCGGGCGCGGGTGGAGGCGGCATAATCCGCCACGCCGAAGTGAAGCGACTCGTTGCGCTTCGAGGCTGCCGAGATGTCGTGAACATTCTGCATGCCGAGCGCGGTCTCGATGATGAGCTCGAAGCCGATGCGCTTCTTGCGGCTCCTGGCGGTTTCGACCTGGGTCACCAGCATGTCCACTGCATAGACGTCCGATGCGGTGCCGACCTTGGGGATCATGATGAGATCGAGACGGTCGCTCGCCTGCTCAAGCACGTCCACCACGTCCCGATACATGTAGTGTGTGTCCAGCCCGTTGATGCGCACCGACAGGGCCTTGTTGCCCCAGTCGATGTCGCCGATGGCCTGGATGATGTTCTTGCGGGCCTGGGCCTTGTCGTCGGGGGCCACCGCGTCCTCGAGATCAAGAAACACGACGTCGGCGGCGGACTTCGCGGCCTTCTCGAACATCTGCGGCTGGCTGCCCGGCACGGCGAGTTCGCTTCGGTTCAGGCGCGGTTGCGCCTGTTCGACAAGAAAGAAGCTCATGATGATTCCTGTTTGAAAATGTCAGGCGGCTTTGCGCCGGCGCAGGATTTCGGCCTGCGCCGCTTCGGGATCGAAAAGGCCGTTCTCGAAGACATAGCGCACCAGCTGGTGGCGGCGGTAAAGGCCCATCTCGCGAATGGCACGCGACATGTGGGCCTTCACGGTCGCGCTGCACACGCCGAGAAGGAATGCAATCTCCTTGTCGGCGAGGCCGCAGCACACGAGCTGCAGCACCAGCATCTGCATGGCCGAGAGTTGGCAGGGCTTGGGATCATAGCGATAGGAGCGGAGTTCCGGCACGATGTTGATGGTGCCGGAGGCGGTGGTGCTGCGCCCCAGGCGCACGGGAGTTTCCAGAGGCAGGTTCATCATGACCTCACGCCGCCTTGAGGACCTTTTGCGCCGTGCTGCCGATTTCGGCAGGGGTCGGCGCAATGGCAACGCCCACGTCACGCAGCAGTTCCACCTTCTCCGACGCGCCTTCGCCGAAGGCCTGGATGATGGCGCCGGCATGGCCCATCTTGCGGCCCTTGGGAGCGGAGAGGCCCGCGACGTATGCGATCACCGGCTTGGTCATGTGGTCGCGGATATATTCCGCGGCCTCGGCCTCCTGCGGGCCACCGATCTCGCCGATCATCACCACCGCATGGGTCTCCGGGTCGGCCTCGAAGAGTTCGAGGATATCCTTGAAGGAGGAACCGTTGATCGGGTCGCCGCCGATGCCCACCGAGGTGGAGACGCCGATGCCGAGGTCCATCATTTGCGCGGCGGCCTCATAGCCGAGCGTTCCGGAGCGGCCGACGATGCCGACGTTGCCTGGCAAATAGATGTTACCTGGCATGATACCCATCATTGCCTTGCCGGGCGAGATGACACCCGCGCAGTTGGGGCCGATCAGGCGCATGCGGCTTTCCGCCCTGTAGCGGCGCATGTAGCGCTTCACCCGGATCATGTCCTGCGAGGGGATGCCATCGGTAATGGCAACGCAGAGGCGAATGTTGGCATCCGCCGATTCCATGATCGAGTCGGCTGCGAAGGGCGGCGGCACGAAGACGATGGAGGCGGTGGCCCCGGTCTTCTCCACGGCTTCCTTCATCGTGTCGAAGACGGGAAGCCCGTCCTGCATGGTGCCGCCCTTGCCGGGGGTCACGCCGCCAATGATGTTGGTGCCATATTCGCGCATTTCCTTCGCATGGAAGGAGCCGATCTTGCCGGTGATGCCCTGCACCAGAACCGGCGTCGTACGGTCGAGAAGGATGCTCATGCGTTCACCACCTTGAGGCCAACGGTATTGGCGTTGTTCTTCCAGGCTGCCACCGCGCGTTCTGCGGCTTCGGCCAGTGTATTGGCGCGGATGATGGGCAGGCCCGAGCGCGCCAGGATGCGGCGACCCTCCTCGACATGCGTTCCCGCCAGGCGCACGATGACCGGCACGCCGACGGGGCTCTTCTCCAGCGCCTGGACAACGCCTTCGGCGACCCAGTCGCAGCGATTGATGCCGGCGAAGATGTTGACGAGGATCGCCTCGACGTTCTTGTCCATGGTCACGAGCTTGAAGGCCTTGGCGACGCGCTCCGGCGTGGCACCGCCGCCGATGTCGAGGAAGTTGGCAGGCTCGCCGCCCGCCAGCTTGATCATGTCCATGGTGGCCATGGCGAGGCCGGCGCCGTTGACGATGCAGCCGATCTTGCCGGCGAGGCCGACATAGGCGAGACCACGGTCATTGGCGTGGGTCTCGCGTGGGTCCTCCTGGCTCTTGTCGCGGAGCTCGGCGACAGCCGGGTGGCGGAACAGCGCGTTGTCGTCAAAGGTCATCTTGGCGTCGAGCGCCATGACGTGATCGTCCTCGGTGACGATGAGCGGGTTGATCTCCAGCATCGTCGCGTCGAGTTCCTCGAAGGCGCGGTAGCAGCCCATGAGGGCATTGACCGCCGACTGCACCTGCGACGGCTTGAGGCCCAGCGCGAATGCAATCTCGCGTGCCTGGAAGGCCTGCATGCCGACGGCGGGCTCAACGCTCACCTTGACGATGGACTCAGGCTTTTCCGCCGCGATCTCCTCGATCTCCATGCCGCCCTGCGACGAGGCGACAACCATCACGCGTTCCGACTTCCGATCGAGCACGAAGCCCAGATAGAGCTCCTTGGCGATGGCGACGCCGCCTTCCACATAGAGGCGGCCCACGATCTTGCCGGCGGGGCCGGACTGATGCGTGACCAGCTTCTTGCCGAGCAGCTCGTCGGCGGCATCAGCCACCTCGTCTTCCGAGCGACAGAGCTTCACGCCGCCGGCCTTGCCGCGGCCGCCGGTGTGGACCTGCGCCTTGACGACCCACAGCTTGCCGCCGATCTCGCGGGCGCGATAAGCCGCCTGCTCGGGGCTGTAGGCGAGAGCGCCCTTCGGCGTTGCCACGCCAAAACGAGCGAGGATTTCCTTCGCCTGATACTCATGAATGTCCATGTCGATCTCCTCAGGCCGCGTTCTTCAGCGCAGCCGCGCCGACGGCGCCGCGGTAGTATTCGATGGCGGCACCCACGCCCGAGCCCGCCGTCACCGGCACGCCCAAGTCGCGCATCGCCATTTCGGAGCCGGCGATGGCCTGCAGGCACATGATCTCGTTGAGATCACCCAAGTGACCGATGCGGAAGACCTTGCCCGCCACCTTGTTGAGGCCCATGCCGAGCGACATGTTGTAGCGGGTGTAGGCGTGGCGCACGAGGGCCGCACTGTCGAAGCCCTCAGGCAGCAGGATGGCGCTGACCGTATCGGAGTGCCACTTCGGGTCCTTGGCGCAGAGCTTGAGGCCCCAGGCCGAAACGGCCTGGCGCACGCCTTCGGCGAGGCGGAAGTGGCGGGCGAACACATTGTCCAGGCCCTCGGTGAGCAGCAGGTCGGTCGCGGCCCTCAGTGCACGGAGCATATGGAGCGGCGGGGTATAGGGGAAGAAGCCGTCCTTGTTGGTCTTCATCATATCTTCGAAGTCGAAGTAGCAGCGGCGCATGCCGGCGGCCTTGCGGGCAGCGAGCGCCTTCTCCGACACGGCGAGAATGGCGAGGCCGGCGGGCATCATGAAGCCCTTCTGCGAGCCGGACACGCAGATGTCGACGTTCCATTCATCCATGCGGAAGTCGATGGAGGCAAGCGAGCTCACTGCGTCGACGAAGAGAAGGGCCGGATGATGCGCGTCATCCATCGCCTTGCGCACGCCGGCCACATCGCTGGTCACGCCGGTGGCGGTTTCATTGTGGGTGACGAGCACGGCCTTGTAAGCATGGGTCTTGTCGGCCTTGAGCTTGTCCGCGAAGATCTCGACGGGAACGCCCTCGCCCCACGGAACGTCGACCACGTCGACCTCGAGGCCCATGCGGGTGCACATGTCGGCCCACAGCAGCGAGAACTGGCCGAAACGGGCGATGAGCACCTTGTCGCCGGGCGACAGGGTGTTGGTCATCGCGGCTTCCCAGCCGCCGGTGCCCGATGCCGGGAACAGGAAGACCTGGGCTTTTTCGGTCTTGAACACCTTCCTCACGTCGGCGAAGAGCGGCAGGGTGAAGGCGGGAAGATCCGGCGCGCGCTGGTCTTCCATCGAGATGTCCATCGCGAGGCGGACCGCCTGGGGCACGTTGGTGGGGCCCGGAATGAAAAGGCCGCGAGTTCCTGGCATTGATTTTCTCCCATGTGTTTTGTTGTTGACGCCACCATGGGCGGGTGGGTGCAATTTGAAAACACCCGGAAAACCAGCCTTTCGGCATCTGTTAAGGTGGGATTTTTACTATCCTTTCCGGCTGTAAATTCCACTTGTCAGGGCTTACACCCACCCGATAGGATAGGTTTATGACAGAAATCCGCAGTGTCATCGTCGCCGACCCGAATACCATCATGCTCCAGGCCCTCTCCGAGCTGTTCGAGCGCGACAAGCGCTTCAGCCTGGTGGCCACCTCCAAGACGGCCGAGGGTTTCCTCGAATCCTGCCTGCGGGTGCCGGTCGACATCGGCATCGTCGACTGGACCATCCCGCAGCTGGGGGCTGAAAGGCTGCTGGGCATCCTGCGCGACAGGCCGGACGCACCGCGCGTCATTGTCTATTCCGGCAGCGGCGACCCGGACGTGCCGCGCCGCGCCATGGCGGCCGGGGCAGCAGCCTTCCTGACGCGCGATGCGCCGGAGCAGCAGCTGCTCGATGTCGCCGCCACGGTGGCGGCGGGGCGCATGGTATTCCCCTACATGAATGTGCGCGGGCTGAAGCGCGACCCGCGCGACAGTTTGACGGAGCGCGAGAAGACCCTGCTCACCGCACTGGCCAAGGGCCGCACCAACATCGAACTCGCCGCAGAGCTCGACATCTCCATCAATACCGTGAAGTTCCATCTCCGGAACCTCTACGAGAAGCTCGGACTCAACAACCGCTCGCAGGCGATTGCCTTCTATTATGCGAACGCTGTCTCATGAATGCTCCGTCACCCCAGCGAAAGCTGGGGCCCAGCTTCCGCGGCCGCCAGCGGCCTTAGAGCGGCTTCTGAGAGCTTTTCTGCCCACTCAAGCCAGGGGGGTAGCGCCTGTCTCAAATGGCCAAAAGCAATCGTTACAAATTGAGTTCTGAGAGAGTAGGTGCCAACCTTCGCTGGCATGGCGGAGACAAGGGCCCGGCTCAGAGCCCCTTACCCTCCATCCACTGGTCGAGCTTCTGCATCTCGGCATCGCCGAAATTCTCCGGCTGGATGAGCGCCTTCCACCCTGCCGCATAGTCACGCGCGGTGTAGACGTGGCCGCGACCCTTCGGCACGGTGGTCGCCGTCATCATGTCAAAGGCGAGCTGGATGAAGGTGATGCCGGGATACCAGGTCAGCGCCGGCGAAACACCGGGACCACGCGGGGTCTTCATCCAGTCCGGCTCCCTCCGCCACATGCCCGTCTCGAAGAAGGTGATCGCATCGGAGGGATACTGCAGATAGGCGATCTTCACCGGGCCCCAGCCGGGTGCTGCCAGCTCGCTGCGATCGCCCGCGTTGAAGAAGCGGAACACCGCCGGCGTGCGGGCCTGCGGCAGCCAGGCAGGCGACCCCTTCAGCCGCGACGCCGTCACCTGGTTCCAGGTGCGGCTTGCGAAAGGCGGGCCAGCCCACAGCGCGCCCTCGAATGGGTCACCCAGCAGCGCATAGGCATCGGTGGCGAGATCCGAGTTGAGCGAACCGAGGCTGAGTCCGAAGAGGAAAAGGCGCGGACGCTGGTCACGTGGCAGGCTGCGCCAATAGCCGTAGATGGTATCGAACACGGCATCCGCCGTCTCCTCGCCATAGATGGGATCGACGAACAGGGTAAGCCAGCTCGGCAGATAGGAATACTGCACCGAGACAGACGCGACGTCGCCGCCGGTCATCACCTCGAGCGGCAACATCGCGGCGGGGTCGACCCAGCCGGTGCCGGTCGGCGTGGCGATGACCAAAAGCCTGCGGCTGAAGGCGCCGGTGCGCTTCAACTCGGCGAGCGCCAGGTCAGCGCGCTCCTGCGGCGTCTCGGCGGAATTGAGGCCGACATAAATCTGCAACGGGTCCCTCGCCCCGTGGCTGGTGATCGCCGTGATCTCCGTTGCCGTCGGCTGCGACAGCACGCGGAGGCGGCCCTGGCGGCCGAGGTCTTCCCACTGCACGAGGGATGCGGCACTGCCGGCCTTCATCGGATCTGTCGGCTGCGCCTCTTCCGGCGGGATCAGTGCATCAACCCGGCGATAGGAGGAATCGAGTCCGCGCAGCAGCGCATCGAGGAGGACGCCGTTACCAATGGACCAGAACACCCAGGAGGCGAGCGCCACCGCGATGAGCACGGCCAGCCGCGGCGGCAGCACGCGGCGCAACGGCGCGCTGACAAGATCACGCAGCGCCGCGAAGAAGCGGCCCATCAACATCAGCACCACGATGAGCAGCAGCCCGACGGCGAGCAGGATGAATGGCCAGTTGCCACCGTTGGGCTGCATGTCCAGCGCGCGGCGGACCTCGTCCTGCCAACCCTCGGCGCGGAAGGCCGACCACAGCATGATGACCGCAGCGACAACAGCGGACAGCACGCGGATCGGCTTCAGGAGCAGTTTCGGCAGCACCGGCAGCCCGAGCCATACCCAGAGCGCGATGAACGCAACAGCCAGTGCATAGCCGGCGGCAAAGCACAGGCCGCCGATTGCCCCTTGAAGCAGGCCGTCGCGCGGGATGAGGCTTGGCGTCAGAGCCGCCGTCCAGAACAGCGCGCCGAGGATCAGCCCGGCGGCCGAGAAGGGTCCGGTGAGCCGGTGGTAGAGTGCAAGTGTCAGCTTCCGCAAGGGATCGGCGCTCCGCAATTCAACTGGAGAAAGACACTCGCGTGCCGGTCATGTCAAGCGCAGCGGTCAGATGATGAGAGCGCGCGTGCAGCAGCATCCATCGGCGGACGCCCCTTGCGTAAAAAATCCGCGAAGACGGTCCGGCGCGAAGGTTATCCGGCAGGAACGGCCTCACTTCACCGGCGGATCATCCTCCAGCGGCACACGTGCCTCTTCCTCGAACTGCTTCTTGCGCTTCGGGTTCAGCGCATAGATCAATACAGCCACGAAGGCGATCGGCACCGCCCACATCCACCATGCGGACAGAATGTCGTGCATCATCGTTCATCCTCCTGATTTGCCCCGGACGAGACCATGGAACGCGGCGCCCAAGCAATTGGTTTCCTGATTACGCACCTTGCTCAGCCATTTTGAGCGTGGTACAAATAGCGAACATCATTGATTTCAGGGGTGTTTTTTGATGGCGCGCAACAAGGTGCAGTTCCAGAAGGGGCTCAGCGAGCCTGCATTTGAACTCCAATACGGCACCGAGGAACAATGTCGGGCTGTTGTCGTGGCTTCGC
>CANJMQ010000071.1 GCA_947475225.1 Bradyrhizobiaceae bacterium
GGCGCTTGTCGAGCTCGTTGAAATACTTGATGCCGAATTCGGCGGCGTTCTTGGCCAGCGTCTCGACCTGGATGCGGCTTTCGTCTTCGGCAATGCCCTTCGAGCGGTCGGTGGTCGGTACGTTGTGGTCGACGACGGCGAGCGTCTTCTCCGGGTGGCGCACCTTGCGGCCGGTCATGCGGAGCCCCTCGAAGGCCTGCGGGCTCGTCACTTCGTGGACGAGGTGGCGGTCGATATAGAGCAGCGCCGTGCCGTCCTCGGCCTCGTGGGCGAGGTGGTCGTCCCAGATCTTGTCATAGAGCGTGCGCGGCTTGGCCATGGGTTCATGCCTTCGGAAGTGGATTTTGTGGCGTATTTAGCGAGTTGAGGGGTGAAGTCAAACCCCGGGGGGCTGAGCACTGTCGTCCTCTCCCGCAAAGCAGGAGAAGACGCATTACTCCGGGTTGATCCGGAAATCAGTACCTTCGGGCAGCGTCTGGCCGCCATCGACGATGATGGTGGTGCCGGTGATGTAGGACGCCTCGTCCGAGGCCAGGAACAGGGCGCAGTTGGCGATGTCGCGTGGCGTGCCGAGGCGGCCCAGCGGCACCGCATCTTCCATCGCCTTGATGAAGGCGGGCGAGCGGTGCATCTGCATTCCGGAGGTGAGGATGTTGCCGGGCTCGATGCCATTGACCGTGATGCCGTAGCCCGAGAACTCCAGGGCTGCAGACTTGATGAAGCCGTTGATGCCCGCCTTGGAGGCCGAATAGTGGCCGTGGCCGGGGCTGGTCACACGGGGGCCGGTGATCGAGGAGGTGAAGACCATGCGGCCGGATTTTTTCGCCTTCATGTGCGGAAGTGCGGCGCGTGCGGCAAGGAAGGTGCCCTTGAGGTTTACGGCCAGCACCTTGTCCCATTCTTCAGGCGAGGTGTTCTCGATCAGCGTCCAGGGATAGATGCCGGCATTCTGCACGAGGATGTCGAGGCCGCCCAAACCGTCGAGGGCCGTCTGCACGGCGCGCTGGGCATGATCCATGCGCGAGATGTCGGTTTCGATGAAGAGGCCTTTCAGCCGTGCGGCCGTTTCCTTGCCGGCCTCCACCTCGGTGTCGGCGATGACCACGCTTGCGCCTTCCTCGACGAAGCGCTGGGCGATGCCCTCGCCGATGCCGCGTGCAGCACCGATCACCAGCGCGACCTTGCCGTCTAGCCTTCCCATTATGCGAACCTCTGGCGGATCTGGAGTTTCAATGTGTCAAGCAGCACCGCGGCGAGAACGAGGAGGCCGAGGATCACCTGCGTGTAGTGCGCAGGAAGCCCCATCAGGTTGATGGCGGTGTGGATCGATGAGAGCAGCAGCACGCCGGCATAGACGCCGGGCAGCTTGCCCACACCACCTTTGAGCGACACGCCGCCGATGACCACTGCGGCGAAGGCATTGAACAGCATGCCGGTGCCGAGGTTGGCCGTGGCGCCGGAGGTGCGGATGGCGAGCAGCCAGCCCGCGAGCCCCGCGATGGCGCCGGCGAGAATGAAGGAGATGAACATCAGCCGGTCGACCTTGATGCCGGCGCGGAAGGCGGCCACCGCATTGCCGCCGATCAGCGTGATGTGGCGGCCGAAGGGGGTGCGGCTCATGATGAAGGAGAAGACGACGAAGCACAGGATGGCGATCCACGCCATCAGAGGGATGTAGAGGACCTGCTGGATGCCGATGAAGCGCAGGTCCGGATCGAGGTCCTGCGCGGAGCGTCCGCCGGAAATGGCAACGACGAGGCCGCGCACCCAGATGTAGGAGGCGAGCGTCACGATGAAGGCATTCATCTTGAGCTTGATGACGAAGAAGCCGTTGAGCCAGCCGATCACCGCGCCCACCGCCAGTGAAATCAACAGCGATACGGGGACGACCAGCCATTCCGGCGTGAGCGTGAGGCCGATGCCGATGCCGTGCGAGCAGAACAGGATGCCGGTGATCATCGCCGACAGGGCGGCGACCGATTCCACCGACAAGTCCATGTGGCCTGCGATGATGACGATGGCGAGGCCGATCGCCATCACACCGACAAAGGTTGAGGCTTCAATGATGTTGGCGAAGATGCCGATCTGGAAGAAGTTCGGCACGAAAATCGAGAATGCGATCAGCACCACCGCCAGCATGAACCAGACGAGATGGTCAAGGATGAATTCGACGGTTGCGCGCTGGCGGGGTGAGGTCATTGGAAGGTCCGGTTGTTTTCTCTCGGCCCGTCACCCCGGCGAAAGCCGGGGCCCAGCTATGGGTGTCATGAAGGAAGCTGGGTCCCGGCTTTCGCCGGGATGACGGCAGAGGGAGTGGTTATGTGTTCAACGCGTTACTGAACCGGCGTGATCTTGTCGGCGGGTGCCTTCAGGTTGCCCCAGAAGCGCGGCTCGTCGACGTTCTCCTTGGTGATGGCGGCACCCGGGATCTTGATGTTCGGGCCCCACTTCTCGTTGGTCATCACCGAGTCGAGGCCGAGGACCGAGTAGTTGCCGGGCTTGATCTCTTCCTTGTTCACCACCTTGTCGGCGAACATGGCAAGCGCTGCCGCCTGGGCATAGAGCGGCTGCTCCACTTCGACGTTCTCCCAGCCCTTGCGGATCAGGTCGAGGCCGACGGGTGCACCGTTCGACGATACCAGCATCACGTCACCCGGCTTCTTGCCCTTGGCTTCGAGCGAGGCGACCGCGGCCACCGCGAGGTGGGCGGCGTGCACGAAGATCAGGTCGATGTCGGGGTTGGCGACGAGCTGGTCGGAAACGATGGTACCGGCGTTGGAGGCTTCCCACTGCATGGCGGGCAGCGAGATGATCTTCACGTCCGGGAAGGCCGCCATCTTTTCCTCGAAGCCCTTCTGGATGTCGAGGGTGTAGGGGTCGGACGGATCGCCCAGCACCTGCAGCACCTTGCCCTTCACGGAGCCGTTCTTGGCCTTGAGCAGGCCCTCGATCTGATCGCCCGCGACATGGCCGATCTCCACCGTGCCGGCGACCGACGTGAGGTCGGACGGCGTCGAGGTGATCTGGCGGTCGAAGATCATGACCGGGATGCCGGCGGCGCGCGCCTTGTCGATGTAGGGGGCGAGCGCGTTGAAGTCGACGGCGGCCAGGATGATGGCCTTGGGCTTCTGCAGGATGGTGTCGTCCATCTGGCTCTGCTGCACGTCGGTCTTGTTGTCGGCGTTGAGCGCCACGACCTCGTAGCCCACGTCACCCATGAACTTGGTGAGGGCGCTGACCGACTCGGTCTGGAATTCGTCGAGCAGGGTCGGCACCATGTAGAAGATCTTGCCCTTCGACCCATCGGCGTAGGCGGGGTTGAACACACTCATCGCAGCCATCGCGATGGAGGCAGTCAAGAATCGGCGCAGTCGGTTCATATTCGTCTCCTCTGTTGATTTTTGTTGTGGTTCAGTTCGGTGGAGGGCCGTTCGGCCTCGTTTCTTGGGCTTGGCCAGCCAAGGCCTCGCCGGTGATCATGCCCACGACCTGGTCAGGGCTGGTCTCTCTGGTTGGCACGTCTCCCACGGCGCGGCCCTGGCGGATGACCACGATGCGGTCGGCCACCTGGAAGGCCTGCTGCATGATGTGGGTGATGATGATGACGCCGATCCCCTGCGCTGCGATGCGCTTGATGAGGTCAAGGCCACGCCTGGTCTGTTCCACACCCAGCGCCGCGAAGGGCTCGTCGAGCAGCACCAGCTTGCCGCCCCAGTGGGCGAAGCGGTTCAACTCGATCGCCTGGCGCTGGCCACCCGAGAGATGCTCGACATTGGTGCGGAGCGATGGAATGCGCGTGCCGGCGTTCTGCAGCGCCTGCGCCACCACCTCTTCCATCTCCTTCTCCTGAAGGACGGGAATGAAGCCCAGCCATTTCTTCACGATCTCGCGGCCCATGAAGAAATTGCCGACGACATCGACGTTGGTGCACAGCGAGAGGTCCTGGTAGACGGTCTCGATTCCCTGCGCCTTGGCTTCGGCGGGAGTGGGGAAGAAGCGTTCCTCGCCGTCGAACACCATGCGACCCGCCGATGCCCTGAGACCGCCCGAGATGATCTTGACGAGGGTGGACTTGCCGGCACCATTGTCGCCCAGGAGCGCCACCACTTCGCCGCGTCCCACCTTGAAGGAGACACCCTTCAGCGCCTCGATGGCGCCGAAGTTCATGCGGATGTCGTCGAGTTCGAGGAGAGTGGGGAAGCTCATGCCACGCGGCTCCTTGCGAAAAGGGGGTCTTTCTCGCTGCCGTCCGCCTGGCCCAGCCGCGGCGACAACGCGCCCGAGAAGGCGAGCGAGGCAGCGCCGCGCAGCACGGCATCCTGGCCACTGGCCGAACGCATGATGCGCGGCGCCGAGCGTTCCTTGCGATCGGCGACGGATGAGGGCAGCGGTTCCGCCGCCGCGGCGAGTTCAGACAGCAACTCGTCATCGATGAGGCCGCCGATCACCACCGTCTCGGGGTCAAACAGGTTTTCGATGGCGACGATGGCGTTGCGCAGCAGCGGGGCGGCTTCCGCGATCCATGCCGCCCGGCCGATGACCGGCGCACGGCGCTGATAGGCCTCGAGCGATACATAGCGCTCGAGGCAGCCCTTGTTGCCGCACGAACAGGGCTGGCCGTCGGGAACTATCGGCACATGCCCGATCTCACCGGCATTGCCGTAGATTCCACGCATCGGTTCGCCGTTCCGCACCATGGATCCACCAAGACCAACGGCGAAATAGAGAAAGTAAAAATCGCTCACGCGGCGGCCTACGCCATAGAGGCTTTCACCCAGCGCAGCCGCCAGCGTGTCACCCTCGACAAAGGTGGGAAGGCCCGTCGTCTCGGACAGGTGCTGCGTCACGGCAATGCCGCGCCAGCTTTCGAGCGTGGTGGGGCCGACGAAGCTCATCGACTCGACATCGAAAGGGCCCGGCATCGCAAGGCCGATGCCGAGCAGCATGCGGCCCATGGTCTTGGTGCGGAAATTGTCGACGATCTTGCCGATGGCGCGAAAGCTCTCTTCGGGGGCAGGGGGCGATGTTTCGATCCGCTTGGCGGCGACGATCGTGCCGGCAAGGTCGACGAGGGCCGCCTCGATGCCGCGCGGCGTCACGTTGACGCCGATGGCATAGGCGCCCTGCGGGTTGAGCGTCAGGCTCATGGGCGGCGAGCCGCGGCTCTTCTTGCGGGTGCGCTCGCCGGAAATGAGGCCGAGTTCCTCCAGCTCGCGGATGATGTTGGCCACCGTCTGAACGGTCAGGCCCACCCGCTTCGCGATCTCGGCGCGTTCGATCGGCCCGTTCTGCCGGATCGTCTCCAGGACGATCCGTCGGTTGTAAGGCCTGCCGAATTCCTGGTTCGTCCCCTTGAGGGACATGGCGTCACCCCTGTTTTTTGCGGCGATCATGCCCCGAATCCAGAATAATGCAAATGAACTTATAGTTCCCGCAGAACGCGCGCGATTTGCTCGGCCGTAACCTGCGCTTCACCCGGCTTGAGGCACATGGGGTTGACGGTCACGATGCCCCTGTCGCGCTGCGCGGGGTCCAGCGCCACGGCTGGTTCGCCGTTCTGCAGCCTGAGGCAGAGCTCGGTGGCGCTCATCCGGTCGGGGTCCAGCGTGATGTCGACGGTGGGCACGGCGCCAATGTCGTTGCTCCCCGTGATGGTGACGAGGAAGCCGTCCAGCGCCGCTGCAACCGTCTCGCAGTCCTTGAGCCAGCGGGCGTGACGGGCGGCATCACCCTCGGCGATGAACAGCCGGAGCGCGGTGAGCAGGCCGACGATCTCCTCCTTGCCAGCCTTGCAGCTCCGCCCGATGCCATGCTGTGGCGCGCCCTTGAGGCGGTACTTGTCGATGAGGGTGGGCGGCGGCGACCACATGTCCCAGAAGATGTCGAGATCGAGGTGCTGGAGTGCTGCGGCCATCACCAGGTCGCGCCGCCCGGCGAGCATGCCGCTGGCCTGGGGGCCCCCCAGCGCCTTGCCGCCGGAGAAGGCCACGAGGTCCGCTCCCTCGGAGATGAAGCGCCTGAGATTGTCCTGCGGCGGCAATTGCGCGGCGGCGTCGACGAGCACCGGAATGCCGCGGGCATGGGCGACGGCGGTCACTTCGGCCAGCGCTGGCCGTGACTGTGGATCTGCGACATAGAAGATGCAGGCGGTGTTGTCGGTGATCGCGTCGTCGATCTCCCAGGCCTCCGCATCGCGCACCCCGGCGCCGGCGTAGCGGTCAGGCAACCCGACCTCGACGATCTTCAGTCCGGCGGCGCGGATGGCGTGGTCATAGAAATTGCGTTGGCTCCTCACCATCACGCATTCGTTCTTCAGTCCCGTGGTATCCGGCAGGCGCGCCATCTTTCCCGGATCGAGGCCGGTGATGCAGGCAGCAGCCCCGATCATCAGGCAGGCCGAAGCGCCGGACGCGACATAGCCTGCTTCGGCTCCCGTCGCCTCCGCGATGACGCGCGAGGCGGCGGCCTGCAATTCCGCGATGTCGACACAGGCCTGCGAGGCCTCGACCATGGCGGCGGCGACCTCGGGCCGCATGATGCCGCCCGACAGGCGCGTCGCGGTGCCCTTCGCATTGATCAGGGTCTTCACACCCAGTTTGCCATAGACCGTCACGGACCACTCCACACTCTGGCGATAACTTATGCCCGCCGCGTCAGGGCCGATCAAGCCAGTCGCCGTGCAGGGTGAACTCGGGGCGGAAATAGGCGATCATCCGGCCCTCGGGACTGGCCGTGGCCTGCGCTCCCCAGGCAGCCACGCCGTGGACGAGGTGGCGGTGCACCAGCACCGCGTCGCCCGGCGACGTGGGCAGCACGATTCGCTCGCAAGTGTCGAACACCTCGCGGCGTGCAGCCTGATAGGGTTCGGTGAGGTCGATATCGTGCCAGGTGTCAGGCGCATGGCCCGCGAGGGCCTCGGCGAAGATGCTGCCCATGATGCGGTGCGAGCCCTTCCACACGGTGAGCGGCGCGGCATCAGGTGCTTGTTCGGTGAGGGTGATGCCAAGAATATAGGCGTGCGGTTCCTTTAGGTAACGGCGCTTCGCGGGCCCTTCGGCATGCAGGCCGTCGACATGGGCTGCATCGCGGTTGCGGCGGAAACTGTAGGCGGCCTCGCTCTCCTCCGGCGAGGGTTGCGGATAGCCGGGGTGGCAGACTGAGACCTGTGCGCGGTGCATGGGCAGGCGCAAGTTCAACTCCGTCGCGATGAAGGTCATGGCCGCTCCGGCCAAAGGCGGGCCGCCAGCGAGCCTTCCCGCCTGGTCATTGGGCAGTGCATCGACACCCACGAACCACGTGCCGCCGCAGCGCAGCCACGACGCATTTGCCGCGTCGCGCGAGGCCGCCGCAGCGATGGGCCGGGCGTGGCACGCCCAGGCGAGCACCGCCTCGTCAGAGGCAAAGCGCAGAAAGCCGTCGCTTCGAAATGTCTCGAGCAGCCGCATGTCGGTTCCCTAGCATAGGCCGCGCCGACTTCAATTGCCGGGAGACTTCGTTTGGACGGATGAGGGGCAAGGAGCAGGCCAGCCGTCGCGGCCCGCTGCATGAAACGTCAGATCATGGTGAAGACTTCCTGAAAAGGTTGCAAAGCCCCTGAAGAACAAGGGACTTTCATGAGGCCGCAGCCTTCTTCCAATGCCCCGATCGCATGGCCCATGTTCAAAAAAGTCAACAACATCAATCAAAAGGAGTGCTGGAGTTGTCCGATCCGAGCTTCATCAACGGGAAATTAAGCCACCTCATCCCCATATTTCGACCACACGGGGCTGCCAAAGGGGCACCCGACATCGAAACAGGCAAGCCGCCAAAGGGCTGGGCTCGCCGCAAACAAGGGGCTTTTCCCAATGATCCTTCGCACCGCTCTTGCGGCAACCCTCATTGTTGCTGCCTCTCTCCCCGTCTCGGGCCTTGCCGTTGCTGCGCCGCTGGCGCGCTCCGAGGTGACCAAGCTGTTCCCCGGCCAGTTCGAGGCGCAGGTGAAGGGTTACCGCGTCAACTTCACCGGCAGCCGCGGCGGCTCCATCGTCGGCGTTGCCTATGGCCAGCAGGATACCGGCCACTGGTACATGAAGGGGGCAGCACTTTGCGTAGCCTTCGACAAGTGGACAAAGGGTGAGGCCAAGTGCGGCCGCATCAGCCAGCAGGGTGGCTGGTATGTGGCCCAGGGCAATGGCGGTGACGTGCTGAAATTCCGCCGCACCGACATCGCGCAGAACTGAACCCCTTGCTGCGCGGCCGGTTTCCGGCCGCATCCGCCGGCTGACTGTGATTGACGCGGGCACCGCCCCACGCCAAGGTGAATCATGAATCCCAATGGAGACATGACGGCGTTGGCTTCGATCTCAGCGCGTGGCCCGCAGCCGCGCTTCGCACCACGGCAGTTCGCTGCCGCCCTGCTCTGCATCGGCGTTCTCGCAGGCTGCGCCAGTCTTCCCAAGGGCGAACTTCAGACGCTGGGTTCGGAAGTCGTTCACGAAAAGATCGATTTCTCAACGCTCGACGTCAATGCCAAGCGCGCCAAGGCCGCCTATGCAACGCCCGCCCAGATCCGCGCCGCCTATCCCAAGACAGTCGTCGTCGCCACGCCGGGTGGCCGTGATGTTCAGTATTTCATCGAGCAGGACAACAAGGCGAAGGTGCAATACCTCGTGGTGCGCGGCACCATGGATGACAAGACACTGAGCGAGGATTTCGACGCCAAGGTGCGTGATGACCGCGCCACAAAGATCCCGATCCACACCGGCTTCGACCAGGATGCCCGCGCCGTCTGGAAGGACGCCCAGCCCTACCTCAAGAAGGGATACCAGACCTACCTTGTCGGCCACTCCCTTGGCGGCGCGGTGGCGGCCGTGCTCGGCATCTACATGATCGAGGACGGTTACAAGGTCGACAAGATCTACACCTATGGCCAGCCGCGCTTCACGACATCGGCGGGTGTATCGCAGCTCGGCTTCCTGCCGCTGATGCGCGTCGTCGATGAAAACGACCTGGTTCCGCTGCTGCCACCCGGGGTAATGATCAACAAGAAGTTTGGTCCCTACCAGCAGGTGGGGCCAGAGGTGATCCTGCTCCAAGGCCCGGACTACGTCTATCTTCCGGGGCCGGATGCAAGCCAGCTCAGCCTTGGTGAGTTCTGGCGCGACCTCGCCGTGGCAGACCTCAAGGACCACAAGATCGACAACTACATCCGGCGCAGCGAGGACAAGATCACCGGCAACAACGAGGTTGCCTATAATTCGCGCGAGGCCTACGTCGCGAAGAAGAAGACCGTCGCCACGCTCAAATCCAGACAATGACCCCCGCCGAAACCCTCGTCGCGACCTACCCGCTGCTCGAAATGCTGGTCGGGCTCGTCATCCTGGCCGTGGTGATCCTCGTGCATGGCATCGGGGTCAGGCTGGTCTACCGCCACTTCACCCTCACATGGGAGAGGGGTGGCCAGCAGATGAACCCGTGGCGCTATGATGTCATCGTCGCGGTGGCGGCTGCATCGCTTGCCGCACTACATCTTGTGGTTACCCTCATGTGGGCCTGGCCGATCTGGTTGAGTGGCCTCATTCCCGGCTTGCGCGATTCTTATTTCTTCGTGCTCGAGAACTACACCACGCTGGGCGGCGGCACGGTGAACCTGCCCAAGGGTTGGCGGCTTATCGGCCCGGTGATCGCCATCTCCGGACTGTTCAACTTTGGTTGGACGGCCTCGATCTTCGTCAACATGATGCGTGACGTAGGATCCATGGACCGCGCCCAGGCTCGCAGCGGGCACTCCTGAGCCCCCCGGCCCCGGACCGCCGTTAACTTAACTTTTCGTTTACGATTGCCCGTTCCCGGGCCCCGAGGCATGTTTACTCCATATTAACGATATGGGCCGGGGCTTGCAGATGGGAAAGATCGGAAGGGGAGTTGCGCTGCTGCTGGGCTGCCTTCTGGCGCTCGCCACCCCGTCGCTCGCCAGCACGTCTGGCACCAAGGCCTCCGCCTTCGCGCATGAATACGCCGAGACACTGCCACCCATCGGCTTCGTCGAGTTCTGCCAGAGGAGTCCCGAGAACTGCCAGCCGGATGGATCCCGCCAGCGCCGCGTGTCAATGTCGGAAGAGAAGTGGCTGCTGGTGCGCATGGTCAATGCCTTCGTGAACGGCGCCATTGCGCCCGTCACCGACGAGACCCTCTACGGCACGCCGGAATACTGGACCATTCCCACCGACGCAGGCGACTGCGAGGACGTGGTGTTGCTCAAGAAGAAGATCCTGATGTCCAAGGGCATTCCGGAAGAGGCCCTGCGCATCACCGTGGTGCTCGACGAACATGGCGAAGGCCATGCCGTGCTGACGGTCACCACGGCTGCCGGCGACTATATCCTCGACAACCGTCGCAACGAAATCCGCGTCTGGGCAGCCACCGGCTACACCATGCTGAAGCGCCAGTCGGCGCAGGATCCGCGCAAGTGGGTGTCGCTCGAACCGGCGCGCGGCGGCTCTGCGATCGCCGGCACGGCCAGCAAGTAGGCGGGGCATTTGATCATGATCAGCCTTCCCTTCCGCATCCTCTCCACCATCGCCATCGCGCTGTTCTTCTCCAGCAAGTGGGTGCGCCGCGCCGTGGCCGCCGTGGTGGTGTCTGCCACCATCGTCGCCTTCCAGCACCAGGACGCGCTGCAGATGCTGGCCGGGACCCAGGCCAGCCACGGTCAGTTCTTCAAGGCGCTCTCGGCCCTCGCCGGCGCCTGAACCGTCCCCTGCTTCTCCGGGAAATATGGACAGTGGCCGCTGCGGCAGGCTAACTGACGCCATGCGCAATGGCGTTCTCTTGAAATTGAGGGGCATGCGCCGCTGGTTCGCCCAGGCGGTGATGTTGGCCTTCGTTGTGCCGGTGCTCATTAACCTTCTGCCGCAACCCGCCCTGTCAGCCTCCGCCGCCCTTGACCGCGACGTGATGCTGTCGGTTTGCGGGCAGGACATGCAACAGCAGCAGGGTGGACACCAGCAGCACCCGACGAGCCACGATCATTGCGTGCTGTGCGGTTCGCAGTGCCCCCTCTGCAGCCCGAGCCTTGCATCGCCTGCTCCGGCCTTCGCCACACGTCCGCAGCCTGCCGGAATTCCACAATCTGCGGCGGCCGATGCCTTGGCGGCACCCCTGCAGTCGCTGCTTGACGCCAGCCCGCCGCGCGGCCCGCCTGCCGTCGTCTGACGGCGCATCCACCGCGCTCCGGCAGGGGCGCTCCTCATGTTTTTAGATCCGAGATGCACGACGGCCCAGCCAGGGCTCCGGCATTTCCACAGGAACAATGATATGAAACTCTACAATCAAATTGTCTTGGCATCGGCCCTCGCTCTCGCCTGTGTCATGACTATCGCCAGTGGCCAAGCCCACGAGATCACGTTCGGCAATCTGGTCATCCATCATCCCTGGTCGCGGCAGTCGCCCATGGCGGCGGATGTGGCAGTTGGCTTCATGACCATCACCAACAACAGCAAGGAGGATGACCGTCTGGTCAAGGTGACCTCCGAGATCAGTACCACCGTGCAGATTCACGACATGAAGATGGTGGGCGATGTGATGAAGATGGAGGAGCTTCCCGACGGCGTCATCATTCCTGCCGGCGCCACGGTGAAGCTGAAGCCGAGGGCCCTGCACATCATGTTCATGGGGCTCAAGCGACAGGTGGTGGAAGGCGAGGAGTTTTCTGGCAGCCTGACCTTCGAGAAGGCGGGTACCGTCACCGTCGATTATGAGGTGGCAGCACCTGGCGGCGACATGAGCGACATGGAATGAACAGCCTGAGAGGGAGCGCCGCTCCCTCTCCGAACTCCAGCGACCGGAGCCGTGATGAAACATGTCAGGATGATCGCCGCTGCAGCGGTGTCTGTCGCGCTGGCGCTTGGAGCGGTGGCGTGGATTGGCGCGGACCTGCTGCGCGACAAGACCTCGTCCTCCGTCTTCGATATCGGCGGACCTTTCGTTCTCGCATCGGCCAGGGGTGGGACTGTCGACTCGAAGACGCTTGCCGGCCAGTCCTACGCCGTCTTCTTCGGCTTCACCCATTGTCCGGAAGTCTGCCCCACGACGCTCTATGAGATGAGCAACAATCTTGTTTCGCTCGGTGATGCGGCAGAGGACTTCCGTGTCTTCTTCATCACTGTCGATCCAGCGCGCGACACCTTGGCGGTGATGAAGGACTATGTCTCCAACTTCGACCCGCGCATCGAGGCGCTGGTGCCCACCGACGACCAGCTGAAGCAACTCGCTTCTGAGTTTCGTGTTTACTACGCCAGGGTGCCCACCAGCGACGGCGGCTACACCATGGATCACACCGCCACCACCTTCCTGTTCGATCGCAACGGGAGCTTTACCGGAACACTGAGCTATGATGAAGCGGCGGAGACGAAACAGGCCAAGCTCAGGAAGCTTCTGGGGCGCTGAAAAAACGGCGGGTCAACGCGCGCTCCGCGTGTAGTTCCTTATGTAAAGCATAGACCAAGCAACAACTTTTTTCTGGTATGCGCTTCAGGTAGGGTTTTGGAAGAGAGAGATGTGGCCGGGCATGTTACCGGCCCCTCAACGGAACTACGCGAGCGGGGATGATGGAAGCCAATAGCTTCGTCGATTACTACAAGATCATGGGCGTCAAGCCCGATATCACGCCTGAGGACCTGGGCCGGCGGTTCCACCGCCTTGCCAAGCGATATCATCCGGACAATCCGCAGACAGGAAATCGTGAACGTTTCGACCTTCTGGTTGAAGCCCACAATCTGCTCAAGGATTATGCCAAGCGCTCGCAATACGATATTCTATACAAGCAGGTCGTAGGCACGACGCAGGCCTATCCCTCCGATGGCACTGGTGGCGACACGGTTGGCCAGGATGTCGACATCCAGTCCAAGCTGCTGAGTGTCTTCTACAACCGTCGCCGGCACAGCATCCGCGATCCGGGAGTGCCGGAATTCGAGCTTGAGCGCATATTCGGCTGCAAGGTCGAGAACCTGGAATTCCATCTCTGGTATCTGAAGGCCAAGCGATGGATCGAAAGGCTTGAAAACGGCATGTTCTCCATCACTGTCGAGGGTATCGACCACGTCAATTCGGAGCACTACCGCAAGACCACCACCATGCTGCTGATGGACCGCAGCCAGGACAACGACGATCTCGACTAGGCTGGTAATTCTCCCGTATTTGTTGCCAGCCGCTGTTTGGAGTATGCTCCGCAGCAGGGATAACCCCGCGAGGATGCCATGGAAGGACTTGATGGCTGGGCGGTAGCGATGGGAGAGACAGCTTGCCGCTATCTCTCTCGCAATGATCATGACACGATCTATCAGGCTTTGTGCTATGATGGTTCCGCATCGGCGGGCTGGAAGCTGTTTATTTGCTTGCTCGTGCTCGTGGCGGCAGGCGCTGGCCTGTGGCGGTTACTCCAGAACGCCTGAAGCCCCTGTCTGGATCTACCAGGAATTCTGTTGCGGGAAGTGCTGGAACAGCCACGTCTCGCTCAAGGCCTTGTTATCCTTGGTGCGCAGATAGGCACGCAGATCGACCGGGGCAGGGCCATGGGCATCGAGATCGAACATGATGCGCCAACGGTCAGTGCCCGCCACGCGGATCGCAAAGGGATTGACCACGCGCCCGCGTGACACGGTGATATCGGGTATCGCCTGGTTCGTGGTGCTCTCGCGCGTGGCCAGGTCGCCGCCCTCGAAGTCGATCACATATTTCACGTAGCCCGAGGCCTTGTCGCGTACCGCCGGGTTGCCGCCATTGCCGCGCCTGGTTGCCACCACATGGGCGATGCCCGAGGGTCCATAGGGTTCAGCGTCCACCCAGTGCAGCCGATAGTCGAGCGAGAAGGACTGGCCGGCCTTCACCGCAGCGCGCGCGGTCCAGAAGGCGACGATGTTGTCGTGGATTTCATCCTCGGTGGGAATCTCGACGAGTTGCACCTCGCCTTCACCCCAGTCACCCTTGGGCTCCACCCAAAGCGTCGGGCGCTTGTCATAGAACACGCCGTCGTCCTCGTAATGGGTGAAGTCACGGTCGCGCTGCACGAGGCCGAAGCCCTTCGGATTCCTGTCAAGGAAGCTGTTCGTCATCACGGTGGGCGGGTTGTTGAGCGGCCGCCAGATGCGCTCGCCCGCTCCCGTCCAGATGGCGAGGCCCCCGGAATCGTGAACCTGCGGGCGCCAGTCGCGCGCCTGGCGCTGGTTGGTCTCCGAAAACCAGAACATCGAGGTGAGCGGTGCAAAGCCCAGTTGCGCGATGTCGCTGCGCGTGAAGATGCGCGCCTCGACGTCCATGATCACCGCCCTGGGCTTGGCGCAGGTGAATCGGAACGCCCCTGTCACGCTCTGGCTGTCGAGCAGCGCGATGATCACCAGCGCGTCCGGCTTCTCTTCAAGATAGAATTCGGTGAAGCGCGGAAATTCTTCCGGCTTGGAGGCCGTGGTGTCGATGCTGAGGCCGCGGGCCGACAGGCCATACTGGTTGAGTTCGCCCGCTGAACGGAAATAGGCCGCGCCAAGGAAGGCCAGCCAGTCATTGCTGGTGTCGCCCTCGTGCACGCGGAAACCGGCGAAACCGAGGTCCTCCGGCAGCTTGTTCACGATGGGCCTGGCCTTTGGACCGAGGGTGAAGAGGTCCGGGCTGTAGAGCACGTCGCGCGACTGCCCGCCCTCGACAATGGCGATCTTCACTGGTGACTTGAAATAGCGCCCGAGGTGGAACAAGCGCACCGGATAGCGCGTGCCCTTGAACAGCGAATCTTTCGGCTTGAAGCTGATCTGCTGGTAGGCATCGAAGTCGATTTTCTCGAGAAGTTCCGCGCCACGAACCGGCGTGGGCACAAAGGGCTTCAGAGCCATCTCGCGGGCCGTGGCGATGAGGCTGTCAAAGCTGAACGGTACCGGCCCTGACAGAGCGACACCCTTGAGGTCCCCGGCCGCGACGGCCGGAGTGGCGGCAGCGAGGCCGGAAGCGGCCGCCGCGAGGATGAAGGCACGTCTGGAGAGGGTCGGGTTCATGGATGCGCTGCCGCTGGACTGGGAAGTGACTTGCGTTACTGATTGGGTGATTCCCATGCAATCGAAAAGAGGCAGCGACATGGCGGAGTTGACGTCTTGGTTCAGCCCTTGACGGGTCGCATGCTGGCCCGTGCGGCGATCCAGCAGCTGACGATGATCAGGCTGGCGCCGGCGAATGTCTCCCACGACACTGTCTCGTCGAAGAAGAACCAGCCGAGCGCGATGGCCCAGATGAAGGCGGTGTATTCGGTGCTGATCAGATACTGCGCCTCGGCACGGGCATAGGCCCAGCTCATAAGGTACTGGCCGGAGAGCGACAGCGCCGTCACGCCCACCAGTGGCAGAAAGTATTCACGTGGCAGCATGACGGCAATCCACGGCGCGGCAAGGCTCAGGATGATCAGCAGCGAAAGGTTCTGGAAAAACATGATCTCGATCGGCTTGGCGATCTGCGCCTGCTTGCGGATGAGGATCAGGTTGAAGCCATAGAATACTGTCGAGACCAGGATCGACAACGTGCCGAGAAGCGTTTCCTGCGAATAGGCTCCGCCACCGAACTGCCCCGCCACGATGACTGCCACGCCTGCGAAGCCGAGCACAGCGGCCCATATCGCCTGCCCGCGAATGCGCTCCCCCAGCAGCACGGCGGCAAGGAACAAGGCGAAGAGTGGCGCGATGAAGCTGAGGCCGATGGCCTCTGCCAGTGGCAGCCGCGCAAGGCCCCAGAAGAAGGTCATGAGCACGATGCCGACGATCAATGCCCTCAAGACGTGGAGCCTGAGCGCCCTGAAGCCCGGCCGCACGGGCGATTTTGCTGCCCAGCCAGCCGCCGAGGCGAGCGTTGCAAGAACGCTGCGCCACAGCACGATGTTGTAGACGCCCGCTGCGATGACCAGCGATTTCATTGCCGCGTCCATGGCAGACAGCAGGAAGATCGCCAGCGTGCATATGAGCACCGGAATGGTGGCAGAAGCAGCGCTCTTCACGGAAGCGGAATTCCTTGGGGTTCGATATGTCGGTGGAACGTTCGCCTCTATGGCATGAAACTGCCCTGCGTCCTATCGGCCTCCCGGCATGGAGGATTGCGTATGGTGCGGGGACTGGCTGCTCCAGCTCAGGCTGGCCGCTTCCGTCGTCGTTGCGGCTCAATGATCGGCAGAATGCGAAGGGGCTGTCCCCGGATGATCAAGTCCTGGAGATTTCCCGACACACTCTCAATTGGACGCAGAACGATCTCCGCGTGCGTCAATCCCGGGCAGCTTATAAAGACTGCGCCCCTGAGGATCATGCTCTGGTCCGGGGGTGGAAACAGGCTGGCGCACCTTCAGCCTCCTGAGTACCCGGGCTGCCAGGCGCCTGAAGGGATGGAGCAGCTGCATCAGGTAGTTGTTGCTGATCGAGTCCGTGATGCCGTAGCGCTCCGGCATGGCTGACGGCATGTAGGCCGTGCCGAAGATCAGGTCCCACAGTGGCAGCTGGCCGGAAAAGTTCTTGTTGTGGCCCACAGCGTCAGCGGAATGATGCCAGTGATGAAAGTCTGGCGTGGCGACAAGCCATTTCAGCCAACCGGAAGGAATTCTAACGTTGCTGTGAATGAGGATGGACTGCCACTGGAAGATAACTATGATCGCGACGATTGCGGACGGCGAAAATCCCAGAACGAAAAGTGGAATGAGCGACGTGCCCCGCTCAAGAATCTGGTCGACGGGGTGAATCCGGAACGCCGCCAGCCAGTCCAGTTCCTTGCTGCTGTGATGAACGGCATGGAAATCCCAGAGCCATGGCACCTCATGCTGCAGCCGGTGCCCCAGATAGAAGAACAGATCGGCAAGGACTATCCCGATGGGAACCTGCAGCCAGATCGGCTGCGAGACCAACCAGTGAGTCACCGCAACGGGCGTTATCAGACTGCCCAGTAATGCTGAACCGCCAATCATCGCCGTGATCCCGATGGTGATCGGAATCGCCGAAAAGAAGAAGTGGAGCAGGTCGGTCGACCATCCCTGCCGGAAGAATTTTCGCCCGCGCTGGGCGGGAATGAGGAGTTCAAGCGGCGTGAAGATCAGTAAATAGAGCGCAAGGAAGCAGGCACTCCTCCAGCCCGGGAGCAAGTTCCAGATTGTGCTGCCGATATCGCTCACGTCATGTCCCGGCCATGGTCTCTGCACAGATTACTCGTTCATGGCACCAAGTGCAAACGTACCGCGGAGATGGGCGGGCCCAGCGCATTCTTGAGCGGACCGAGATGCCTTTCGCGGCAACGCCAGCGTCCCGCCGGATCTGCCGCCCGAGCCAATCATGCACTCACAGTCAAACTGGACCACGCGTTGGGCGATGATCAGTTCGATCTAGTGATACCAAATGGACGTTAGGCATTTCGTACTTTCATCTCAGCGATGAGTGGCTCAACCTGCATTCCCGGTTGCATTAAGTCCCACAGCGTATTCACAATTGCCGAGTTGCGCGAGACCTCGTTCGGCCTGAATGCCTTATCTCGCCTCTTCAGCGCTCAGTCGTTTGTATTGAGCATCTGTGTGTGCAATCGCAAGTTTGCGACTTAGAAAGAAGCTCATCTACGAAATCTCTCGGGGGCATCAGGTTTCATGGGATTGCTTCGTCTGGATGCTGGCCAGCTCTGTCCTTGATGCCGCCGCAAGACGCGTCCCTAGCTCGTTGTATGCGACCCAATAAAGTCAAAGTCGGCTGCGTAGAGCTCTCGGATGAAGTCGATGTGGCGTGGATCAAGCTGCGCTGACTGAAAATGCTGAACCGATTTGTTTGCATGTCCGAGTGAGGTCCTGAGGCCGGATTTCTGCTGGATGACCGGATAGGCCCTGCCGAGAGACTCCAGGAAGAACACATCCTTGACGCAGACCGCGCCATTCATATCGACGATGAAGTCGACCTGCGGTCTCACGAAGAAGAACCCATGGGTGGGCGAATTCTGTTCCTCCGCGGTCGCTTGGCCATATTGCAGCTGCTTCGCAAGCCAATCGAAGAGGAACGTGTCAAAGCCCATGGCCCGGGGCAGTGTTCCCATCGAGAGCAGGAAATTATAGAGCGACACCGTCCTCGCCACCGGATCCCGGAGTATTGCAAATGAATAGTAGGACCGGAACAGCTCGTCACTGAGGTAGTGATAGCGAGCGTAGTCCCGTGCAATGAGGTGAGCCAGGCGCGGCGGACCAAGCCTTGAATTGTCGTTCAGCCTCAGAAGCAGGGGAGCCCTGGTTTCCCAATCCAGGCCGAGATCGGCGAGGAAGGCTGTCTCAATGCTCTGGCCGCCACACTTCGGCACATGGACAAAGACGGTCTTGTGAGAATGGGAAATCAAATCCGAAAGCACCCGAAATTGGACTTTCACGTTAGTTCAATCGCGCCAGGCGATCAATTGCCGCGCGGTCTTGAGGGTGAAATGCAATTTTGGCACATCGCGATCACCGCGCCTCTTGCGTCGCATGGCGATGCCCGCGTGACACTCCTCGCCAAGTTGCCTGGCCGGCCAGCGGCTGTTCACCGACGCCGTCGCGGTGATCCACCAGCGACTCAATGGATCATCATTCAGCCAAGCCGCACCGCCTCCACGGCTCAACTTGCCGCGAGGCGATCAGCCTTCGAACCTCGAAGAAATGGTGCGCAGGGCCGGAATCGAACCAATGACACGCAGAATCTCAATGCGCATACGGCTGCCATAACACATTGTTTTGTTGGTGAAAAATCTACGTCAGCAATCCTGTGCTGACAAAACGCGTCTGCGTCATCGATTTTGCCGAGGCGCTCAGATGAAGTCCATGGAGACCTGAGAAAACCCATGTTTTTGGCTCAACTCGCCAAGATCACTGGCGGATTTTTCAAGGAGACCCCGGTTGTCCACGCTGGATTGCGAACGCATTATGTTAATGATGTTCATGTCGCTACTGCAGTTGCAACGAGAGGAGTGGAGGCGGTTCCTGGTGACTACATGGAGCGCCAAACGGCCGCAGCGTGGGCACAAGTCAAAGCGCCATCAGGAATGCGTTTAGAAGTCAGTTGTGCGGGTGTTTGCCCAGTTCGCTACGCTGCGAGCGCGCCATTCCCATCCAGGTATTGCAGGAGCGTTGGAACCTGTCTGTTTGCCCAAGTGCAGCGCTTTCTCGAGAAACCTTTTTCAAGGACGGGATCGCCACTGACCTTCTGACTTCGACAATCGCACAACCTGATAGACAGCGATGTTGTCTCTTGTGAGCAATCGGACCAGTTCGGGCGCGCATTGGATCGGAATATCCAGTTCATAGCCGTTCTCAACGCCATACAAGAGCACCGAACGCTGGTTTCCAAGGTATTTGAGAAGAACGCTCTTGGCGATGCCGCTGTCATCCGACACCTCAAAGAAGTGCCGATACAAGTCTTCAGAGTAATCACTAAACCCGCATTCGCCAGATGAAACACTTATTTCTGGCAGACTTTCCACGATTCAGTTATATATATCATGAGCTTACCTGAGCCACATGAGGCCATCATGGTGTTGA
>CANJMQ010000072.1 GCA_947475225.1 Bradyrhizobiaceae bacterium
GCGCTGTTCCCGCACATGACGGTGGCGCAGAACATCGGCTTCGGCCTTGAGATGCTGGGCAAGCCGAGATCCGAAGTCGACGCCCGCGTTACCCAGATGCTGCAACTCGTCCGCATGGAGGAGTTGCGCAATCGCCGCACCAGCCAGATTTCCGGCGGCCAGCAGCAGCGCGTGGCACTCGCCCGGGCACTCGCCCCCGCCCCCAAGGTGCTGCTCCTCGACGAGCCGCTCTCGGCCTTGGACGCCAAGCTCCGCAAGGACATGCAGATCGAGCTGAAGCGCCTGCAGCACGAGACAGGCATCACCTTCATCTTCGTCACCCACGACCAGGAAGAAGCCTTGACGATGTCTGACCGCATCGCGGTCATGAGCCGGGGCAAGATCCTGCAGATCGGATCCCCACGCGACATCTATGACCGCCCCTCGGAGCGCTTCGTTGCCAACTTCATTGGTGAGACGAATTTCCTCGCGGGCGAGGTGGTGAGCATCTCGGCCAATGACGCAAGCGTGAAGCTTACCGGCGGCTCGACCATCACCGCGGGCCTCCCCGATGGGCTGAAGCCCGCCGGCAAGGTTAGCGTGGTGGTGCGCCCCGAGCACGCCGACATCGTCAAGGGCGACGGTCACGCCGACCTGCGGGGCAGCCTCGAGAACGTGGTCTATTTCGGCACCGATACCCATTACTACGTGAAGATCGACGGCGCCGCCGAGCCCTTCATCATCCGCCAGCAGAACACCCGCGGCGGTGGCCATGGCTTTGCCCCGGGCGACAAGGTCGGCATCGCGCTCGAAGCGCATTCCGCCCAGGTGCTGAGGGATTGATGGCCAAGGCGCTCTCCAAGGCTGAACAGGTTGCGCGGGCCATGGAAGGCCAGCAGATGACGCGTAATCGCTGGCTCTCGCTGCCCGCCGTGCTGTTCATAACGCTGTTCGGGGTCTGTCCGTTGATCCTGATGTTCATCTACTCCTTCCTTGTCGCCGCACCCTATGGCGGCGTGGTGTGGCAGTTCACCACCAAGGCCTATGTCTACTTCCTGTTCCAGGAGGACATCTTCGACGGCACGCTCCAGTTCGCACCGGACTTCCTGATCATCTATCTCCGCTCCTTCATCTTCGCGCTGATCACCACCGCCGTCTGCCTGCTGCTCGGCTTCCCCACGGCCTATTTCATGGCCACCAGGCCGCCTGCCCAGCGCAACTGGTGGGTGCTGCTCATCACCATCCCCTTCTGGTCGAACCTGCTTGTCAGAACGCTCGCCATCATGTTCATCATCCGTGACCAGGGCCTTTTGAACGGCTTCCTGATCTGGATCGGCGTGATCGACAAGCCGATCACCCTTCTCTACACCGACTTCGCCATCGTGCTGGGCCTGCTCTATTCCTTCCTGCCCTTCATGGTGCTGCCGCTTTATTCCAGCCTCGAGAAGTTCGACTTCCGCCTCGTCGAGGCGGGGTTTGATCTCTATGCCACCAGGCGCCGTGTGCTGTGGCGCATCATCATCCCCATCGCCAGGCCCGGCATCATCGCCGGCTGCCTGCTCGTGTTCATCCCGGCACTCGGCGCCTATGTGACGCCCTTGATCCTCGGCGGTGGCAAGCACTTGATGATCGGCGACCTGATCGCCCAGCAGTTCGGGTCAGGCCGCAACTGGCCGCTCGGTTCCGCGCAGGCCTTCATCCTGATGGCGGCGGTGCTGGTGGCGCTCTTCTTTTACGTCCGCAACACCTCCGGCAAGGTGCACCATGGCCACTAACACCGTGAAGCACCGCGACATCAAGGACCAGCCGGGCTTCGGCATGATGGCCGTGATCTGCCTTTTCGTGCTCTACGCCCCGATCCTCATACTCATGATCTGGTCTTTCAACTCCGGCAACCTTGTCACCCACTGGGAGGGCGTCTCACTGCAGTGGTACGGTGTGGCATTGCAGAACGAGGAGTTCCACAACGCCGCGAAGAACACGCTGATCATCTCGATCACCGCCACCATCGTCTCGACCACGCTTGCCACCATGGCAGCGATCGGCATGACGCGGGTGAAGGCGTGGCGCGGCATGGGCACCTCCTTTATGGTGATCAACCTGCCCTTGATGGTGCCCGAGATCATCACCGCCGTGGCGACACTCTCCTTCTTCGCGCTGTTGGCCGGCAAGCTGGGTCTCAACTTCGGTATCGGCAACATAATCATCGCTCACACCGTGTTCTGCATCCCCTTCGCCTACATGCCCATTCGGGCCCGCCTCGAGGACATGGACCTGACGCTCGAGAATGCCGCGGCGGACCTCTATGCCACGCCGTGGAACGCGTTCAAGCGCGTCACCTTCCCGCTGATGATCCCTGGCATCCTCTCAGGTCTCGCGCTGGCCTTCATCGTCTCCTTCGACGACTTCACCATCACGCAGCTCATCGCCGGCCCCGGTCAGACGACGCTGCCCCTCTATATCTGGAACCAGATCCGCAGGCCGATGACGCCGGAGATCAACGCGATCTCCACCATCCTGCTGCTGGTCTCCATCCTCTTCGTCTCCGTGTCATTCCTGATCGCACGCAGGCGCAAGTGACGGCAAAGATGAGAAACGAACGAAACAAACTGGAGGATGTTTGACATGAAGAAGCTACTGGGTGCGGCCGTCTCGGCTGCCGCCATGCTGTTCGCCGCCGGCTCGGCGATGGCCGCTGGCGAGCTCCACATCTACAACTGGGGTGACTACACCAATCCCGAACTCATCAAGAAGTTCGAGAAGCAGTATGACGTTAAGGTCACGCTCGACGACTATGACTCGAACGAGACCATGCTGTCGAAGGTGCGCGCCGGCAACACCGGCTATGACATCGTCGTGCCGTCCGACTACACGGTCAAGATCATGGTCGACGAGGGCCTGCTCGAGAAGACCGAGCCCAACAAGATGGAAAACTTCAAGAACGTCCGTCCGGAGTTCGTCAACGTCTACTGGGATGACGGCCGTAACTACTCGGTGCCATGGCAGTTCGGCACCACGAACTTCACGGTGAACACCGACAAGTACAAGGGTGACATCAACACCTTCGCCATCCTGTTCGAAACGCCCGACGAGCTGAAGGGCCAAATCAACATGCTGGATGACATTAACTCGGTGATGCACGCTGCCGAGCGCTATGCCGGTGTGCCGCGCTGCACCGCCGACAAGGCCGAACTCAAGAAGGTGAACGACATCCTTCTCGCTGCCAAGCCGAACTGGAAGACCTTCAGCTACGACACCATCACCAAGATCACCTCAGGTGACGTCGCCGCCACGCAGCAGTGGAACGGTGCGGCTTTCCGTGCCCGCCAGAAGATGCCGTCCCTCAAATACGCCTACCCCAAGGAAGGCACCGAGGGCTGGATGGACAACGTGTCGGTTCTGAAGGGCGCGGCGAACCTCGAGAACGCCAAGCTGTTCCAGAACTTCATCATGGATCCCGCCAATGCCGCGCTGATCTCGGATTTCGCGGGCTATGACAATGGCATCACCGGCAGCCATGACTTTGCCGCCAACAAGGATTGGGCTTCCGCTCCCGAACTCAACCCGCCGGCCGAGGCGCCGAAGGCCGAGTTCGTGCCGCCCTGTTCGCCGGAAGTGGTCGAGATCTACAACAAGATCTGGACCAACCTGAAGAAGTAAGTCCCTTCGGGGAGATGAGGGGGAGGCTCGAAAGGCCTCCCCTTTTTGGTTTCAAGGGAGAGTGCCGATGTCCTCCTACCGCAATTCCGATTCCCGCCCGCCCATCATGCAGGGCTCGCCGCCGCAGTTGATCCCGCCGCGCATGGACTGGGACCGGCCGCCGTGGAACCGCTGGAGCTTCCAGAACATCCGGCAGATCCTGCCCACCGCCGAAGTGTGGCGCGGTGATGGCCCGGTGCGCTCGCTGCCTCGCAAGGAACAGGACCTCGACCAGCTGCCCGTCACCTCCGTCGAGGGGGCTTCCACAACGCTGGCGGGCCTGCTCGATGAGACGTATACGGACGGTTTCATCATCCTGAAGGATGGCGCAGTCGTCTATGAGCGCTATTTCAACGGCATGACGCCACGCAGCCTGCATATCTCGCAATCGGTGGCGAAGTCGGTCACCGCAGCGGCGGCGGGCGTGCTGGTGGGCAGGGGCCTGCTTGACGTGCAAGCGCCGGTCACGCAGTACATTCCCGAACTCAACGACACTGCCTATCGCGGTGCACTGCTGCAGCACGTGCTCGACATGGCGAGTGGTGTCACCTTCGACGAGACCTATACAAACCCTTACGCCGACATCGGCCAACTTGATGTTGCTGCCGGCTGGAAGCCGATCCCACCCGGCAGCGATCCCGCCTTCCGCTGGCCGCGCCACGTCTTCGAGCAGGTGCTGGGCCTCGGCAAGCTGGAATGCCGCCATGGTGACCGCTTCTCCTATCGTTCGATCGAAACCGAGGTGCTCGGCTTCTGCATGGAGCGCGTCACCGGCAAGCGCCTCTACGAGATCGTCTCGGAGGAACTCTGGCAGCCCATGGGCGCCGAGCAGAGCGCCAGCTTCACCGTCGATGCGGCGGGAAGCTCACTCGCCGATGGCGGCTTCAACGCCTGCCTGCGTGATTATGCGCGCGTGGGCCTGCTCTATCTCCAGAACGGCGGTGGCATCATCCCGCCCGCCTGGGTCGAGGCAACGCGCAACGGCAGGCATGACCCCGCCGCCCCGCCCTCACCCTCGCTGCCCGAAGGCTCCTACCGCAACAAGTGGTGGATCGAGGACCCCCGCTCGCGCGCCATTTACGCGCGGGGCGTGTTCGGCCAGATGATCTACGTGAACTGGGACTACGGGCTGGTTGCCGCCAAGCTGTCAAGCTGGCCCGACTTCCTCTCGACGCCCCTCAACATCGCCACGCAAAAGGCGCTGCACGCCATCGGAAGGCATCTGACATGAGCGACACTCTCGACACCGTCATCGCACGCCATGACCTCCTTCGCGCCGGAGCGCCGCCATCGCGTGCCAAGGGCGTGGTGCTGTTGATCCATGGTCGCGGTGCGAGCGCTGAGAGCATGCTGCCGCTGGCCGACGCGGTGGCCATGCCGGACCTCTGCTACCTCGCACCTCAGGCCGAGGGCTACACCTGGTATCCGCAGAGCTTCATGGCGCCGACCGCGGCGAACGAGCCTTACCTCTCTCGCGCGCTGGATCGTGTGGCGATGATCATCGCAGACATTCTCGCTTCGGACATAGAGGCGGGGAAACTCGCCGTCATCGGCTTCAGTCAGGGCGCATGCCTTACGAGCGAGACGGTGCTGAGGAACCCGCGGCCCTATGGCTTCGTCGGCGTGCTGAGCGGCGGTGCCATCGGCCCGCCGGGCACGCCACGCGATTATCATGGCACGCTTGCCGGAGCATCGGTCTTCCTCGGCTGCTCGGACCATGACCCGCACATCCCGCTCGCCCGCGTGAAGGAGACGACGGCGGCGTTCACCCGCATGGGGGCAACGGTGACCGAGCGCATCTTTCCCGGTGCCTCGCACGGCATCAACGACGACGAGATCACTTATCTGAGAGCGGGTCTCGCAGCTTTGGCCAAGTAGCATCCACGATTTCGCCCGCTGCGTAAGGCAATGTGTCGTCCTGTCAAACCGGGTGCACCATGATCGATCGCCGTGCTGTTGTCGCAAGTCTGCTCGCTGTTTCGCTCACGTCCCTGAATGCGTGCGCCGAGTCGAATGAGATGCTGGAGACCGTGGCCGAAGGCCTTGACCATCCGTGGTCACTTGCTTTTCTGCCGGATGGGACAATCCTCGTCACCGAGCGCGCCGGTAACCTCCGCACCATTGGCATGGACCGAAAGCTTTCGACGCCGATCTCCGGTCTCCCCGAGGTTGCCGCCGTGGGCCAGGGCGGCCTCCTCGACATCGCACTTCACCCGAATTTCGAAGAGACGCGGCTCGTGTTCCTGTCCTTCGCGGAACCGCGCGAAGAAGGAAAGAACGGCACGAGCGTGATGCGTGGGCGCCTGTCGGAGGACCTTCGCCGCCTCACTGACGTGAAGGTTATCTTCCGCCAGCAGCCCGCCTACAAGGGCGGCGCCCACTTCGGCTCGCGCCTTGCCTTCGACAGGGCGGGCGCACTGTTCGTCACCACGGGCGACCGTCTGAACCTTCGCCCGCTCGTTCAGCAGACGGACAATCACATCGGCAAGATCATCCGCATCACTGAGGACGGGGGCATTCCGCCGGACAATCCGCGGCCCAAGGGCTGGCTTCCCGAAATCTGGTCGATCGGCCACCGCAACCTGCAGGGAGCGGCGATCCACCCGGAGACCGGGCAATTGTGGACGGTGGAACATGGCGCCAAGGGCGGCGATGAACTGAACCACCCGGAAGCGGGCAAGAATTATGGCTGGCCCGTCATCACCTACAGCCGCGAATACTCAGGCGAACCGATCGGCGAGGGGCTCACCGAGAAGGATGGCATGGAGCAGCCCGTGCATTACTGGACGCCCTCCATCGGGCCCTCGGGCATGGTGTTCTACACCGGCGACAAGTATCCGCAGTGGAGGGGCAATCTCTTCGTCGGCGCTCTGGCGCTGAAGCATCTTGCGCGCCTCGTGTTCAAGGATGGCAAGGTGGTTGAGGAGCAGCGCCTCTATGACGGCCGGGCGCGCATCCGCGACGTGCGGCAAGGGCCCGACGGTTACCTCTACATGCTGACGGATGAAGACGCCCCGATGGGGCGGGTGATGAAGATCACCCTTTAGTCCGTCACCCCGGCGACAGCCGGGGTGACGACATTCAATAAAATCACACCGTGATGCCCGGCAGTTTCAGTCCCTGCTCCTTCGCGCATTCCACCGCGATCTCGTAGCCCGCGTCGGCATGGCGCATGACGCCCGAGGCAGGGTCGTTCCACAGCACGCGTTCGAGGCGGCGCGCCGCGTCATCCGTGCCGTCGGCGACGATCACCATGCCGGCATGCTGCGAATAGCCGATGCCGACGCCGCCGCCATGGTGCAGCGACACCCAGGTCGCGCCGCTTGCGGTGTTGAGCAGCGCGTTCAGAAGTGGCCAATCCGATACCGCGTCAGACCCGTCGATCATGCCTTCCGTCTCGCGGTTGGGCGAGGCGACGGAGCCTGAGTCGAGGTGGTCGCGGCCGATGACGATGGGTGCTTCGACTTCGCCGTTCCTGACCATCTCGTTGAAGGCGAGGCCCAGCCTGTGGCGCTGTCCCAGGCCCACCCAGCAGATGCGGGCGGGAAGGCCCTGGAAGGCGATGCGCTCGCGTGCCATGTCGAGCCAGTTGTGGAGGTGCGGGTCGTCGGGGATCAGTTCCTTCACGCGCTGGTCGGTCTTGTAGATGTCCTCCGGATTGCCGGACAGGGCGGCCCAGCGGAACGGCCCGATGCCGCGGCAGAACAACGGGCGGATGTAGGCGGGCACGAAGCCGGGGAATTCGAAGGCGTTCTTCAGGCCCTTCTCCAGCGCCATCTGTCGGATGTTGTTGCCGTAGTCGAGCGTGGGGACGCCCATGTGCCAGTAGTCGAGCATGGCCTCGACATGCTGTTTCATCGAGGCCATGGCGGCGGCCTTCACGGCCTGCGGATCGGAGACGCGCTTCTCCTCCCACTGGCCAAGAGTCCAGCCGGCGGGCAGGTAGCCGTTGATCGGGTCATGCGCCGAGGTCTGGTCGGTCACCGCATCGGGGCGGATACCGCGCTTGACGAATTCCGGCAGCAGTTCTGCCGCATTGCCGAGCAGGCCCACGCTGATGGGCTTGCCGGCCTTGTGCGAGCGGTCGATGATTTCGAGCGCCTCGTCGATGCTGTTTGCCTTGGTGTCGAGGTAGCGTGTCTTCAAGCGCATTTCGATGCGCGAGGGCTGGCATTCGATGGCGACCATTGAGGCACCCGCCATGGTGGCGGCGAGCGGCTGCGCACCGCCCATGCCGCCCAGGCCCGCAGTGAGGAACCACTTGCCCTTGAGGTTGCCGCCGTAGTGCTTGCGGCCCACTTCGGCGAAGGTTTCATAGGTGCCCTGCACGATGCCCTGCGTGCCGATGTAGATCCATGAGCCGGCCGTCATCTGGCCGTACATCATCAGGCCCTTCTTATCGAGCTCGTTGAAATGATCCCAGGTGCCCCAGTGCGGCACGAGGTTTGAGTTGGCGATCAGCACGCGCGGCGCATCCTTGTGGGTGCGGAAGATGCCGACGGGCTTACCGGACTGCACCAGCAGCGTCTCGTCCTCTTCGAGGGAGCGGAGGCCTGCGACGATCTTGTCATAGGCCTCCCAGTTCCTCGCCGCGCGGCCGATGCCGCCATAGACGACCAGCTCCTCCGGGCGTTCGGCCACGCCGGGGTCGAGGTTGTTCATCAGCATGCGCAAGGGCGCTTCGGTGAGCCAGGACTTCGCAGATATCGTGGTGCCGGTGGCGGCCTTGATGACGCGGGTGTTGTCGCGGCGGGTGGTCATGGATGAACTCCTATTGCGAGAAGGTGCCGCGCGCGCTGGTGCGGTGGCGGCTGTAGAGTGCGTAGCGGCTGGCCGGATAGGTGAGGGTGACGGCGGTGGCGACGCGCCCACGGCTCCATGAGCGGCGGTAGAGCGCGAGGCAGGGTTCGAGCGCCGAGATTCCGAGCAGGCGCTGCTGCTCCGTGGAGGGTAGGGCAGCTTCGACAGTATGCTCGAGCTCGTCGACGGGTGTCGCAGCGAGCAGCACGGCGGTGGGCGTGGTGTCGGCGAAATCCTGCTCGAGGAAGTCTGGTACGACGGTCGGGTTCACGTAGCGGTCTTCCAATTGCACGGGAACGCCGTTCTCCTCGTGCACGATGATAATGTGGAAGAGCTGTTTGAGGCCGCGGTCCTCGAACTCCTCGGCAAGTGCGGGGTTCGAGTCAATCACGCCCTTGCGGATGAGGCGCGAGGAATAGCGGTGGCCGCGCTGGGCGATCTCCTCGGCGATGTTGCGGAGCTCCATCAGGCTCGAGCGCGCAGGCGCTTCCCTGACGAAGGTGCCGACGCCCGGCACGCGGCTGAGAAAGCCTTCCGCCGTCAGTTCGCGCAAGGCGCGGTTGGCGGTCATGCGGCTGATCCGGAAGCTCTCCACCAACTCGTTCTCGGACGGCACGCGGCGGCCCGTAGCCCATGCGCCCGAACGGATGTTCTCGAGGATGTGGTCCTTGACCTTCGCATAGAGCGGCTGGGCGTCGCTCATCACAATATCCCCCTCACCACGTCGCCATTGTGGATGACGGCTGCCAGCGGGTTGAAGCCAAGCGGATAGGCGAGGTCGCCCGGGCGGGCGGTGTTCCACAGCGCGATGTCGGCGCGCATGCCCGGTGTGAGCAGGCCCCGGTCATAGAGGCCGAGCGCCTTCGCCGCATTGTCGGTGACGCCGCGCAGCGCCTCCTCCGGCGTGAGGCCGAACAGCACGCAGGCCATGTTCATGGCGGTGAGGATCGAGTGAATGGGCGAGGTGCCGGGGTTGAGGTCGGTGGCAACCGCCATGGGAACGCCAGCCTTGCGCAGCGCCGCGACGGGCGGGGCCTGTTTCTCGCGCAGGTAATAGAAGGCGCCGGGCAGCAGCACGGCGACGGTGCCGGAGGCGGTGATGGCGTCCACCCCCGCCTGGTCGAGATACTCAATGTGGTCCACTGACAGGGCGTCGAACTCGGCCGCCATTGCCGAGCCGCCGAGGTTGGAGAGTTGCTCGGCATGGAGCTTGACGGGAAGCCCCAGGGACTTCGCCACCTCGAAGACCCGGCGGGTTTCCGCAACCGAGAAGGCGATGCCCTCGCAGAAGGCATCGACCGCGTCAGCCAGATTGGCCTTGGCCACGGCGGGCATGACATCGCTGCAGACGAGGTCGAGGTAGCCCGCGCGGTTGTCCTTGAATTCAGGTGGCAGCGCATGGGCGCCGAGGTAGGTGGTCACCACGTCCACCGGGCGCCACTGGGAGAGCTGGCGGGCAACTTTGAGCATCTTGATCTCGGTGTCGCGGTCCAGTCCGTAGCCGGACTTGACCTCGATGGTGGTGACGCCCTCGGCCAGCAGGGCGTCCAGCCGCCTGAGCGCGGAGGCGGCGAGCTCGGCCTCCGATTCGGCTCGCGTCATCCGGACGGTCGCGGCGATGCCGCCGCCGCCCCTGGCGATCTCGGCGTAGGACACGCCGGTCAACCGCTTTTCGAACTCATGCGCCCGGCTGCCGCCGTAGACCAGATGCGTGTGGCAGTCGATGAGGCCAGGGGTGGCCAGCCGCCCCTCGCAGTCTGTCGGCTCATGACCGGACGGTGCCTCGGACCGGAGGCCAACCCAGGCGATGCGTCCGCCCTCGATCAGGATGGCTGCATCCTCGATCAGGCCATAGCCGTCCCGCATCGTGGCGGCCGTGAGGTTGGTGAGCAGCATGATGAAGCCTCTTGTATAAGGTTGTATATACAGTATAGTCGAGACTATGCAAAGCCGGAAATTTCACTTCGCCAGTGTGCTGACGCCGGAGGGCTGGCAGCGGGACGTGACCGTCACCGTGGACGGCAGTGGCATGATCGCCCATGTCGGGGTGGGCGAAGGTGGTGAGCGCATCTCGGGCATCGCCGTTCCGGCCATGTCCAATGTCCATTCTCATGCCCACCAGCGCTTCATGCTCGGTCTGGCCGAGCGTGCCGGTCCGGGGGCTGACAGTTTCTGGACCTGGCGCGAGGCGATGTATGGCTTCGCACTCAGGCTCTCGCCCGACGATCTTGAGGCGGTGGCGGCGCAGCTCTATGTCGAGATGCTGAAGGCCGGCTTCTCGGTGGTGGGCGAGTTCCAGTACCTGCACCACGCCCCTGACGGCACACCCTATGCCGACCCGGCCGAGATGAGCCTGCGGTGTTTTGTTGCAGCGCAACATGCAGGGATTGGCATCACCATCCTGCCCACGCTCTATGCCTTTGGCGGCTTCGGCGGGCAGGCGCCACTGCCCGCCCAGCGGCGCTTCCTCAATGGCGCCGAGCGCTTCCTGAAGATCGTTGGTAACCTGTCTATACAGGCTAGGGAGAACGCGCTGCACCATGTCGGTATCTCTCCCCATTCGCTGCGGGCGGTGACCCCGGAGTTACTTCGTGAAGTCATCCGTGCCTTGCCGCCGGACGCCCCGATCCATGTCCATGTCGCCGAACAGATGAAGGAGGTTGACGACTGCCTCGCCTTCTGCGGCCGCCGCCCTGTCGAACTGCTGATGGACAGCTTCCAACTCTCCGACCGCTGGACGGCCATCCACGCCACCCACATGACGGCGAATGAAACCGCAGCGCTGGCCCGCTCCGGCGCCATCGCCGGGTTGTGCCCGACGACCGAGGCCAATCTGGGCGACGGCATCTTCCCGGCGGTCGACTTCATGGGGGAGCGCGGGGCCATTGCCATCGGCTCCGACAGCCACATCACCGTCTCACCGGCGGAAGACCTGCGCATGCTGGAATATTCCCAGCGCCTGCGCGACCGCACCCGCAATGCGCTGGCGGGCGGGCCGGGCCGGTCCACCGGACGCACCCTCTATGACGCCGTGCTCAAGGGCGGGGCGCGCTCGATGCGCCAGCCGGTCGGCGCCATCGCCCCCGGCCACCGTTTCGACGTGACCGTGCTCGATGCCGGCCACCCGCTGCTGGCAGGACGCGCCGAGGATTCAGCACTCGACACATGGATCTTCTCCGGCGGCAATGCGCTGGTGAGGGACGTGTTCGTCGGCGGCCAACAGGTGGTCAAGGACCGCCACCACTTAAACGAAGACCAGATCGCGCGGAACTTCCGCGCCGCCTTGAGGAGGCTCGACACATGATCGCCATCGGTGAACGCCCGCTGGACCTTTCCGACATCCGCGCGGCCCTTGCCGGGCCCATCACGGTGGAGCTCTCCGCCGGAGCCAAGGCTCGCATCGTCCGGTCCGCCGAGACGGTGAAGCGCCTGTTGGCCACGGGCAACGCGATCTATGGCGTCAACACCGGCTTCGGCAAGCTCGCCAAGACCCGCATCGCGGCACAGGATCTCGACAAGTTGCAGATCAACATCGTGCGCTCGCATGCGGCAGGCGTGGGCGCAGCACTGTCGCCCGGCGTCACCCGTCTGATCCTGCTGATGAAGCTCAACGCGCTTTCGCAGGGAGCATCCGGCATCTCGCTCACCGCCATGGAGGCGCTTGCGGCCCTCATCAACAAGGACGTTCTCCCCGTCATCCCCGGCCAAGGTTCCGTCGGCGCTTCGGGTGACCTCGCCCCACTGGCCCATATGAGCCTGGTACTGATCGGCGAGGGCGAGGCACTCGTGAAGGACAAGCGGGTGGGCGGCGCGGAAGCCCTGCGCGCGGCGGGCATTGCGCCCGTGACGCTCGGCCCCAAGGAGGGCCTCGCCCTGCTCAACGGCACGCAGGTGTCCACCGCACTGGCGTTGTTCGGCCTCGTGGCCGCCGAGCGTAATGCCGAAGCCGCGATCCTCGCCGGGGCCATGTCGGTTGATGCCGTCATGGGCTCCGACACGCCCTTCGACCCGCGCATTCATGCATTGCGCCCGCATCCCGGGCAGGTTCTTGCGGCCTCGCATTATCGCCGCCTGCTGGCGGGCAGTGAGATCCGCGCCTCGCACCTCGAGGGTGATGACCGGGTGCAGGATCCCTATTCCTTCCGCTGCCAGCCGCAGGTGATGGGCGCCTGCCTCGACCTGCTGGCCAACGCTGCGCGCACGCTGGTGATCGAGGCCAATGCGGTGTCCGATAATCCCCTCGTCTTCGCCGAGGATGGCGCGGTTCTCTCCGGCGGCAACTTCCACGCCGAGCCCGTGGCCTTCGCCGCGGACATCATCGCCATGGCAGTCGCCGAGATGGGTTCACTCTCGGAGCGGCGCATCGCGGCGCTGATCGATTCGTCGATCTCGCTGCTGCCACCCTTCCTCATTCGCAACCCGGGCCTGAACTCCGGCTTCATGATTCCGCAATGCACGGCGGCGGCGCTGATGAGCGAGAACAAGCAGATGTCACACCCGGCATCCGTCGACTCCGCGCCCACCTCGGCCAACCAGGAAGACCATGTCTCCATGGCCACCCACGGTGCCAGGCGTCTGGGCCCGATGAACGCCAACCTTGCACGCATCATCGCCATCGAACTGATGGCAGCGGCCGAGGGCATCGACTTCCGCAGGCCGCTCGCCTCCTCGAAGCCTATCGAGGACGCGCATGCCGTGGTGCGGGCCAAGTCCGCCAGGCGCGACGAGGACCGCGAATTCGCGACCGACACCGAGGCGATCGCCAGGCTCGTCGAGCAGGGCAGCTTTGCACGCTTCGTTCCTGGCCTTCTCGGCGATCTCGGCTGCCGCTAGCATGCGGGCATGAAACTCTTCGACCTTTCGGGCCGCGTGGCGGCCATCACCGGAACGAGCCGTGGCATCGGGCGCGAGCTTGCACTTGGCTTTGCCGAGGCCGGGGCCACCGTGGTGGGCTGCGCACGGAGCTATGAGAATGCCGAGAAGACGGCGGCGGAACTGCGCGCGAAGGGGCATGACACGCTGGCAGTCCGCGCGGATGTTGCGATCCCTGAAGGAGCTGAATCCTTGATCGCCGCAGCGGTTGAGCGTTATGGCCGGCTCGACATTCTGGTCTGCAATGCCGGGGTGAACGTCAAGAAGCCGGCGATCGACTTCACCTCCGCCGAATTCGACACGGTGATCGGCGGCAACCTGCGTTCCTATTTCCTCTGCGCGCAGGCCGCGGCGCGGCAGTTCATCAAGCAGGGCACTGGTGGCGTTATCGTGATGAATTCATCCAACGCTTCCGTCGCGGCCTTCGAGGACCTCACACCCTATTGTGCCGCCAAGGGCGGCATTGACATGCTGGTGCGGGGCTTGGCCTCCGAATGGGGGCCGCATGGCATCCGCGTCAACGCCTTCAACCCCGGCTACACGCGTCATTCCATGACGCCGGAAGGGCAGGCCTATCTGGCCGAGTCCGAAAAGCACATCGCCGCAAGGACGCCGCTCCGCCGCATGGCCGAGATGAAGGAGATGGTGGGGCCTGCCGTGTTCCTCGCGTCGGATGCCGCAAGCTTCGTCACCGGCACCATCCTGCTCGCCGATGGCGGATGGTGCGCGCAGTGATTCTGCATCCATGGCCAGCACTGGAGCATGCGGCGAAGGCATGGCCTGACGCCGACGCTCTGGTCTTCCCGCACCAGACCGCACGCCGCAGCTTCGCGCAGTATCGTGAGGAGTCTCTGGCGCTGGCAGGGGCGCTGAGCGCGCGCGGCATTGGGGCCGGTGATCACGTGGCGCTTCTTGCCGAGAACCGCGTCGAGTGGGCCGTGGTGCAGATGGCCTGTGCCGCGGCGGGCTTCGTGTTTGTTCCGCTCAACACGCATTACCGCAAGGATGACCTTGCCTATGCGCTGAAGCAGTCGGACTCGAAGGCGCTGATCTGCTCGACGCAATATCGCTCCAATCCCTATCTCGAGAACGTCACGGCACTGCGCCCCGCGCTGCCGCTGCTGGAACATGTGTTCACGCTCGAAGACGACTATCCGCGCCTCGTTGCGGAAGCACTGGCCTTCACGCCGGTGGAGCCTGATCCCTCCGCCGTCGCTGCACTGCTCTATACCTCCGGCACCACCGGCTTCCCCAAGGGTGCGCTGCTCTCGCACCGAGCCATGATGATGGTGGGGAGCAACAGCGCCACGCGTTTGGGGCTCTCGGCGGGTGATCGCTGGACCTCCATCATCCCGCTGTTCCACTGTGCGGGCTGCATTCTGAACCTGCTGGGTATCTTGAGCCACGGTGCTGCCTATGTCGGCGTGCCAAGCTTCGACCCCGAGACCATGTTCCGCATCATCGAGGCCGAGCGCTGTACGCATCTTTCCGGCGTGCCGACCTCCTACCTCGCCATGCTCGATCATCCGGCGCGCAATGGCTACGATCTCACCAGCCTCAAGGCCGGAAGCTGCGGCGGCGCTGACTGCAACCCCGATGTGCTTCGGCGCTGTGCGGAAGACTTCCCGATGCCGGGGCTTTCTCAGGTCTATGGCCAGACGGAAGGTGGCACGCTCTTCGCATGTCCCGAGCACGACGACGCCCTGCGCTGGGAAACGGCGGGCAGGCCGCTGCCCGATTATGAGCTGCGCATCGTCCATCCCGAGACGTTGGCTGTTTTGCCCGCAGGCGAGATCGGCGAAATCCAGGCGCGGGGGGCGATGGTGATGGAGGGCTACTACAACAAGCCCGAGGCCACGGCGGAAACCATCATCGACGGCAACTGGCTGCGCACCGGTGACCTGGGCTATCTGCGCAAGGACGGCCGCCTCACCGTCGCTGGCGGGCGCCTGCGCGACATGATCATCCGTGGCGGCGAGAACATCTATCCCGCCGAGATCGAGAATGTGCTGCAGCAGCATGACGCCGTGGCCGAGGTCGCGGTGTTCGGCGTGCCCGATGATTATTACGGCGAGATTGTCGGCGCGGCGGTGAAGCTGGCGCGGCCCGTTGCCGCGCACGAGCTCCAGTCGCTTTGTGGTTCCCGCATCGCCAAATTCAAGGTGCCTGCCGTCATCTTCGCGGTCGAGCGCTTCCCGCTCACCCCTTCAGGCAAGATCCGCAAGGTCGAACTGCGGGACTGGGCGCGGGATAACCGCATGGAGAAGCTGGCATGACGGAGCTTACCTTCTGGTTCGATGTGCATTCGCCCTGGGCTTATCTCGCGTCCTTCCGCATCGGCGATCTTGCGAGGACGCACGGGCTGCGCTTGCGCTGGCGGTCGCTGCATCTGCCGAGACTGCTTGACGAGATCGGAGGGCACAAGCCGCTCGAAGCATCGCCGCAGCGCGTGGCGTGGTTCCGGCAGGATATCGCGGACCATGCGGAGCTGCTGGGGGTGCCGCTGCGCACGCATCCAAACTATCCGCTGCGCAATTCCCGCGCGCTGCGCGCCTGCATTCTCGCGGAGGACGAGGGAAAGGCAGAGGGTTTCGTGCGCCGCGTGCTGAAGGGCTATTGGGCGGAGGAGGCAGACATCACCGACCTCGAACAGCTCGCCCGCTGGGGCGCGGAGACGGGGCTCGACGGGGACGCCGTGAAGGCCGCCGCGATGAGTGACGCCTTCAAGGAACGGCTCGATGCCAATACCAGCGAAGCCATCGCGCGTGGCGTGTTCGGGGTGCCCACCATCGACACCGGCGCGCGGCTGTATTTCGGAAACGACAGGCTGGACCTGCTGGATAGTCATATCGCACAGGGTAAAATCCCTCTAGCCTGAGGCGCATGCAGAACACGTTCCTCGGCGCGCTTCGCGGCCTCACGCCCCGCATGGCCGGCAGCAATTTCCGTGACCGCAGCATTGCCTGCCTGGGTGCCCTCATCGGCATTGGCCTGGCGGGGCTCGCCACCGGCTGGGTGGTGGGCAATGAGGGTCACCTGCCGCTGCTGGTGGCGCCGCTCGGCGCCTCCGCCGTGCTGCTCTTCGCGGTTCCGTCGAGCCCGCTTGCACAACCGTGGTCGATCATCGGCGGCAACACTGTCTCGGCGCTGGTCGGCATCGCCATTGCGCATTTCGTTCCGGACAAGGCGATTGCCGCCGCCCTCGCCGTGGCTGGCGCCATTGCCGTCATGTCTCTGCTGCGCTGCCTGCATCCGCCCGGTGGTGCCGCATCACTGCTGGGTGTTCTGGGTGGGCCGGCGGCGGCCTCCTACAGTTTCGGTTTCGCGCTGGTGCCGGTGGCGCTGAACTCCGTGCTGCTGGTCATCACCGGCCTGCTCTTCCACCGTTTTTCGCGGCATTCCTATCCGCACCGGCCGAAGCCCGTGATGGCAACGACCCATGGCACGAAGGATCTGCCACCGCAGCTCCGCACCAGCCTGACGGACTCCGACTTCGATGCAGCGCTTGCCGAGGGCGGCGAGCCCATGGACATCTCGCGCGATGACCTGCACCGCATCCTGCGCCGCGCCGAGCTTGCGGCAATGGAGCGCACGTCGAGCGTGGCGCGCTACGCCGACATCATGTCACGCGACGTGCTGGCGGTCCGCACCGACGCGCCGTGGCGCGAGGCGCACAGTTTGCTGCTGGAACATGACCTGCGCATCCTGCCCGTCGTCGATGAACAGGGCCGCGTTGCCGGTATCGTCGAGATGCGTGAGCCGGATCACGCGCTCACGTCCATATCCGAAATGATGAGCGAGGCCGCCACGGCCCTGCCGGATGACAGTGTACTGCGCCTTGTCGCTCCGCTGAGCGACGGGCGTCACCACGCCGTGCTGATCACTGACGGCACCGGCAAGCTGGTGGGGCTCGTCACCCAGACGGACATGATCGTGGCGCTGGCGCGGCTGGCTATCACGGGCGCGGCGCGGCCGTAGGGCCCGGCGCCTCGGACATTCACCTTCGCCGGGCTGGCCCCGGCCATCCTCTTCAGTGCGCAGAAAAAGCATGCCCCGGTCAAGCCGGGGCAAAGTGAGTTTATGCGTTGGCGTGTCGGCTGCCTTACTTCGTCAGCCGGCCCTTGTCCTTCAGGTACTGCACGATCAGGTCGGCCGCACCTTCCGCCGTCACCTTGGTGGTGTCGACGTGGATCTCCGGACTTTCCGGGGCTTCGTAGGGCGACGAGATGCCGGTGAAGTGCTTGATCTCGCCGCGGCGCGCCTTGGCATAGAGACCCTTCACGTCGCGCTTCTCGGCTTCCGTGAGCGAGGTGTCGACGAAGATCTCGATGAACTCGCCGTCCTCCAGGAGCTCGCGCGCCATCAGGCGTTCGGAGCGGAAGGGTGAGATGAAGGACACCAGCACGATGAGGCCTGCGTCCACCATCAACCGCGACACCTCGCCGACGCGGCGGATGTTCTCCACCCGGTCGGCATCGGAGAAGCCAAGGTCGCGGTTCAGCCCATGGCGCACGTTGTCGCCGTCGAGCAGATAGGTCATGTGACCTGCGGCGTGCAGCTGCTTTTCGACCAGATTGGCAATCGTCGACTTGCCGGCACCCGAAAGCCCGGTGAACCAGAGGACGGCGGGCTTCTGGCCGGCAATCGCGGCACGGGCGTTCTTGTGCACGTCCACCGCCTGCCAGTGGATGTTGGCCGCCCGCCGCAGCGCGAAGCGGATCAGTCCCATGCCGACCGTATTGTTGGAGAACCGGTCGATGATGATGAACGAGCCGAGATGGCGGTTCTCGACATAGGGTGTGTAGGCGATCTGGCTGTCGAGTTCGAGATTGCAGATGCCGATCTCGTTCAAGGCCAGCGTCTTCGCAGCCACGTGCTCCATGGTGTTGACGTTGACCTTGTACTTGACCTGCTCCAGCGTGCCGGGCACGGTCTTGGTCGAGGACTTGAAGAGATAGGGTCTGCCCGGAAGCATCGGCTCGTCGCTCATCCACAGGATCTCGACCTCGAACTGGTCGGAAACCTCCACGGGGTCATTGGCAGTGCTGATCACGTCGCCGCGGCTGACGTCGATCTCGTCCTTGAGCGTGATGGTGAGCGATTGGCCGGCGGCACCCTCATCAAGGTCGCCGTCATAGGTGACGACGCGGTCAACGCTCGACGTGCGACCCGACGGCAGTACCTTGATGGCGTCGCCCGGCTTCACCGTGCCCGATACGATGGTGCCGGAGAAGCCGCGGAAATTCTGGTTCGGGCGGTTGACCCACTGCACGGGCATGCGGAACGGTTTTGCCGCGAGGTCATCGCCCACCGGTACGGTTTCGAGATGCGCCATCAGCGTGGGACCGTGGTACCACGGCATGTTGGTGGAGCGGGTGATCATGTTGTCGCCCATCAGCGCCGAGACGGGGATCACCGTGATCTCGTCCGCGCCAATCGACTTGGCGAAGGCGCGGTAGTCTTCCTCAATGCGCTTGAAGACTTGCTGGTCGAAATCCATCAGATCCATCTTGTTGACGGCGACGACCAGATGCTTGATGCCCAGCAGCGTGCAGATGAAGGTGTGGCGGCGGGTCTGGGTCAGAACCCCTTTCCGCGCATCCATCAGGATGATGGCGAGGTCGGCGGTCGACGCACCCGTCGCCATGTTGCGCGTGTACTGCTCATGTCCCGGCGTGTCGGCGACGATGAACTTGCGCTTGTCGGTGGTAAACGCCCGGTAGGCGACATCGATGGTGATGCCCTGTTCGCGTTCCGCCGCGAGGCCATCGACGAGCAGCGCGAAGTCGAGGTTGCCGCCCTGCGTGCCCATTTTCTTCGAGTCGGCCTCGAGTGCCGTCAACTGGTCCTCGAACAGCATCTTGGCCTCATAGAGAAGCCTGCCGATGAGGGTGGACTTGCCGTCATCCACCGAGCCGCAGGTGATGAAGCGCAGCAGGTCCTTTTGCTCCTGGGCGTGGAGATAGGCCTCGACGTCGCCGCCGGTGAATTCGATGAATCGCGTCATCAGAAATATCCTTCCTGCTTCTTCTTTTCCATGGAGGCGGAGGCATCCTTGTCGATGACCCGGCCCTGGCGCTCGGAAGAC
>CANJMQ010000073.1 GCA_947475225.1 Bradyrhizobiaceae bacterium
GGCTCGAGGTTCTTGTGGATGATGCCGAGGCCCCCGGCCTGCGCCATGGCGATGGCGAGGCGGGCCTCCGTCACCGTGTCCATGGCAGCGGAAATGATGGGAATCGACAGGTTCAGCGTCCTGGTCAGCCGGGTTCCGGTCTTCACCTGGGCGGGCAGCACGGAAGAGGCGCCGGGCTTCATCAGCACGTCGTCGAAGGTCAAATATTCGGGGATCTGCCGTGGCATGGGCCAACCTCTCAGGCGCAAAGGGAGTCGGGTGAAGATTGGCGACCGTCCTTAACACTGCCGTTAAGGGCCGGGCAAGCGGGGAATCCCAGCCATCACTTGCAATTGACCCCATTCAACGCCTATTTCTCGCACCATGATTTCCCAGCGCGCCCGCTACGCCTTCAAGGCGATGGTCGCCCTCTCCCGGGCCAAGCCCGGCGAAGGCCTGCAGATCCGCCAGCTTTGCGAACAGGAAAAGCTGCCGCGCAAGTTCCTGGAGCAGATCCTGCTGACGCTCAAGGCGGCGGGCTACATCACCAGCCGCCGTGGCCGCGATGGCGGCTACGAGATATTGAAGGATCCAGAAAAGATCTACATTGGTCCGCTGCTGCGCACCGTGGACGGGCCCATCGCACCACTGCCCTGCCTGTCGCGTACCGCCTACCGCCGTTGCGAGGACTGCCGCGACGAGGCGCATTGCGAAGTCCGGATCGCCTTCGACAAGGCATATTCCCTCTATCTCTCCGCCCTGGAGAAGACGACTCTGGCCGAAGTCATGAACGCTGCTGGCGAACCCGTCAGGGACCTGCTTCTAAACGATTGATGTTTCTTGTTTAGAACGATTTGTTCGACAGGTAGAACTTTTTAACTTGATATCCTACTACTCCTGTATAGTATTGGGTTATCAACTGAAGGAGACCCAAATGCGATTGCTGACCCGCCGTTCGATTGCCCTTGGCGCCGCCGCGCTGTTCCTGTCCTTCGAGGCCGCCCAGGCCTTGGCCGACCGCACCCTGCTCAACGTGTCCTACGACCCGACCCGCGAATTCTACAAGGATTTCAACGCCGCCTTCGCCGCCGACTGGAAGGCGAAGACGGGCGAGACCATCACCATCGAACAGTCGCATGGCGGCTCCGGCAAGCAGGCCCGCGCGGTGATCGACGGGCTTCAGGCCGACGTCGTCACCCTGGCTTTGGCGGGTGACATCGACCAGATCGCCAACAAGACCGACAAGGTCCCGAAGGACTGGGCCACCAAGCTTCCCAACAACGCTGCGCCTTACACCTCAACCATCGTGTTCCTCGTCCGCAAGGGCAATCCCAGGGGCATCAAGGACTGGAACGACCTGGTAAGGGACGGCGTGCAGGTGATCACGCCGAACCCCAAGACCTCCGGCGGTGCACGCTGGAACTACCTGGCAGCCTGGGCCTATGCCTCGAAGCAGCTCGGCGGTGACGACGGCAAGGTCAAGGAGTGGGTGGCCGATCTCTATCGCAACGTGCCCGTACTCGACACTGGTGCGCGCGGCTCCACCACCACCTTCGCCCAGCGTGGCATCGGCGACGTGCTGATCAGCTGGGAGAACGAGGCCTTCCTCGTCCAGAAGGAATTCGGCGCCGATAACTTCGAGATCATTGTCCCCTCGCTCTCGATCAAGGCCGAGCCGCCAGTGGCCGTCGTTGCAGCAAACGCCAAGGCCAAGGGCAACCTCGACGTGGCCGAGGCCTATCTGAGGTATCTCTACTCGCCGGAGGGCCAGAAGCTCGCCGCCAGGAACTTCTTCCGCCCGGTCGATGCCTCTTCCGCGGACCCGGCCGACCTCGCCCGCTTCCCCAAGATCGAACTCGTGTCGATCGACAAGGACTTCGGCGGCTGGTCAAAGGCGCAGAAGGAATTCTTCGCCGATGGCGCGATCTTCGACCAGATCTATCGTCCGACCAACTGATGACATTCCTGCCGTCCTCCCTGCGGCGGCCGAGCGCCCTTCCCGGTTTCGGGTTGGCGCTCGGTTTCACGTTGGCCGCCCTCGGCGTCATCGTGCTCGTCCCGCTCGCAGCACTGGTGCTGCGGGCGGCCTCCATCGGGCCTGCCGATTTCCTTGCCATCGCGCGTGACCCGCGCACGCTGGCGGCACTCCGCCTGTCTTTCGGCGCGGCTTTGATTGCAGCTCTGATCAACACCGTGTTCGGCCTGCTCGTCGCCTGGGTGCTGGTGCGCTATCGCTTCCCCGGCCGCCGCTTCATCGATGCGGCCGTTGACCTGCCCTTCGCACTTCCCACCGCCGTTGCCGGCATCTCCATGGCCGCCATCTATGCGCCGAATGGTCCCATTGGCTCCATCGCGCAGAACTTCGGGCTGAAAATCGCCTATACACCGCTCGGCATCGTGCTGGCGCTGGTCTTCATTGGACTTCCCTTTGTGGTGCGCACCGTGCAGCCGGTCCTCGAGGAAGTGGAGAGCGACATCGAGGAAGCCTCCGCGCTGCTCGGCGCCAGTCGCCTGCGCACTGTGTTTCAGGTGGTGCTGCCGCATGTCTATCCCGCCCTCCTCACCGGCTTCGCACTCGCGTTTGCGCGTGGCGTGGGTGAATATGGCTCGGTCATCTTCATCGCCGGCAACATTCCGCTCGTCTCGGAAATCGCGCCGCTCTTGATCGTCATCAAGCTCGAGGAATTTGATTATGGCGGCGCGACCGTCATCGCCACACTGATGCTGGCAATTTCCTTCGCCATGCTGTTCCTCATCAACGCCATCCAGGGCTGGAGCCGGACCGAATATGGCAATGTCTGATCGCTTCCTGCCACTGGCCCACGCGCCAGAGCGCGCCACCAGCGAGACGGCCTTCACCAAGGTCGTGCTGATCGGCATTGCGGTGCTGTTCCTCGTGGCGATCCTGTTCCTGCCGCTTGTCACCGTCTTCGTCGAGGCGCTGCGCAAGGGCTGGGGCACATTGTTCGAGAACTTCGGGGACCCGGATACCCTGTCAGCAATCCGCCTCACCCTGCTGGTTGCAGCCATCGCGGTGCCGTTCAACGCTGTGGTGGGACTTGCCGCCTCATGGTGCATCGCCAAGTTCGAGTTCAAGGGCAGGAACCTGCTGCTGACGCTGATCGACCTGCCCTTCTCGATATCGCCTGTCATCTCGGGCCTTGTCTATGTGCTGCTGTTCGGCGCGCAAGGCTGGCTGGGCCCATGGCTTTCAGCGCATGATATTCAGATCATCTTCGCGGTGCCGGGCATCGTGCTGGCCACCGTGCTCGTCACTTTTCCGTTCGTGGCGCGCGAACTGATCCCGCTCATGCAGTCGCAGGGGACCTCTGAGGAGGAAGCCGCTCTGATGCTCGGCGCATCCGGCTGGCACACCTTCTTCAAGGTGACGCTGCCCAACGTGAAATGGGCGCTGCTCTATGGCGTGTTGCTCTGCAATGCCCGTGCCATGGGCGAGTTCGGCGCCGTGTCGGTGGTCTCCGGCCACATTCGCGGGCTGACCAACACCATGCCGCTGCACATCGAGATCCTCTACAACGAGTATAATTTTGTCGGCGCTTTCGCGGTGGCCTCGCTCTTGACGGGACTCGCGCTCATCACGCTGCTGGCCAAGACCCTGCTCGAATGGCGCTTCGCCGGCGAACTCGCCGCAAAAGCCCACCGTCACTGATCCAAGGAGACACGACATGTCCGTACCCGTCCGCGTCAGGAACCTGGAAAAGAACTTCGGCCGGTACCCCGCCCTCAGAGGCGTCTCGCTCAATGTTGAGGCCGGTGAACTCGTCGCTCTTCTCGGTCCTTCGGGCTCCGGCAAGACCACGCTGCTGCGTGCCATCGCCGGCCTCGAGCAGCCCGATGCCGGCCAGGTGCTGTTCGGCGACATCGACGCCAACAGCTTGAGCCTGCGAGAGCGAAGGATCGGCTTCGTGTTCCAGCAATATGCGCTGTTCAAGCACATGAAGGTGTTCGACAACATCGCCTTCGGGCTCCGCGCCAGGCCACGCGCATCAAGGCCTTCCGAAGCGGCGATCAAGGCGAAGGTGCTGGAGCTTCTCCACCTCGTGCAGCTCGATGGCCTCGAGGCGCGGTATCCGGCCCAGCTTTCAGGAGGCCAGCGGCAGCGCGTGGCACTGGCCCGCGCGCTCGCCATTGAGCCGCGCGTGCTGCTGCTCGATGAGCCCTTCGGCGCGCTTGATGCGCGGGTGCGCAAGGACCTGCGCAAGTGGCTGCGCGAGCTGCACCAGCGCACCGGCCACACCACGCTGTTCGTCACCCACGACCAGGACGAAGCCTTCGAACTCGCCAACCGCATCGCCATCCTCGACCACGGCCGCATCGAGCAGGTGGGAACCGCGGCAGAAATTCTCGATCGCCCGGCAACGCCGTTCATCGACAGCTTCATCGAGGGCATCGCGCGGCGCAACGCCGACCAGCAGTCGCGCGAATGGACGAAGCCACATGTGGTGGTCAGCCGGTAAAGGAATGCAATCCACGCCCAGAAACAGAAAATGGCCGGAGCGGGCCCGGCCATTGCGAAACAAGATTTATTGGACATTACCCCTTTCAAGCACATCGAGCGCGCGCTGTCAAGGACTAAATTCCCTCAAAAGGAAATTCCTTCAGCCGGCTCCACCCCTGAAGCCCATGGCCAGAACGAAGAGTTCGGCAGAGTCGTCGCGGCTTGCCATCGGCTTGACGTGGCGCACGCTGGCGAAGTCCTTCTTCATCATCTTCAGCATGTCGCTTTCGGTGCCGCCGCGCAGCACCTTGGCGAGATAGGTGCCACCCGGCTTCAGCACTTCCTTGGCAAATTCATAGCCGGCCTCGGCCAGCGCCATGATGTTGATGTGGTCAGTCTGGCGGTGGCCCGTGGCATGCGCCGCCATGTCGGACAGCACGCAATCCGCCTTCTCGCCGCCGAGCGCTTCGATCAACAGGGCAGGCGCGTCCTCTTCAAGAAAATCCTTCTTGAAGATGGTGACAGAAGGGATGGCATCCATGCCGTGCATGTCGATGGCGATGACGCGCCCTCGCCCCTCTTCCGCCTTGACACGCTTCACGGCCACCTGACACCAGCCGCCGGGTGCCGCACCGAGGTCGACGATTCGGCCGCCGGGCTTCAGGAACTTGTACTTGTCATCGATCTCGGTCAGCTTGAAGGCAGCGCGCGAGCGGTAGCCCTGCTTCCTCGCCTCCTGCACATAAGGATCGTTCAACTGGCGCTCGAGCCAGTTCTTCTGTGAAACGGTGCGGCCCTTGCCGGTCTTCACCCGCACCTTGAGGCGCACGCCCGGCTTCTTGCCACTTCCAGGACGGCTCATGCAGCACCCCCGTAGGTTCCGTCTTCCTTCATCAGCATGGTCAGGATGCCCTCGCGCAAGCCGCGGTCTGCCACGCGGATGCGCTGCGCCGGGAAGGCCAGGCGGATCTCCTCGAGAATGGCGCAACCGGCCAGAACGAGATCGGCACGCTCGCGCCCGATGCATGGATTCGCCGCGCGCTGTTCATAGGTCAGTTGCAGCAGCCTGCTCGTCACGGCCCCAATATCGTCGGTATCGAGCCAGCAGCCATCGACGCGCGCGCGGTCGTAGCGTTGCAGGCCAAGCTGCACGCCCGCAATCGTCGTGACCGTGCCGGAGGTGCCAAGGAGATGCGACGGCACCGGCGGCGCCCCACCATTGGCGGCGGAAACACGCTCGGCGAATTCACGCAGCATGGGGCGCAGATGCTCGCGCATGGCGGTGAAGGCGGCGGGCGTCACGTCCACCCCGCCACCGAAGCGTTCGGAAATGGTCACGACGCCGGCTGCGAGCGAGGTCCAGGCGACCGTCTCGAAGCGCGCACCCGCACGCCGCATCCACAGCACTTCGGTGGAACCGCCGCCGATATCGAAAACGAGCGCGGTTTCCGCCTCCCGGTCGACCAGCGGCTCGGCGCCGACGGCGGCGAGCCCTGCTTCCGTCTCACGGTCGATGATCTCAAGCCCGAGCCCTGTCTCGGACTTCACGCGATCGATGAATTCCGGGCCATTCTCAGCCATACGGCAGGCCTCGGTGGCCACCAGACGCACCCGGTCGACGTTCCGCCAGCGGAGTTTGTTGGCGCAGACGCGCAGCGCGTCGATGGTGCGGCCCATGGCATCGTCGCTCAAGCGCCCGGTCTGGGCCAGTTGCTCACCGAGCCTCACGATGCGGGAAAAGGCATCGACGACGGAAAACCCGGTCTGGGCCGGAGTCGCGATCAGGAGACGGCAGTTGTTGGTGCCGAGGTCGAGGGCTCCATAGAGGCCTCCCGGCGGCGGCTCACGCGAAACGGACGGTTTCCGGGCGTGATGTCCCCCGGCCGTCGGTTTGCGCCGTGACCGGTCCCTGCCCGGCCTGCTGGTCGCATCCACGTCCAAACCTTTCAAGGGCGACCGGGCTCGACGGAGGACCGGAGCGGCGGCGGGCACCCTTACAAACATTGCGTTATCTCGAATGTAACAGCTTCCGACCCCCCTCACAAAGCAAATCTCCATCCGAAAATGGCGGATGACATTAACCTGAAGTTGAGACATCGAGTGGCAAATGAAACTGTAACTTTTGGATGAGTAATGCGTACATTCGGCCCCAAATGGTTCAAGGACGGCTCGCTGATTGGCGAGTTCTCGGACCATCTGGGCCTCGCCATTCCGCAGCGGAAACAGGCGATCGCGCTACAGGCTGCCAAGGTGGATGCGGAGCTCGCGTCCAAGGCCAAGTCCGAATTCATCGCCAACATGAGCCATGAACTCCGCACGCCGCTCAACGCCATCATCGGCTTCTCCGACATGCTGCATACCAAGACAGCGACCAGCCCGGAGAAGGTCCACCAGTACACGGGCTACATCAAGCAGGCAGCCGAACACCTGCTGGAACTGATCAACGGCATCCTCGACGTCTCCAAGATCCAGGCCGGCAAGCTGGCGGTGGAGAAGGAACCCGTCGAACTCGGCCCAGTGCTGGCATCCTGCCTGCTCATCGTTGAGGCAAAGGCGCGCGAGAAACACATCAGCGTCGATCACATGGTTGATGAAAACCTGCCACCGCTGGCGGCTGACCCGCTGCGGCTGAAGCAGATCCTCATCAATCTGCTCGGCAATGCCGTGAAGTTCACGCCCGAGAAGGGCCACGTGCGGATCACTGCCGCCATCGCCTCGACTGACGCAGCACTGATCACTGTGGAGGATACCGGCATCGGCATGTCGCCGCAGGAGATCGAGACCGCGCTTCGCCCATTCGGACAGGTCGATTCCGGTTTCAACAAGCGGCATGAGGGCACCGGACTGGGCCTGCCCATCGCCTATGCACTTGCAAGGCTGCATGGCGGCGAGCTGCGCATCACCTCCGAAAAGGGCAGCGGCACGCGCATTGCCTTGACAATTCCTCTCGCCAACGCCCTTGCCCGCGAACCTCACATCCACTGAGAGTGACAAGATGACCTCACCGGACAAGACTTCCAGCAGCCGCATTGGACGTATCGTCGCGGTGACAGGCGCACATGCCGTGATCCTCATCGACGGCGGGAACGATGCCGACGCACGCCCCAAGACGCCGGAAATCGGCACGCTGCTCAGGGTCGACACGCCACGCACAATCTCGCTCTGCATCGTTTCGGCGCTGTCTTCACCGATGCCCAGCCACCACCCGGACGAGCCCGAGACCCGCATCATCGAGGTCGAATTCCTTGGCGAGTTGCCGAAGGACGAGCGCAGCGAACCGCAGCATTTCCGCCGCGGCATCTCCTGCTATCCCTCGCTGGGCGACCCGGTGCTGCGGGCCTCCAAGCCGGAACTTGAAAGGGCCTATGCCTATCACACGGAGACTGCGATCCGGGTGGGCCATATCACCCAGGACGAGACCATACCGGCAATGGTCAAGATCGATGACCTGCTGGGCAAGCATTTCGCCATCCTCGGTACCACCGGCACAGGAAAGTCCTGCACGGTGGCACTGCTGCTGCGCCGCATCCTCGAGAAGAACCCGCAGGGACACGTGCTGCTTCTCGATGTACACCGCGAATATGCCCACGCCTTCAAGGACATTGCGGAGGTCATCAGCACCGGCAACATGAACCTGCCGTTCTGGCTCCTCAACTTCGAGGAGATCGTCGAGATTCTCATCGGCCAGCACCCGAACCGGGAAACTGACGTCGAGGTGCTGCGCGAGCTGATCCCCGTCGCCAAGCTGCGCTACATGAGCAACCAGCGCCGCGAGCGCCCGGCCCTGCAGCGCCCGCGGGAGCAGATCGAGCCGTCAGCCATCGGCGTCGATACGCCGGTGCCTTACCGCTCTTCCGACCTGATCGGCATTCTCGACGAACACATGGGCAAGCTGGAACTCCGCGGCGAGTTGGCACCCTACAAGCGCCTCAAGGCCCGGCTCGAGGCAATCAACCGCGACAGCCGCTATGCCTTCATGTTCGGGTCCCTCACCGTGCAGGACACCATGTCCCAGGTGCTGGCGCGGTTGTTTCGCATTCCGGTGAACGGCAAGCCCATCGCCATCCTCGAACTGGGCGGTCTTCCATCCGAAATCGTCAACGTCGTCGTCTCCGTGCTGGCCCGCCTCGCCTTCGACTTCGGGGTATGGAGTGCCGGGCGCATTCCCATCACCTTTGTCTGCGAAGAAGCACACCGCTACGTGCCGGTGGACAAGACACTGGGCTTCGAGCCGACCAAGCGTTCAATCTCGCGCATTGCCAAGGAAGGCCGCAAGTATGGCATATCGCTGTGCATCGTCTCACAGCGCCCGGCGGAACTGGACGCCACAATCCTCTCGCAGTGCAGCACCATCTTCTCGATGCGCCTCGCCAATGAGCGCGACCAGCAGATCCTGCGGGCGGGCATTTCCGACGCCGCCTCGAGCCTGCTCGACTTCATGCCCACCATGGGCACGGGCGAGGCCATCACCTTCGGCGAGGGCGTGGCGCTGCCCGCCCGCATCAAGTTCGACATGCTGCCGGCCGAGGAATGGCCGATGAGCAACACCGCATCCGTGACAGGCAGCTGGGCCCGCGAAATGCCCGAGGATGGCTTTCTGCAGGACATCGTGCTGCGCTGGCGGGCCCAGAGCTTTGCACCTGAGGGAACCGTCTTCGACATGCCTCAGCAAGCCACCTTCGGCCAGCACCCCGCTGCGCCCCCGGCAGCAACCGACCTCGCCGCCCCGCTGCGCCGCATGTCAGCCTCTCCCACCGCGCCGCAACGCCCGGCAACCGGCACCGAGGAACGCCAAAGCCTTGCCAGCCTGATCCGCCAGATCCGCAGCTAGGCCAGATACCCCTTGCGCATCAGGACCCCAGCGGCTATCTAGCCGCCACATTGCCATTGGGGGATCGTCTAACGGTAGGACCGCGGACTCTGACTCCGCTAGTCTAGGTTCGAATCCTAGTCCCCCAGCCAATTCAAATCATTGAGCTTTTTGTGCTTTGGACTGCGAACCACCGAGGCTGGTTTGACGTTCAGTTGGAGATTTTTGTTCTCTTTTCGAGCTTGCGGATCGCGGACTCTGCAAGTTTCGGATCACGGTGAAGGTAGTTCGCGTCGAGAATAGAGCGGACATCCCTTAGGCTGTGCCCGGTGAGCGTTGCGATCTCGGCTTCCGTCGCCTCCGCTACCGCCAAGCGCGTCACAGCCGTCCCTCTGAGGTCTTGGAATGTTCGGCCTTTGATTTCCGTCTTCGCAACCGTCTTCCGAAAAGACGAGCGAAAACCCTCCTCGGTCCACGGTTTGCCATCCCGCTGAGTGAGGATTAGAGGAGAACGCCTTGGCGTCCCATCGAGCAGAACCTTGAGTGGTTCTCCGACAGGGATCACCACCCGGGCCCCAGTCTTCGATTGCCTAAGCCGAATTTTCGCTCCGTCGTAGGCAGACCATGTCAACCGGAGAAGATCTCCCTGTCTTTGACCCGTCCAAAGCGCAAGCATGAAAGCGAAAGCTATCTGCGGTGACGCAACTGCCATGAATTGAGTCTCTTCATCATCAGTCCAGACCGACTCAGCCCGCGTTGTGCGGTACAGGCGACCGCCCCTCTCAAGTGGGTTAGCGTCCACTAGCCCCCTGCCCAACGCCCACGACAAACACCGAGCGAAGACAGTCCACGCATAGTCCGCTTGCCGAAGCGACCTTTTGGCAAGCCCGTCCTTCCATTCTGAGAAGATCACTCGTGCCCGTTTACGCGTCAGCCCGCTGATGGGGAACGATCCGAATTCGCGCTCAATAGCATCGAGGTGCTTTAGGTAGTCCTTCTTTGTGCGCACAGCCAACTGGTTGAACTCGGCGCTATCCTCGTAGCGGTTGATCACAAACTTTAGTGTCCCAGACGGAGCCGAAACCTTCGTTGCAACAGCAGCGTTGTATGCTGCAATGAACTCCGGCGAGCCGGGCTTCCCCGGAAGCTGGGGACCGCCTTTCCAAGCGTAGTGGTATGTCCTCTTACTGCCGTCAGCGAGTTTCTTGGTAACGCTATTCAACCCTTTAAGCCTTACGCGCATGGTATTGGGCCTCCCATTTGTCGAACGGGTCACTCGCGGAGGTCCTAGCGGAACAATTTGGCTGGATCACAATTCGACCGTCAGGGTAGATTTCGACAGGTCCGGGATCAATGCCAGCGGCCAACGCACCTTTAATGGCGCGCGTCACATCACCCTGAAGAAACGCGCGCCTATGTCGCATCAAAGCTGTCCAATACTAGTCGCGGAGCCGATATCAAATTCATAGCAGCAGAATCTTCCGTTCCTTGACTGAATGCAAGTGTTGACGGTGTGCAAAGCGCAAAAAATTGCTTAACAAAAAATTATTACTACGCCGTATGACATGAAACTCTGTGGGTAGCCTTGGCAATACCAAGGGGTGGTCTGTCCCGAATAGTATGTAGGACTAACCGGAGTCACATTTGACATTAGCGGTGGCCGGCACCCGGCCCGGCATGCCCCAAAAATCTGGAAATTTCTTGTTCGTCAGTACGATAGATTCCATCAGGAGGACACAATGACGCGAGCAAGAGTAGGACAAGTTCAAACCTTATTTATAGGAATGCATTGAAAAGGTCATTCAGTCGGTTTTCTCGGGTGCTGAGTCAAAGTGACTCATGGTCGTCAATCAGATTGCAAGCGAGTCTGTACACAAACGACCCCTCGTGTACTGGAAGTCAGCATGCCCAAAGCCATCGGATACATTCGCGTTTCAACAACAGAGCAGGCCACAGAAGGCGTGTCCCTTGACGCACAGCGTACAAAAATCACGGCATGGGCCGTGGCTAATGACTACCAGCTTGCTGCAATTTACGAGGACGCCGGGATTACTGGCACATCCTTGGACAAACGCCCGGGCCTCAGGACTGCCATTGAGCAGACGGGCAAGGGCATGGCGCTGGTCGCGTATTCGATCTCACGTATCGCGCGGTCCACCCGCGACATGCTTCAAATCGCGCATCAAATTCAAGGCAAAGGTGCCGACTTGGTGAGCCTCACCGAGAAGATCGACACCACCACAGCGGCTGGCAAGATGGTCTTCCGGATGCTTGCAGTGCTGTCTGAGTTTGAACGAGACGTGATTGCCGAACGGACAACTGGCGCATTGGCGCACAAGAAGTCCAAGCTGGAGGTGTATTCGCCCGTCCCCCTCGGCTTCGAGGCACATGACGGCCTTCTGCTACGGAGTGCCGCCGAAACTGAGGTTGTCGAGAGGATTCGCTCCATGCGGTCTGAAGGGCATTCTCTGCGGAAGATCGCGGCTCACTTGAACGAGGGTGGCATTGCCGGGAAGAATGGTGGGAAATTTCATGCCTCAACAATCAGGGCCGTGCTGGCGAACTCAATTCACAGGTGATGATATCAGCAGACCCTGCAATTTCCTCTGTAACTCGACCTCGACCGCTGCCGCAGAAAGTGGCTCTTCGTCCTTCGGAGCCTTGAACATCCCCGCGAGCCTTGCCGCTAGATCAAGCGCCTTTACGCGCACAGCAGGCGGCACTTCATCATTCTCCACCAATTCCCACACTCGTTCCCAGATGCGTTCGTCTCGCTGAAGCGCCAGCATGCGATTCCGAGCGTCATTTTCCGCTCGATAGGCCTCGATTGCAGCGGAGATGCCATGGTGCCGGGCCAACCGACTGGCATCATTGCTGACCGTCTTCGACTTCATGTTCGCCGTGTTGAAAGCCTGACGATAAGCGTCAGCAAGTGACATCCCCCCAGCAACGTGCCGAGCAAATAAATCCATTTTGACTGTGATACCGGAAGGTAATGTGCCGGAACGAACGCGAGTTTGCGGGGTTCTAAGATTTGAAGCCTGCTGAGGCAGATGCATGATGGCAAGACTATTCATCGACTTTCTCCTTGCCCAATTTTACCTGTGGCACATCAAATCCCGAATCCGCATCAACCCAAAAGAGGCGAGCCCATGCCTGTACCTCGATTACGAAGCCTGAACTCATCGCCCATTCTCTTCGAGGCATCGAGGCATATCCCTTAGATATGCCTCGATGCCTCGAAGGAGATATCAATGCTCATGTAGCATTGTCGAAGGTCTACTCGGATCAATTACACTACGTCACTTCCGAGGGCCTCTGTTGAAGCTCAGATCCCTTTCGGAATGGCCAAGCAATTAAGACACTCAATTCGCTATCCCATCCTGCCCTTGCCCTCACAGAGACATCAGGGATTAACACGGCACGCTTGGGGCTCACTTACAGTTCCCCGAATCAGCGTGATATCATCTGAATGAAAGCTGGGTTTCGTCGCGTTCGAACCAGCACGAGACGCTGAATATCTCCTGCCTCGTCAGCAGAGGGCGCACCCGTAACAGCCATTCGCCAAGGCGTTCTGATCTCAGAGGTAACATTATGCCGAATTTGCTCACGTTGCCCGAAGTGGCAATGAAAACTCGTCTTTCCCGCAGCACCATATACCGTTTATTGGATCGAGGTCTGTTCCCGAAACCCCGGAAGTTTTCCGCTCGGAAGATCATGTGGCTTCAGAACGACATCGAGGAATGGCTCATGTCAGGAGGCCGCTCCCATGCTTGAGTTTGATCGCACAGTACTGTCGTCTCAGGGAGCTACACTGCCCGAAGGATATCCTGTCGTGGCACAACTCTCTCCAGAGCCAGAGGAGCATTCCAACGAGATCAGTCGTCATACTTATCGCCGAGGTGGCGAGCCTGTGATGCTGGTTGTTCGCCTCGAGGGGGGTGCTGATAAGCGCTACTACCGAGACCTGAAACAATTTGGAGGGCGTTGGTTGTCCGATCCACCATCCGGCTTCGTGCCGCCGCTCTACAACACTGATGCTCTTAGCGACGGGGCTTTTTTGGACGAGCCTGTCTTCTACGTTGAGACTGAACTCGAGGCTGACGCCTTGATGAAGCGAGGGGTTCTCGCAATCACATTTGGAAGCCCTTCAGCTTATCCGAGATTCAAGGAGTATGGGTTGAAAGGCCGCACTGTGATAGCTCTAGGCAGTCACAGCGAGGCCGGAAACAAGCACGCCTGCGACATCCACAGCGAGTATGGAGATCTTGCGGGCTGGATCGTCAGTTGCACCATCCAGAGCCCATTCGGGCAGACAAAACCGGGCTATCGAGTTCTGGACTGGATTAGCGACATGGGTTCCACCCCATATCTTCGCGATCAATTGTTGCGAACATGCTGGCCCAATCATTCCGTACCTGAACGTAGGGACATGGATAACCCCGTCGAATTAGCACCCATGGCACCAGAGTACCGCTTCCGCGTGACAAGACCACACCGAGGCATGCCAAAACCCAAGCGGAGTTGGGTCGTGGATGGTATCCTGCCTGCCACTGGCACGGCTATCCTCTTTGGCGAGGGCGGGGTTGGCAAAAGCTTCATTGCATCCGAAATTGCCTTTGCGATCCAGAACGGCACAGACTTTGGTGGTCGAAACACGGCACAGGGTGATGCCGTTTACTTTGCGGTTGAAGACGGAGATGGATTGTTGCTCCGCACTCTAGAATCGCTTGATCGCGACCCTGCGCTTCAGTCCTACGGTATCCTTTCCCGGGAGTTTGATCTGTCCCGGACGAGCAAAGACACCGACTTGCTGATCGATGACCTGACGGAACAGTACTCTGGTAGGCAGATTCGCCTCCTAGTGGTTGATACCCTGCAAATGGCGCTCGGGAGTGCCGAGGAAAGCTCATCCACAGATGCGACTGCAATAATGCGGAATTGCAACCGCATATCTGAGCGCCTCGGATGCCTTGTTCTGGTCGTTCATCACACCGGGAAAGATGCCTCGCGTGGGCACAGAGGGTCTTCCGCATTCCATGGAGCAGCTACAACTATGCTCAAGATGGAGGGCGACGAAACCCTAGCTACAGTGACCATAGAGAAGCAGAAGCACGGGCCTCGGGGTTTACAACTTGCTCTTCACCTTGAATTCAACGCCGATGATAGGACCTGCCGAGCCATCATCGACGCTGAATGGTCATTGGGAAGTGCGCAAGATAAGAATAATGCGAAGTCTGTTGTAGAGACTGCAATCCTCAGCATTCTTGATCAAAACTTTACTACCACTGGATACCTTACCATGCCCCGTTCAGAGATCCGCGAACACATGAACACTTTATCATGCTTCAGCGGAAAGGGCGAAGAGGCGGTCAAGTCGCAGGTCAACCGAGCCATCGATTCACTTCGAGAGCGCGGTGAGATCACAGCCACAAGAACAGACCTCACCCTCGTTAACAGAGGCTCTGGCGATCCCACAAGCTAAGGGCCGATCAAATGTATGGCCCAATCAAACACGAGTAATTGAAGACCCTGCAGGTCACACTGTAGGGCCATTACTGGGTCCTTCTGATGTGCGGCGTCGAACTCTCTTTCGGATCACAATGGCGACTTGCAGTCAGCGATAAATTCGGACGCAGATCACAGGGTGACGCCATCGCGCGTGTTACGGGGTTCCATCTTTTCGGCTCAGGCTGCGAGACCCCGCTTGCAGGCAGGGTTAGGAAGATGCCTGTCCCCGGTGAAGTACGGACCACGAGGAGCGGCAGGGGAAGCGGCAGTGGTATTTTCTTGTACCGCCCGTCAAACGCCGTCCAGCGCCTTCCTAGGCCATCCAGCAGGGCCTCGGGGCCCGATTTGCGCGTGGGTAAAATCGCAGTCGCTGGATTTAGCATTTTTACGTAGGTCAAATCCCCCGGTCAGCCCTTTGTAGGAATTGGCGTCTACAAAAAATCTAGCTTAATTCCCTGAAATAACCGCGATGCGTTTCGACGGAACTATGTTAAACGTCTTTTATCGAATTTGCCGATTTGTTCACGATCCAGAGGCCAAAGCCGGTTTGCGGTGCTCGCACGCGCCGCGGCACGACGTGCCAATGCAAGCAACTCTTCCGCAAGGGCCGGTGCCGCTTCCATGGCGGGCTGTCTACCGGGCCTAGGACGGCTGAAGGCAGGGCGGCGATTTCGCGGGCTGTGCGGGCGCGGTGGGCGGCCAAGCGGTGTGGGGAATGACCGCATTCTGAGCGTGCCGCTGGACCAGCCTGCCGAAAAGAAGATGATCTGCTTCGCCATGGCCATCGCCCGTCTGCCCGCCATGAAGGGCCGCTGCGTGGCAGGATGATCAACGGCCTCATCACCAACGATGCCATGGCGGAACTGTTGTTCGAAACCTAGACCCCGGCCTCGCAATCCGTCGGCACCTGCCACTCTAGGTGTATTCTTGAATGGCTTAACCGCTGCATTCGCGTACAGGTTGACGCTCAGTCCAAACCCTTGATGACGAGGGCGGCGCTGAGGGGGAAGCCATGAACCTTTTGAAGCGCAGCCTTGTCCTGTCGTGCGGCGTGTCCGCGTCTGCCCTTGTTCTGGCGATCAATGCCGGGGCCGCTAGCTTCACCATCGTCAGTGGACAGACAGAGACGACCACACAGACACTCGCCACGGGTGAGGTGGGGACGGTGGAAACAGGTGGCGCTATCAACGTCACCCCGGGGAGTGGTCACGGCATTGAAGGCACTGCCACTGGGGTCACGGTGAACAACGCGGGATCGGTGACTGGCAACGGCGCGTTGAAGGCCGGCATCGCCGTCCTCGGCAACAGCACGGTCACCAACTCGGGGCTGGCCTCGGGTGGAGGCTACGGCATCCTCGCCGCTGGCAACGGCAGCACGATCACCAACTCGGGATCGGCTGCTGGTTCAGTGGATGGCATCTTCGCCAACGGCAGCAATAACACGATTACTAACTCGGGGACGGCTGCTGGTTCAGTTTCGGATGGCATCATCGCCAACGGTAGCAATAACACGATCACCAATTCGGCGTCGGCGACGGGCTATAGCGGCATCTCCGCCCTTGGTGGTGGCAACACGATCACCAACTCGGTGACGGGGACGGCGACGGGTAATGGCGACGATGGCTCTGGCATCTACGCCGATGGTGACGGCAACACGATCACCAACTCGGGGGCGGCGACGGGCGGAGTCAACGGCATTGGCATCAGCGTCGATGGCGCCGACAACACGATCACCAACTCGGGGATAGCGACAGGCGGCGACTTCGGCATCTACGCCTATGGCTCCGGCAACACGATCACCAACGCGGTGACGGGGACGGCGACGGGCGGACCCTATGGGATTTTCTCTTCTGGCGACAACAACACGATCACCAACTTGGGGACAGTGGTGGGCGACGATGGCGCTGGCATCTACGCCAATGGCTCCGACAACACGATCACTAACTCGGGGACGGCGACGGGCCATGACTTTGGCATCTACGCCGAAGGCACCGGCAACACAATTACCAACTCGGGCGCCGCGACGGGCGACTTCGGCATCTACGCCTATGGCTCCGGCAACACGATCACCAACTCGGAGACGGGTACGGCGACGGCCTCCTTTTCCGGCATCTACGTCTATGGCGGCAACAACAAGATCACCAACTCGGGCGTGACGAGCGGCGTGTACGGCGTTGGTGGCATCGAAGTCGAAGGTGATGGCAACACGGTCACCAACTCGGGGACGGCGACGGGCAGCAGCTTCGCCGGTATCGCGATCGGATATTTTAATCAAAGTGACGACAACACGATCACCAACTCGGGGACGGCGACGGGTGACAACTCCGGCATCGAGGCCTATGGCTCCGGCAACACGATCACCAACTCGGTGACGGGGACGGCGACGGGCGGCACCTTCGGCATCTATGTCGATAGCGGCGCCGGCAACACGATCACCAACTCGGGCGCCGCGACGGGCGGCAGCGACGGCATCTACGCCCATGGCTCCGACAACACGATCACCAATTCGGAGACGGGGTCGGCGACGGGCGGAGTCTCCGGCATTGGCATCAGCGTCGATGGCGCCGGCAACACGATCACCAACTCGGGGACGGCGGAGGGCGGCTTCGGCGGCATCCTCGCCGGTGGCGACGGCAACACGATCACCAACTCGGGGACGGCGACGGGCGGTCTCTTTGGCATCTACGTCGATGGCGCCGGCAACACGATCACCAACTCGGGGACGGCGACGGGCGGCTTCGCCGGTATCTCGATCGGATTTATTGTCGATAGCGGCAACAACAACAACACGATCACCAACTCGGGGACGGCGGAGGGCGGCTTCGGCGGCGTCCTCGCCGGTGGCGACGGCAACACGATCACCAACTCGGGGACGGCGACGGGCGGTCTCTTTGGCATCTACGCCTATGGCTCCGACAACACGATCACCAACTCGGGGACGGCGACGGGCGGTCTCTTTGGCATCTACGCCTATGGCTCCGGCAACACGATCACCAACTCGGGGACGGTGACTGGCGGAGACGTGGGCATCGTCGCCCAAGGCAATGGCAACACGATCACCAACTCGGGCAAGATCATCGGTGGTGAGGCTTCGGTTTACTTTACGAGCACCGACAACACGCTGACGCTGCTGGCCGGCACCAACGTACAGGGCCTTCTGGACCTTGCCCCCAAGGACAACGCTCTGGCTCCCGGCCACAACACGCTGGTGATTGGGCGCGGTCTCAGCACGGTCTTCACCTATACGGGCGGTGATAGCGTCATCATCGACACCAACGGTATGCCTTTTGTGTCTTCCAAAGGCGTTCTGGTGGTGATGGGCGATCAGACCCTATTCTCGGCCGAAGGCGACATGCTGAACGATCTGTCACGCACGCTGGCGGACTTGGTCGATGCGCGGCTTGGGTCAGCCCGCTCGGGCCACGGCGCTGCCAACATGGTGGCAGCAGCGCCCACCGGTATCGTGCCGACGGCGGATGTCCCGGATGCTCCGATGCCCCAGAGCGTGGTCTGGGCGGCGGGTATCGGCAACTACCGCAGTCAGGGCTCCGACGGCATGTATGATGGCTTCGACAGCACCCTCGGCGGCTTCGCAATCGGTGCCGATGGCGTGTTGTCATCGGGCACCCGGCTGGGTGGCTTCGCGGGCGCCAGCTTCGCCAGCCTCAACACCGATGCGGGGACGCAGGAAATCGACGCCAACAGCTACTATGCCGGCCTCTATGCTGGCTTCACCATGTCAGAAGCCTTCCTGAACCTCGCGCTGACGGGCGGCTACAC
>CANJMQ010000074.1 GCA_947475225.1 Bradyrhizobiaceae bacterium
ACCATCGGCACCGGCCTTGATGCCGGAGGCGTTGTTGGCCACGAGGCCCGTCGGGCTCTGGTAATAGGGGGTCGAGAAGTCGATCTTCTCCTCGCGTTCCGGCAGGATGCCCATGGAGGCGACGATCACGTCATACTTCTTGGCGATGAGGCCGGGGATCATGCCATCCCAGTCCTGCTTGATGATTTCGCACTGCGCGTCGAGCTTCACGCACATGGCCTTGGCGAAGTCGACGTCGAAGCCCTGCAGGCTGCCGTCGGCGGCGACGAGATTGTAGGGAGGATAGGCGCCCTCCGTGGCGATGATCAGCTTCTTCTGATCGGCGAGCGACGGGCCGGCGAGCACGGCGAGCGACAGTGCGACGGCGGCGAATTTCAGCAGCTTCATGACCATGTCCTTTGATGTATGCCGGGAACTTAGCCACCGATTGTGACAGTTTGTCCATAGCCAGCTTTTCGGGCAAACAGGGTCCATGCTGATCGTTACTTACAATATCCAGTGGGGCATGGGCCGGGACCGCCGCATCGACCTCGATCGCATCGCACGGACCGTCGCAGGTGCCGACATCATCGCGCTGCAGGAGGTTGAGAGGAACTGGCGGCAGCAGGACTTTCCCGACCAGGCGCTGCGGCTCGCCGAACTGTTGCCGGAGCATGACTGGGTTTACGCAGCGGCAGTGGACTTGCACGACAGGCCTGGCCGCCGCCGACAGATCGGCAACATGGTGCTGTCACGGACCCCCATCGAATCCACCCGCACGCTCCCCCTGCCTTCACGCCCCATTGAGGGCTTCGTCAACGACCAGCAGGCGCTGAGCGAGGCGGTGGTGGGCGATCTCCGCATCTACAACACCCACCTCAATTATCTGGGCGAAGACCAGCGGCTGGACCAGGCGCGGCGCGTGCTCTCGCTGATCGCCGAGGCGCCGGGGCACGGCGGAGCCGTCACGGCGCCGGGCGTTGCGGCCCTGGGCCCCGAGGACGAGTGGATCGTGCTGCCGGATGGCAAGCTGCCCACCATGCCGGAGCCCGCCCTTCTGCTCGGCGACTTCAACTGCGTACCGGGCTCAAAGACTTATCAGGCCATTCGCGCGGCGGGCTTCGCCGATGCACTGGAACTTTCGGGCCTCAGGCCGGATCAGGGCGTCACCTTCTCCGGCCACGCGCCGCCGCTCCGTCTCGACCACATCTTCCTCAGCGCTTCGCTCATGCAGCGCTTCCGCCGTGCATGGATCGACAATGCGGCGGCCGGCTCCGACCACCAGCCGGTGTGGCTTGACCTCGACTGAGGCATTCGCCAGCGGCATGACCGCCCTCGCCTGCCGACACTGTCAGCGGCGCGGTTCGCGGCTATGGTCCCTGCAATGACGTCCAACAAACCCCTCTGGCTCTTCGTCGCCCCGGTGATCTTCCTGCTGCTGTGGTCCGGCGGCTTCTCGGTGGCCAAGCTCGGCATCACCCATGCAGAACCGCTGAGCTTCCTGTCGGTGCGCTATGCCTGCGTCTGCGCGCTGCTGGCGCCGCTGGTCATTATCCTGCGGCCGCCACTGCCGCAGAAGACCATGGACTGGGTGCACATCGCGATCGTCGGCTTCCTGATCCAGACGCTTTATTTTGGCCTCTCCTACATCGGCTTCAAGGCGGGCGTTTCGGCGGGGGGCCTCGCCATCATCGTCTGCCTGCAGCCCATCCTCGTCGGCCTCATTGCACCACGCTTCACCGGCGAAACAGTAAGCCTGCTTCGCTGGGCAGGCCTGGCACTCGGCATGGCCGGGGCGGCGACCGTCATCCTGTCGCGCTCCAGCGTCGAACTGCAGCATCCGCTCGGCATCGCGGCGGCGGTGGGCGCGCTGTTCGCCATCACGGCGGGCACATTGTGGGAGAAGCGCTACGGCAAGAGCCACCATCCGGTGGTCTCGAACTCCGTGCAATATCTGGCGGGCCTCGCCGGCGTGCTGCCGCTGGCGATGATCTTCGAGAACTTCCAGTTCACCTGGAACCTGCCCTTCGTGGGGGCGCTCGCCTATCTGGTCATCGGCAATTCGCTGGTAGCCATGTCGCTGCTGCTCGCCATGATCCGCGCGGGCGAGGTGAGCCGCGTTTCATCGCTCTTCTACCTCGTGCCGCCGATCTCCGCTCTGATGGCATGGCCGTTGCTTGGCGAGGACATGCCACCGCTCGGCTGGGTGGGATTCGCACTGGCCGCCGCGGGCGTGATGCTCGCCCGGCGATGAAGACTTGATCCGTCGCAGCTTCGCATTCAAAGTGACGCGGGGAACTCAAGACAACTGACCTTTCAAGGAGACGACAATGCCCATCGCCTATACTGCCAAAGCAACATCCACCGGTGGCCGCGAAGGCCACGGCCGCACCGATGACGGCAAGCTCGACCTTAACCTGTCACTGCCCAAGGAAATGGGCGGCGACGGCAAGGGAACGAACCCCGAGCAGCTCTTGGCCGTCGGCTATTCCGCCTGCTACCTTGGCGCCGTGCGCTTCGTCGCCGGCAAGGAGAAGGTGGCGGTGACGCCCGAGGCTTCGGTGACTGCGCATGTGGGCGTGGGCATGCGCGAGGACGGCGGCGGCTTCGGCCTCGAGGTGGCGATGGACGTTCACCTGCCCGGCGTCGACAAGGCCGTAGCCGAAGACATTGCCGCAAAGGCCCACGTGGTGTGCCCCTATTCCCACGCCACCAAAGGCAACATCAAGGTGACCACCAGGATCGTCTGACGGCGAAGTCCTGCGCAAGTTTGGGTGCGGGGCCGCATGGCGGCCCCGCATTTTTCATGCGTGACGCGCCCCGAGCCGCGACCTAGCCTCCGGTGATGATGGAGTAACTGGCATGGCGCTGAACGACCGCAAGGTAATGACCTTCGACGTGGTGGGAACGCTCATCGACTTCGAGACCGGCATCCTCGACTATGTGAAGAGCAAGGCAAAGGCAGCGGGCGTGACGCTCTCCGACCCCGCTATCCTCGAGGCCTATGCGGTGGCCGAGGACCGCCAGCATCATCAGACCCCGCGACTGCCCTTCCCCTCGATGATGGCGCCGATGTACCAGGAGATGGCAGAGGTGCTGGGCCTGCCCGACACGAACTCCGATGCCCAGGAATTCCGGCTCTCCATCCCGCGCTGGCCGGCCTTCGCGGACACCGTCGCTGCCCTGAAGCGGCTGAAGCGGCGCTTCAACCTGGTGGCCATGACGAACTCGGACAACTGGGCGCTTTCGCATTTCGCCAAGACACTGGACGAGCCCTTCGACGATCTCGTCACCGCCGAGATGGTGGGCTGGAACAAGCCCGACCCGCAGGTCTTTGCCTTCACCCGGGGGCGGCTATCCACCAGGGGCTTCGCCTTCGCCGACATCCTGCACGTGGCGCAGAGCCAGTACCATGACATCGCGGTGGCCCGCCGCTTAGGCTACCACACCTGCTGGATCGAGCGCCGCAAGGGCAAGCAAGGCACGGGGGCGACCCCCACTGTGCAGAAAGTGGCCATCCCCGACTACCACTTCGGCAGCCTCGTCGAACTGGCGGATGCGGTGGACGCAGGGAAATAATTCCTCGCTCGATATTGACTTTTTTCCTAAACTAGGCTATGTGTCCGGCAGAGTGCCTTCTGCTGATTGACATTGTGAATCTGTTTCGTACGGCCCCATCCCGTCCATGGCCGTCATCCCGGCGAAGGCCCGGATCCAGATTCGGGCGGCTGCCCCATGGAAAGCTGGGCCCTGGCCTTCGCCGGGGTGCCGTCAACAGTGGAAAGCGGCGTGTGAAAGGAAGCGCTAGCCCAGCAGGCTCTTCACGATGCCGCCAGCCTTGCCCATGTCCATCTGGCCGGCGAACTTCGCCTTGAGCTCGGCCATGACCTTGCCCATGTCCTTGACGCTGGAAGCGCCCACCGCCGCGATGACGCCGGCCACGGCGGCCTTGGCTTCCTCGTCGGACATCTGCTTGGGCATGAAGGACTGGATGACGGTGATCTCGTTACGCTCGGCCTGGGCGAGTTCGGGGCGGTTGCCCTGGTCATAGGCCGCAACCGAGTCCTGGCGCTGCTTCACCATCTTGGCAAAGAGCTCGGAGATGCCCGAATCGGGGGTGAGCGCCGAATCATGACCGTCAGTTCGGCTGTTGATATCCTTGTCCTTGATGGCGGCCTGCATCAGGCGCAGCGTGCCCAGGCGCTTCTTGTCGCCCGACTTCATTGCATCCTTGACTGCCGCCATAATATCGTCGCGCAGGGCCATGTGGCTCGCTCCTCGTGGAAATGCTGGTTTGTCCCCAGATAGGGCGGATAGCGCTGCACCGCAACCTTGACGGCTTGGCCCCCTTCCCCTAACCAGCCTCAAATCCCTGGAGCCTGCCATGCCGAGCGCCAAGAAGCCTGCCAAGGCCAAGAAACCTGCACGCCCCCAGTTCGGCGACTGGGACGCCCCGCGCGTCACGGCCCTTCTGGTGCTGGCCGACGGCACGGTGATCGAGGGCTTCGGAGTCGGGGCTGAAGGTGAAGCGGTTGGCGAAGTGTGCTTCAACACCGCCATGACCGGCTACCAGGAGGTGTTGACCGACCCCTCCTATGCAGGCCAGATCGTGACCTTCACCTTCCCGCATGTCGGAAATGTCGGCACCAATGACGAGGACATCGAGACCACCAACCTCGCCGCCCATGCCGGCGTGGTCGGCTGCATCGTCAAGGAACCGATCACCGAACCTGCCAACTATCGCTCGGCCAAGCACTTCGACAAGTGGCTGAAAGCCCGCAACATCATCGGCCTCTCCGGCATCGACACGCGGGCCCTCACTGCGCGCATCCGCGAGAAGGGCATGCCCAACGGCGTGATCGCCCACAACGCCAAGGGCAAGTTCGACCTGAAGAAGCTGAAGAAGATGGCCGCTGACTGGCCGGGCCTCGTCGGCCTCGACCTCGCCAAGGAGGTCTCCCTCACCCAGCGCATGCACTGGGACGAATTGCTGTGGGACTGGCAGGACGGCTACCAGCGCGCCACCTCATCGCCCTGGAAGGTTGTGGCCGTGGACTTTGGCCTGAAGCGCAACATCCTGCGCTGCCTCACCTCGGCCGGTTGCGACGTGACGGTGGTTCCCTCCACCACCAAGGCCGAAGACATACTCGCCATGAAACCGGACGGCGTGTTCCTGTCCAACGGCCCGGGCGACCCGGCAGCGACGGGTGAATATGCGGTGCCGGAAATCAGGAAGCTGGTGCAATCGGGCAAGCCCGTGTTCGGTATCTGCTTGGGCCATCAGATGCTCGGCATCGCGCTCGGTGCCAAGACGATGAAGATGCACCAGGGCCACCATGGCGCCAACCACCCGGTGAAGGACTTCACCACCAACAAGGTGGAGATCGTATCGATGAACCACGGCTTCGCGGTGGACCGTGACTCGCTGCCTGCCAACGTGGTGGAGACACATATCTCGCTGTTCGACGGCTCCAACGCGGGGATCGCGCTGAAGGACAAGCCGGTGTTCTCCGTGCAGCACCACCCGGAGGCATCGCCCGGGCCGCAGGACTCGCACTACCTGTTCAAGCGCTTCGTGGGCTACATGGAGAAGGCCAAGCGCTGAGGCGCTGCGTCTTCTCCCGCTCCGTCAGCGGGAGAAGAAGGGACCCGTTGCAACATGCAACGGGGAGATGAGGTGACCCATGCACTTTACGTCATTCAGGCCCCGCTTCCCCTCACCTCCCCCAACTTCGTTGGGTCCCCTTCCTCTCCCGTCTTGCGGGAGAGGGCATTGGGTGTACTCTCCCCTCTTCCGCTTGTGCTTGGGAGACTGACTTGGGACGCTATTCCACCAACTACCGCATGAACCGGGTGCTTCGCCCTGACCGGGCGGCCCTCGTGGTGCCGATCGACCACGGGCTGGTGTGGGGGCGCGTCAAGCAGCTGGAAGCGCCGGTTCAGGTGATGAAGCGCTTCCTCAGGGAAGACGTGACGGGCTTCATGGTGTCCACCGGCATCGTCAAGGCCTCCGAAGTCGAGATGGCGGCAGCTCCACAGATGGCGCGCATCCTGGCCATCGACGCCTTCTGGCCGACGGGAACACCGGATACCGGCACCGGCACGCTGGTGGCGAGCGTGGAAGACGCAGTACGCCTGGGCGTTGACTGCGTGAAGCTGCTGCTGCCGTGGAACGTCAACGATGCCGAGAAGGTGCTTTACTGCCAACGCATCGGCACGGTGGTTTCGGAAGCGGCCAAGTGGCAGATGCCGGTGATGGTGGAGCCGGTGTTCCTCAACACGCCGCGCAGTCCTGAAATCATCGAGGCCGAACTCGAGGTGGCGCGCGTCGCCTATGACCTCGGCGCCGACATCATCAAGATCACCTTTCCCGGTCCTGACGCCACGGCGAAGCTCTGCGCCGAACTCGACATTCCCGTCGTCGTCGCCGGTGGCCCGCTGAGCGGCGATGCCACGTCCACCCTCAAGGACGTGACCGACGCCATCGCGGCGGGCGCGCAAGGGGTCGTCGTCGGCCGCAAGGTGTGGCAGCGGCCGGAAGACGAGACGACGTGGCTGATCGGCGAAATGGCCAAGGCCACGCGCAGCGCCTACACGCGCCGCTGGTAGCAGCATGATCGCCTGCGGCCTCGACATTGGCAGCACCAACGTCAAGGCGGTTCTGGCGGGCGAGGACGGCCGCGCGCTGTGGGTGAAGTCGGTGCCCACCCCGCACGTCAATGACGGGCTCGGCACCACGACGGACGCCACGGCCCTGATGGCGTTGCTGGAAGACCTCGTCATCGAGGGCTGGCAGACCGTGGGCGGGGGCAAGCCGCTCGCGTCGATCGCATCCGCTGGTGTTGGCGAGGACGGCGTCTGCGCGGGTGAGCACATGGGGTCCCTTGGCCTCGTCATCGCCTGGAACGACAAGCGGGCACTGACAGAAGTGGCCCGCTTCCGGGAGCGCTTCAACTTCACGCGCGTCGACTTCCACTCGACGGCGGGCAAGTGGATGTGGATGCGGGAGCATCGCGCAGCCGAGATCGGGGCGGCACGGCACTGGATCGCGCTGGCCGATTATCCCAGTGCGCTCTGGTGTGGCCAGCCCTTCATGAGCGAGACGCTTGCCGCGCGTACCGGCTGCTATGACCTCGTCAACCGGCGCTGGAGCGAAGACGCCCTCGCCTTCGCCGGAGCGCCACCGCTGCCGCGCCTGCTGAAGACGGGCGAGGTGGCGGGCACCGCGGGACCGGGGCGGCTGCGCGATGCGGGCGTGGTGTCAGCTTCGACACTGATCGTGGCGGGCGGGCATGACCATCCCATCGCATCCTCGGTGATCCTGCGGCTGAACGACCAGGCCCGCATCGACTCGCTCGGCACGGCCAACGCCATCTATGGTGAAACGCGCACTGCCCATCCGATGATCGATGACAGCCTCGAGACCACCATCCCCGCCATGTGCGGACCGGGGCTTGCCGTGGTGGGGGTAACCGAATTTACGCTGACGCTCGAAAAGCACTTCAGCCGGGAGGCTGTACGCGCACAGCTCGCCCTGCCCCGGCTGCCAGGCGCACCCGACCCGCAGGGCGATGACGAGCCATCGCGCATTCGCCGTGTTCTGGAACAGATGGCGCTGCGCGGGCGGAACTTCCTGCGCGGCTTCGACCGAGCGGGCGTGTCGCGCGGCACGATCTATGCCACCGGGGGCTGGGCGCGCTCCACCGCGCTGATGGAACTTCGCGCCTCGGCCTTCCGTGAGCCGATCACCGTGGTCGACGAACCGGAACTCGTTGGATTTGGCGCGGCGCTGCTGGCTCTCGAGGCCGCAACGGGCAGGACCGCCAGCTTTACCCCGCTGGGCCTGCAGGTGATCGATCCGCTGGGCCGCTGGTCGGAAGCCTATGTGGGCTTGTGAGGCGACGCTCGGCACCATAAATCTCCTTCTCCGCTGATGTAAGGAAGCCCCATGTCTTTCGCCGAACTCGATCACCTCTGCCGCCGTCTTGAAGCCATGGGCCATGCCCAGGCCATGCTTGGCGTGGACGAGGCCGTCAACATGCCGGACGGCGGAGCTCAAAAACGCGCCGAGGCGATGAGCGTGCTGGCCTCCATGGCGCATGAGATGGCAAGCGCCCCGCACATCGCCGACTGGATCGACAAGGCCGAGAACGAGGACCTCGACGCGGCGCAAAAGGCCGCTGTGGCCGAGTTCAAGCGCAGCTACATCAACCGCACCTGCCTCTCCTCCGATTTCGTGGCCCGCCAGGTGAACGCGGCGCTGCGCTGCGAGCAGCTGTGGCGGCAGTTGAGGGCGAAGAATGACTGGAAAGACTTCCTCCCCTCCTTCGAGAACATCGTGCTGCTGGCGCAGGAAGAGGCCGCCCGCCGCTCGGAGGTGTTGAAGCTTTCGCCCTATGACGCGCTGGTCGAGCAGTATGACCCCGGCAGCCGCACAACCGAGATCACGCGGGTCTTCGCGGACCTGAAGGGTTTCCTCAAGGGCTTCATACCGCAAGCGCTGGAGGCACAGTCGCGGCGGCGGGCGCAACATCCGCTGCAGGCCTTCGCCGGACCTTTTCCCATCGAGAAGCAGAAGGCGCTGGGTCTCGAACTGATGAAGGCGGTGGGCTTCGACTTCCACCATGGCCGCCTTGACGTCTCGCACCACCCGTTCTGCGGCGGCGTGCCCTCCGACGTGCGCATGACGACGCGCTACCGGACGGACGAGTTCCTGTCCTCCCTCATGGGCATCCTGCACGAGACGGGACATGGCCTCTATGAGCAGAACCTGCCGCATGACCTGTCTCACTGGCCCTCGATGAAGGCGCGCGGCATGGCGATGCACGAGAGCCAGAGCCTGTTCCAGGAGATGCAGCTGTCGCGGCGGCCGGAGTTCTGGGGCTTCGCGCTGCCCAAGGCGCGGGAGATACTCGGGCTTGAGGGCGTCACCGCTGACGACTTGCTCGCACATGTGCACCGCGTCGAGCGTGGCTTCATCCGTGTCGATGCCGACGAGGCAACCTATCCGTTGCACGTGATCCTGCGCTTCGAGATCGAGCAGGAACTGGTGAGCGGCAAGCTCGCCGCGAAGGACGTTCCGGAGGTGTGGGACGCCAAGATGCGCGAATACCTCGGTCTCTCCACCGCTGGCAATTACAAGGACGGGCCGATGCAGGACGTGCACTGGCCGTCGGGCGCCTTCGGATATTTTCCGAGCTACACGCTCGGCGCCATGATGGCCGCACAGCAATGGGCGGCGGTGGAACGAAGCATTCCGGATGCGGCCGCACAGATCGCCAAGGGTGACTTCTCAGCCATTAACGCATGGCGGAAGGAGAACATCTGGTCCAAGGCCTCGATGCTTTCCACGCCGGAGATCATGCAGCAGGCGACGGGCGAACCGCTGAACGCGAAGTATTTCGAAGAGCATTTGAAAGCGCGGTATCTCGCCTAGGATGCCCGCGCCGTCTTCTCGCCCCGCCGCAGCACCGCCTGCGCAATGATCAGGAGCACGAAGGACGTCAAGAGCACCACGGAACCCACGGCATTGATCTCCGGCGTCACGCCACGGCGGATCGAGGAAAAGATATAGATCGGCAGGGTCGTGTCCGGCCCGGACACGAAGTAGGCGATGATGAAATCCTCGAAGGAGAAGGTGAAGGCCAGCAGGAAGCCCGCCAGGATCGACGGCGCCAGCAGCGGCAGCACCACCTGGCGGAAGGTGCCGAGCGGCGTGGCGTACAGATCTTCCGAGGCGTCGACGAGGCTGCGGTCCATGCCCTGCAGGCGGGCACGCACCAGCAGCGCCACCACAGCGATGTTGAACAGCACATGCGCTGCGATGACCGCCCAGGTGCCCATCTGCAGCTTGATACCGAGGCCTGCGAGCGAAGGATTGACGAGATCAAAGACGGAGACGAAGGCGATCAGCGTCGAGATGCCGATGACGATGCCCGGCACCATGATGGCAATATAGATCAGTGCATCGAATGTGATGCGCAACCAGCCCTTGAGACGTTCGAGGCCCAGTGCCGTGAGCGTGCCGATGATCGCCGAGAGGATGGCCGTTGACAGCGCGATGATGACGGAGGTGCGCAGCGCACCCATGATGAGCGGGTTGGAGAAAGCCTTGCCATACCAGAAGACCGAGAAGCCCTCCCAGGCCATGGCGTACTTGCCGGCATTGAAGGAGAAGAAGACGATCATCGTGATCGGCAGGTAGAGGAAAATGTAGACGCAGATGGCATAGGCGCGGAGCATCACGTCACCTCATACCAGTGCCGCGCGGCGTGTGTCGGACTTCGACAGCACGAAGCGCATGTAGAAATAGATGGTGACGAACATGATGGCGACGAGCGCCACGGAGACGGCAGCCCCGAAGGGCCAGTTGCGCGACTGCAGGAAGAGATCGACCAGCGCGTTGCCGATGAAGAACACCTTACCGCCGCCCAAAAACTGCGGCAGGATGTAGTCACCCATCAGCAGAATGAAGACCAGCATGGAACCGGTGGCCACCCCGGGGAGCGCCAGCGGCAGCGTCACCTGCAGGAATGTGCGAGTGGGCGTGGCGCCCAGATCGGCGGAGGCCTCGAGCAGCCGCTTGTCGAGCTTTTCGAGCGAGACGTAGATCGGCGGCACCATGAGCGGCAGATATCCGTAAACAGCGCCGATGAGCACCGCCCACGGCGTGTTGATGATGCGCACATCAGTGAGGCCGACCATGGCGAGCCAGCTCGGCAGCCCCTTGTTGCCGAGGATGATCATCCACGCATAATACCGCAGCAGCTGGCTCGTCCAGAACGGCGCCATGACCAGGATGAGCAGCGCGATACGCCATTTGGGACTTGTCCTCACCGCCAGGAAATAGGCCATGGGGAAGGCGAAGAGCGCGGTGAGCAGCGTACCGAGCGGGGCCAGCGTCAGGGTGTTGAAGAAGGCCTTCCCACGGGCCGGAAGATCCATGTAGTTCTGGAGCGTGAAGGCCGGCACATAGCCGCCCGCCGGTGCGCGCTCGCCGAAAGAAAAGAGCAGCACCACCGCCAGCGGCACCAGCAGCAGGAACACGAAGAACAGCCCCGCTGGCGCAAGCAGCAGGGCCGTCACGAGCTTGGAGCGCAGGCTTGATGTCATCGAAAGCTTCATCATGCGCGGTCTTGACCCGCGCATCTTTTTTCCGCGGGTGAAAAGGATGGCCGGGACAAGCCCGGCCATGATGAGTGTGTGTGGATGATGCCAATCACGCCGACTTGAAACGCGCCATGAGTTCGGCACGGGCCGGGTTGGTGAGGGTCTCGGCCGCGCCATATTCCAGCACCGACAGCTGGTCGGCCGCCGGATAGAGGATCGGGTTCTCGAGGATGTCCTTGGGCAGCAGCTTGATGACGCGCGCGTCGGGGGTCGGCGTGCCGTGGGCCTCGATCTCCTTGGCGTTGATTTCCGGCGTCAGGATGAAGTCGAGGAAAGCATAGGCCGCATCGCGATTGGGCGCACCCTTGATCACCGCATAGTGGTCTACCCAGATCTCGCCGCCATCCTTGCCGAGACGATAGCTCATCTCGGGCAGGTCACGGTGGAGCTGTGCGGCGTCATTGGTCCAGCACATGGCCATGGCGGCATCGCCGTTGCGCATGGCGGGCTGGTAGTCCGACGTGATGCCGAAGAGATGCGGCTTGGTGGCGATCAGCAGCTTCTCGACTTCGGCCAGTTCCTTCGGGTCGACGGTGTTGAAGGAATAGCCGAGCGACTTGGCCGCACTGCCGATGGTGGTCAGCTGATAGTCATGCACCGTCACCTTGCCCGACAGCGGGCCCTGGGTTGCCGCGAAGAAGTCCTTCCAGCTGACCGGGTTCTCCGTCGTCGACTTGGTGTTGACGATGAAGCCCGTGGTGCCCCAGTCCTTCGGCACGGCATAGGTCACGCCGTCGATGGTGCCCGGGCCGAGGAACCGCGGATCCTGTTGGGCGGGATCATAGCTGGGGAACAGCTTCAGATCGAGCGGCTCGATGAGGTCGAGGCCCTTGTAGGTGGAGATGGTGTAGTTGGTGGGCACCAGCACGTCCCAGCCAGTGGAGCCCGCCTGCAGCTTGGCCAGCATCTCCTCGTTGGAGCCGAAGACGTTGACGTTGATCGGAACGCCGGTCTTCTTGGTGAAGTCGTCGTAGTTCTCTTGGCTGAAGTAATTGGGCCAGGTGGTGACGTTCAGCGTGCCCGACAGGCCGGCATAGGCCTTGCGCGGACGCAGGCCCGGCATGGCGGTGCTGAGCACGGCGGTGGCCAGCCCCAGGCCGGTGACGCCAAGGAAATGGCGGCGGGTGACGCTGCCCTTCTGGAAGCGGCGAAGTTCGGCGAGGAATTTTTCGGCCGAGATATGGTCCGGATGCTTTGTCATGTGTCTTCTCCCTGTGTGTTTTATTGTGTTGTCACGTATTCGGCAGGATACGCTCTGCCTCGGCGCGCCATCCCGCGGCGATCATGTCGCCGATGTCATAAACGCCCGCTTCGCGCTCCGATTTTCGCGGAGCCATTACCATGAACTCACCGAGCTTGTCGCTCGCCACCACATATTCCGTGTGCTCGCCGAGGAAGATGCGATTCAGAACCTTGACGGGAAGCCGCGCCATGAGCCCCTCCGGCAGGGCGTTGACGTTAGCGGCAATCTCGATCTGCTCGGGCCTTATGCTCAGCACCTCGGCGCCTGTCGGGCCCGAGAAGAAATTGGTCTTGCCGACGAAGTCCGCCACATAGCGGTTCACCGGCTGGTCATAGAGTTCACGCGGGCTTCCCGTCTGCACGATGCGGCCCTCGCGCATGACGCAGACGCGGTCCGACATCGAAAGCGCCTCCTCCTGGTCATGGGTGACGAGCAGGAAGGTGATGCCGACATCGCGCTGCAGGTTCTGCAGCTCGATCTGCATGTCGCGCCGCAACTTGCGGTCAAGAGCGGCGAGCGGCTCGTCAAGGAGAAGCACGGCGGGCCGGTTGATGAGGGCACGGGCCAGCGCCACGCGCTGCTGCTGGCCGCCGGAGAGCTCATAGCTGCGGCGCTTGCCATAGCCTTCGAGGCGGACCATGGCGAGCGCCTCGTCCACCGCGCGGTCGATCTCGGCCCTGGCCGGCTTCGGATTGCGCTGGCGCAAGCCGTAGGACACGTTGTCGGCCACCGACAGGTGCGGGAACAGCGCATAATGCTGGAACACCATGTTCACCGGCCGGCGATAGGCCGGAACGCCGGTCACGTTCTCGCCGCGGATGAAGACCTCACCCGAGCTGGGCTGCTCGAAGCCCGCCATCATACGGAGCGACGTGGTCTTGCCGCAGCCCGAAGGACCAAGAATCGACAGGAATTCGCCGGCTTTCACCGCGAGATCATTATCGGCCACGGCCACGACATCGCCGAAGCGCTTTGTGACCTTACGGAACTCGATAACGCTGGGAGAGTGGTTCACGATATCCTTTGGAAAAACAATTCGTGCAACGTTCGGTCACTGCAGGCGAATTGTCAACCTGACACGGCGTTATGGCGGGACGGCGTGCGCGCGATGCGTTCTGCCGCCGCAGGCTCCGCGCACCCCCTGCTCCGCGCCAAGGCTCAGGCCAGCTTGTATAGCGTGGTGCGGATGATGCCGCCGAACTGCCCGCTCTCGAACAGGGTGCGTTCCTCCGCGGCAGCGAGGTTGAAGGGCGGCCTGGCCAGCACCACGCCGCTGCCGAAATCCAGGCGGATGCCGGCCCCCGAGACGATGTCGAGATTGGCGTCAAAATCGGTCCGGCCCGGCAGATGCTCGGTCAGCACGAGGTACCTGTAACGCTTTGCGATCTTCGCAACGGCCTTGGCAATCGCGGCATTGCCGAGGTGCTGGAGGACCTGGCGAACGAACACCACATCGCCTTCGGGAAGCTCATCCTCCGCAATGTCGAGCACGCGGAAGTCGACATCGAGGTTGCCGTAGGCCTGCCGGTTGAATGCGATCAGCTCCCGGACCACGTCACACGCAACATAGCGGCCGCACTGGGGGCGCAGCTGCGCGCCGACCTTGAAATCGCCACAGCCAAGATCAACCACATCAGGCTTGCCGAGGCCCTTGAGAAAGTCGCCCACGGCCTTGACATATCCCGTGACGACAGCCTCCTCGCGCGAGCCTGGCCCCGAGTAGAAGGGCAACGCCGGATCGTCAGGCGTGCCCCATGCCTTGCTGCTGTAGATTTTGCCAAAGATCTCGCCCAGTGGGGACGCCCGGACCTTGCCCTCTTCCGCCATCAGCTGCCGCGCGATGTCGAAGCCGCCGGTCACGTGCCCGACGCCGCCCTCATCGAAGGCGATGTAGCCGTAGATCCGCCGGTTGTCGAAATACTGCGGAATGCCGGCCTTGCGCGCGCTGTGGGAGAAGATCACGTATTCGAAGCGATCCGTCTCATCGAGATAGGACAGGCGGTCGATGACATCGCTGCGGATCAGATAGGTGCAATGCACCACCGGCATCTCGAAGAGGCCCCGCACCCAGCGATTGAGGATCCAATAATACTGGTCACAATGCAGATAATAGCCGTTGGGATCGATTTCGGCATGGTAATTCGAATAGGGATCGCTGGCCACGATCGAACGCAGCAGCGGCGCCACGACGGGCAGGTTCACGTTGACGAGCTCCGACAGCGTGCAGGGCCGAATGTAGTTGTCAACGTCGCAGACAAAGTAGAAGTCGCAACCGTGCTCCAGCGTCTTCTTCAGACTGATATTGCGGATGTTGCCCAGCACCTTGAATCGCGTGGCGTTCCATTCATGCACGCCGAAGCTTTCCACGCGTTGAGCCACGTCCTCGGCGTCGAACTCAACCGCCGCATAACGCTTGCCGACGCGCGCCACCCACTCGCGCAGGAGTGGCTCGGTATTGTCCTTGTTGTTGTTGGTGCGGATGTAGAGGACGATCGACGACTTGGGATAATCCAGCTCCTCGATGCACTTGAGGTAGAGCGGCAGCGCCGGCTCCTTCTGCTTCGCCAGGATGGCGATGAGCACCTTGGGCGCCGGCGCCTTGGGGTCGCGCCGCGGCGGCGGCGCATCGAGCTTGTGGGCAGTCACATGATCGGCGACGCCGAGGCTGCCGAGTGTCGGGGCCTTGCCCTCATTGCCGAGCTTCTCCCGCGCGAAACGGGCATTTGCGGCGACACGCGGCACCTCGGAAGCGGCCAGCTTGCGCGCCTCGAGCAGCTTCAGGCTTGCATCGAGGCATTCGGCATAGCGGCCGGTCCAGTAGGCATTGATGGCATATTCATCAAGCAGGCCGGTTTCATAGACCGACGGCTCGGCGAACAGGGCGCCTTCCTGCGGTTCCAGCCCGAGGCCGGCCTTGGCGATCTCGTAGCCCTGCGCATAGAGCTTCTTCATCCGGCAGAAGCGGGCGGCGGCATGGATGGCCTCGCCGCGCTTCGGGAGCGCATCGCTGGCGGCCTGGTAGGCGGCGATCACCTCCTGGTCGGGATAGCCCCGCTGCTCCTTGATCTTTGCGGCCTGGTAGAGGCTGATGAACACCTCCTCCTGCCAGCCGCCGAGCGTGGCGCGCTCGAGGTAGTGCTTGATGGCCTTCTCCGGCTCACCGCAGTCACGGTAGCTCTGCGCGAGGTAGAAGGTGTAGCGCGTGCGCAGGAACGGGTCGGGCTCGGACTTCAACGCGTGCTCGAGGATCTTCGCATCGCGCCGGTAGGTCTCGGGGTCGCGACGCCGCGCGCCGTCATGGTTGCGGCGCATGATGATGCCGAGGTGGCCGGTGTTGTGCGGGCCGTCAGTGTCGATGAATTCATGCAGCACGCCGCGATAGAACCAGCGCATACGATTGCTGACCAGCTGCTTGCGTTGATACAGCAAGGCGCCGTCACGGATGTCGATGGTGTAGCAGTCCTCGCTGAGCAGCGGCATGAGCAGGTCCGGCTGCAGCTCCAGCGCATCATCGGCATCGATGACCAGCGAATAGTCGCCGTGCGGCCGGGCGAGTTCAAGCGCTTCGGAGCGGTTGTGGGCGAAGTCCTGCCACGGCCGCTCATAGAGCTTGCCGGGAAGATCAGCCAGTTCCCTGCGGATGATGTCCTGCGTGCCGTCGGTGGAGCCGGTATCGACGATCACCCAGTGGGTGATGAGCGGCTTCACGCTGGCCAGGCAGCGGGCAATCACCGGCGCCTCGTTCTTGACGATCATGCACAGGCAGATGGTCTGGCGGACCGGCCCGGCATTGCGGATCGACTGAGTCATCAGAGTTTACCCCCATAGAATGGATGAGATGTATTCAATTGTAACGGATCCCCGCAAGCCATGCACCGTGGACAGGGTAAACAAGCCCTGAACGGTCTGGCGTGAAGCCGGCAGGCGCACCCCGCCCAAAATGCGTCCGGCCCCCGCCCGGGCAGGGGCGGAGGCCGGATCGTCCAGGCAACGCGCACAAGATGTGCGCGTTGCTGTACACGTGTGCATGATCAGGGTCCATAGGTCCTGAACAAGGCGGGCCTCGCGGGGCCAATGGAACCCGAAAAGGCCCGGCCCCCATCCCAGGATGGGACGTGGGCCGAGCCGTGTTGGTCGCAGTTTACGGGGTCATGAGCACAAATGTGACTTCGCTGATGCTGCATGTCCTCGAGCTCGTTGAATTGGCGCTCTTATAGTAGAGGGTGTAGTTCGCCGACGCTGACGCCAGGCCGGTGAGGTAGAACGTCTTGCTGTAGGACGCAGTGCCTGTCGTGTAGGACGAACCCGTGCTGAGGTTAAGGTTGTCCGAAGTCGTCACGCTCGTCTGGCCGGGCCCCTGGAAGGCGAGCGTGCAGGTGTTCGTATTGGCTCCACTCGTTCCAAGTGAGATGTTGGCGGAGATCGTCAAGATTGCGGTCGTTGCGCCTGCGGGCTTCGTCACGCTGATCCCCGTGACGGCAGTGTAACTGGTCGAAATGCCGCCGACCGAAGTGGCAGTGTCCGCATAGAGACCTGCCATGCCCGTAGCACCGGCCGATCCGGTTGCACCCGTGGCACCAGCTGCGCCGGTGGCTCCATTGGTACCGTTGGTGCCTGCGGCACCCGTTGCACCCGTCAGACCCTGGGCACCCGTGGCACCGGTTGCTCCGTTCGTGCCTGCGGCACCCGTTGCACCCGTCAGACCCTGGGCACCCGTTGCACCCTGCGCACCCGTTGCACCGACAGCCCCAGCCTGCGTGATGTTCCAGCTCGCGATCGTTCCCGAACCACCGATCAGGTCAACGTTGACCGTCAGCGAGGTGGTGGTGAACGCCGTGATCGAGCCTTCCATGAAGTTCGCAGGTGTGGTGGACGACGCGACCCTGACCCGCTGACCAACCGCAAAGGCCGTGGCCGAAGCGGAAAGATTGGTCGTGAAGGTCTTGGAGCCGCTGGCGACCGCCGTGCTCGTCGTGCTCGTCAGGCCGGCATAACCGATACCCGTTGCACCCGTCGCACCCGCGGCACCCGTTGCACCCGTCGCACCGGTGGCTCCCGCGGCGCCTGTCGCACCGTTGGTTCCGTTCGTGCCGGCGGCGCCGGTTGCACCCGTGGCACCAGCAGCACCGGCGGCACCATTCGTGCCGTTGGCACCCGTGGCACCTGTCGCACCAGCAGCACCGGTGGCACCATTCGTGCCGTTGGCACCCGTTGCACCCGTTGCACCCGAGGCGCCGACAGCACCAGCCTCCACGATGTTCCAGCTCGCGAGCGTTCCCGAGCCGCCGATCAGGTCAACGTTGACCGTGAGCGAGGTGGTGGTGAACGCCGTGATCGAGCCTTCCATGAAGTTGGCCGGGCTGGCGGACGACGCGACCCTGACCCGCTGACCAACCGCAAAGGCCGTGGCCGAGGCGGAAAGATTGGTCGTGAAGGTCTTGGAGCCAGTCGCAATCGCCGTGCTCGTCGTGCTCGTCAGGCCGGCATAGCCGATACCCGTCGCACCCGTCGCACCAGCGGCACCGGTTGCTCCGTTCGTGCCAGCGGCACCCGTCGCACCCGTCAGACCCTGGGCACCCGTGGCACCGGTTGCTCCGGCAGCGCCCGTCGCACCATTGGTGCCATTCGCACCCGTGGCACCCGTTGCACCAGCCGCACCCGTGTCACCCTTGGCACCTGTTGCACCGGTCTCGCCAGTCGCACCGGTTTCACCCGTGGCACCGGTCTCGCCAGTCGCACCCGTCTCGCCAGTCGCACCGGTTTCACCCGTGGCACCGGTCTCGCCAGTCGCACCGGTTTCACCCTGCGCACCCGTATCACCAACTGCGCCGGTTTCACCCTGTGCACCCGTGTCACCGACCGCGCCGGTTTCACCCTGAGCGCCTGTGTCGCCGACCGCGCCGGTTTCACCCTGCGCACCCGTATCACCGACTGCACCAGTTTCACCCTGCGCACCCGTGTCGCCGACCGCGCCAGTTTCACCCTGCGCGCCTGTGTCGCCGACCGCGCCGGTTTCACCCTGTGCGCCTGTGTCGCCGACCGCGCCGGTTTCACCCTGGGCGCCC
>CANJMQ010000075.1 GCA_947475225.1 Bradyrhizobiaceae bacterium
CTCGGTGCCGTATTGGAGTTCAAATGCAGGCTCGCTGAGCCCCTTCTGGAACTGCACCTTGTTGCGCGCCATCAAAAAACACCCCTGAAATCAATGATGTTCGCTATTTGTACCAGACTCCCGACGGCTGAGCAAGGTGCGTAATCAGGTTGAAGTTTGTCAGGGAAACATGGCCGCAACTCTCCTTCGATTTCTCAGATTTCGGGAACGCGAACAATGATTAGGAAACCTGGCGAGATGACAAAACAAGACCAGGAAAAGCATGCCACTGACCTTCCCAAGGTTACGATCAGGAAGATTCCAACCGGCGTGCGCGGGCTCGATGGCATCCTGGGTGGCGGTATCCCGGAATTATCCTTGAACCTCATTGCCGGATCGCCGGGCTGCGGCAAGACCACCCTGGTTCACCAGATCGCTTTCGCGAATGGGACGGCTGAAAGGCCTGTTCTGTTCTTCACCGCGCTGGGCGAACCAAGTCTTAAGATGCTGCGATACCAGCAGCAGTTCTCCTTCTACGATGATTCGATGATCGGAACTGCGCTGCGCTTCGTCAACCTGTCGGAAGCTGCGCTGAAGAATGATCTCGACGTCGTCCTTCAGGAGATCAGGGATCAGGTGATGGCGGTCAACCCCGGCATCGTGGTGATCGATTCCTTCCGCAGCCTGGCGCGGCGGGTCGTCGGTGAAGCGAGCGAGATCAAGCTGCAGGCCTTCATTCACAGGCTTTCGCAGTTTCTGGCCAGCTGGGAGGTCACGACCTTTCTCGTCGGCGAATATGCCCCCACCGAAATCCGCGACAATCCCCTCTTCACCATGGTCGACAGCATTCTCTGGCTTTCCCAGGAAACGGAGCGGAGCTCGGTTGTCCGCAAGCTCCAGGTCCTGAAGCTGCGGGGCCAGGCATCGGCCCCGGGCCTGCACACGATCCGCATCACCGACGAGGGGCTACAGGCCTTTTCGCGCTCGCTGGGACTGGAGACGGCAAGTGCGAGGCCAAAACTGCGCAGCCGTCTTTCAATGGGCATCCCCGATCTTGACGAGATGCTCGGCGGCGGCGTGCTGGAAGGCGACAGCGTGCTGGTGGCGGGCCCATCCGGAACGGGCAAGTCGGCGCTGGCGACCCAGTTCATTGCCGAAGGCCTGCGCCGCGGGGAACCGGGCGTGATGGCGATCTTCGAGGAGCGCCCAGATGGCTACACCGCCCGGGCCGATGCCTTCGGCCTGCAGCTGAGCGCGGCGCACGCCTCCGGAAAGCTCGAAATCCTCTACCTTCGCCCGCTCGACCTGTCCTTCGACGAGACCATGATGGCAATCCTGGACGCCATCGAGAAGGTGGGCGCCAAGCGCGTCGTCATCGATTCCCTCGGCGGCTTCGAAATGGCGCTCGCGCCCAGCTTCCGGGCAGACTTCCGGGAGTCGCTCTACCGGATGATCGGCGCGCTCACCGGGGCCGGCATCACGATCCTCAACACGGTGGAGGTCGAGGACAATTTCACGTCGCTGCAGTTCAGCCACTATGCCGTCTCGTTCCTGACCGACGACATCATCCGGCTTCGCTACGTGGAAATCGATGGCCAGATCCGCAAGATAATGGTCGTCATCAAGATGCGCGGCGGCAACCACAGCAAGGACATCCGCGAATACATCATCGACGAGCACGGTGTGGTGGTCATCGATCCGCGCAGCACGGACTACAGCCGGTTGAGCACGGGACTTCCGGTGCGCACGGGCCCGAGAAGAACACAGGAAGATGAAACGCCACCCGAGCCGAAGGCGCGCGCATAACGCCGTTCTCCAAAGGATGGATCGGCCAAGTCCCGCTCACAGGACCTCGGAGCAACGCCGAGTCCTCCACGAACACCTCATGAGCGTCGCTGGGCTGCATGAGCAATTTGGACCAGCGCCCCTGCTCGCAATCTGTCATTGCTGCTCAACGCCACACACTTATCCGCCAGAGGAGATATCCATGGACTGGAACCGCGTCGAAGGAAGCTGGAAACAGGTCAAGGGCGCCGTCAAGGCGAACTGGGGCAAGCTGACCGACGATGATCTCGATGTCATCAATGGCCGCCGCGAACAGCTCGAAGGTAAGCTCCAGGAACGTTACGGCTTTGCCAGGGACCAGATCCGCAAGGACGTCGACAGCTGGTACAATGCGCAAAAGTGGTGAGCAAGTTTTAGAATGAAAGTGGATCGAAAATGAATTTCTCCAACCTGCTGCACTGGGCAATCATCTTCCTGGTCGTGGCCCTGGTGGCCGCCGTGCTTGGCTTTGGCGGCGTTGCCGGCACGGCCATGGCGGGTGCCAAGATCCTGTTCTGGGTTGCCATCATCCTGGCAGTGCTGGCTTTCGTCGGCAGCCGGATTCCCAGGTCATGATCTAAGACTGGCGAGGAGACGCCTGCCCCGGGTCTGCAAGCTTAGGGCAGTTCAATTTGTGTTTATGCCGGACATGCCGTCCGATCCAAAACCAGAATGCTGCGTATCAAGCCCTGCCGTATGGACCGGGCGCTGCTGAGCTGAACGATGCCCGAACGGGGCATTGCCTGCCGCCAGGGTCCGGGCCTCAGGGGCTCATCCCTTTGGCAGCAGGACAGTGAACATGGCCAGCAGCGACCTCATCTCCGAACTGCAGCGTCTGCAGCTCATGATAAACGCCGTTCGCAAGGCATTGCGGAACGAAGACACCGAAGCGGCAAAACTGCTGATCGGCGTCACCGAGCGCCTGCTGATGCTCTCGGCGGTGGCCGAGGCCTCGGCCCTTGCCGACGAGGAGGTGGTGCAGACCCGCTTGCGCCACGTGGCGGATCTGACCGATCCCGACTGAGCGGCCCGGCCCCTGGGGCCTTTCCGGTCAGTCGTTCAGGAAGGCGAAGGCCGCCGCACGGGTTCCCGGCTTCAGTGCCAGGAACATCTGCCGCGCCTTCTTGATGTCGGCTTCCGCCTGGGTGTCCGCGGCCTTGCGCAGGGCTTTGGCCGTCGGGTCATCGGCTCCCGAGATAAAGGCCATGGCCTTGGCCAGCCGGCCGATGGCGGCGAGGTCGATTGCAGCAGCGTCGGTGGCCATGGCTCAGAAATCCGCCAGCTTGAGTGTGTAGGAGCCTTCGTTGCGCCGCCCATAGGCCTTTTCGGCTGCCTTGCATATCCTCTCGCGGTTGCGGTCGAACGCCGTCAGCAGCGAGTCCGGGTCAGGCAGGTTGCCGCCGTCAACGCGGCGCACGGCATCCGCCTCGATGAAGAACGACACTTCGCGCGTATGGTCATAGCCCGCAAAACGCACACAGCCGCGCGTCGTGTCGAAGCTGCGGCTGATGTTCGGAAACTGCAATGTCATGTCAGGCCGGCTTCTTCCTGGCGGCGCGCTTGGGCGGCGTGACCACCACCACGCCTGAGGCGGCGAGTTCGGCATCGCGCTTCAGGCGCTGTTCGCGCAGCGACGCGGTGAGACGGACGCGCGCAGCAATTTCCGCATCATGCTCAATCTGCGCGGTGGAGCGCGGTTTCTTGGGCGAGGTGTCTTTTCTCAACTGATATTCCTTTGCTTCACCTTAGATGGGGGCAGCAGCCAAGCTGCACAACACATAATGATCTCGAGAACGGGCTTCGATTTGCCCCACAAGCGAAACGGGGCATGCTAGGGTTCGTCATCGTGACGAAAGAACAGTCCATGCCAGCAGCGCCTCCCCCGTCCTTCACGGAGAAGATGAACATCCCGGAGACGGGCTACCGCACCGCGATTGCCTTCAGGAACGACACGCGGACGCTCGAGGTCACCGTCACCTTCCTGCTCAGGCAACAGAGCGCCACGCAGGCGAGCTATGCCGCCACCTGCCCGCGCTGCAACAGCGGCGAGATCACCGTCGACGTGGCGCTGGCGCCCGATGGCGGCTTTGCCGAAGCGCCCGCCTGTCCAACGCTCTGCCTCTCCTGCGAGGACCGGCTCGATCTCATCCTGGAGCCGCAGGCGAAGAAAAGTCTTGGCGACCAGCCGGGAGACCGGGAGACGCTCGGCAAATATCTGAAGGCCATGAACCTGCGCGCCTGGGACTGAACCCGCGCGGTCCGCTGGAAGTCTGTTACTTCTTCCCGCCGTTAGACTTGGGCGTCGTGAAGGCCGAGACGGCCGCAACCGTCTTCACCTTCTCCTGCTTCGGCTTCTTCTTCTCGCGGTTGCTTCTCTGCTGACCCTTGGCCATCTCGGAATCCTCTCTCTCGATCGTGAGTTCATCTCGCAGGGCCATGTTCGCGGCGGCCACGCCGGTCACCCTGCGCCTTCGCGGGCCCGAAAGCTACGTCGAACTCGTCCAAGGTCGTTCGGCCGCAGGCATCAACACTGCATCCCAAATTCAGGTTTTTTCAAGTCCGCTACATGCGGGCTGCAACGAAAAGCATGCTGAAGACCATCCGTGCACGGATGCACTGGTTCTGGCCAACCGCGTGCAACGGCGGCAACCGAAATGCGCGCGCGGCATCGCCAAACGCAACGGGCGGGAGCATCGCTGCTCCCGCCCGTTGGCATCAATGACAGGCCTGTCAGCCGCGCTTGTTCTGGCGCTGCGCAATCAGGTCGTCGACTACTGCCGGATCGGCCAGAGTCGAGGTGTCGCCAAGTGCTGCGAAATCATCCTCGGCGATCTTGCGCAGGATGCGGCGCATGATCTTGCCGGAGCGCGTCTTGGGCAAGCCCGGTGCGAACTGGATCTTGTCCGGCGTGGCCAGCGGCCCGATTTCCTTGCGCACATGGGCCACGAGGTCCTTGCGCAACTCGTCGTCACCCGTTTCACCGGTCATCAGCGTCACGTAGCAATAAATGCCCTGGCCCTTGATATCATGGGGATATCCGACAACCGCGGCTTCCGAGACCTTGGGGTGGGAGACGAGAGCCGACTCGACTTCCGCTGTCCCCAGGCGATGGCCTGACACGTTGATCACGTCATCGACGCGGCCGGTGATCCAGTAATATCCGTCCTTGTCGCGCCGGCAGCCGTCGCCGGTGAAATACATGCCCTTGTAGGCCGAGAAATAAGTCTGCACGAAGCGGTCGTGGTCGCCGAACACGGTGCGCATCTGGCCCGGCCAACTATCCAGAATCACGAGGTTTCCGGAATTGGCGCCGTCGAGGATCACGCCCTTGTCATCCACCAGGCCAGGCTGGATGCCGAAGAACGGGCGCGTCGCCGAACCGGGCTTCAGCTTGGTGGCGCCAGGCAGCGGCGTGATCAGGATGCCGCCGGTCTCGGTCTGCCACCAGGTGTCGACGATCGGGCAACGGCCGTCGCCAACCACGCGGTGGTACCATTCCCACGCTTCGGGGTTGATGGGCTCTCCCACCGAACCCAGCAATCTCAGTGACTTGCGCGAGGTCTTGGCAACAGGACCCTCGCCCGCGCCCATCAGCGCGCGGATCGCCGTCGGGGCGGTGTAGAAGATGTTCACCTTGTGCTTGTCGATCACCTCCCAGAAGCGGGAGTTCGACGGATAGTTCGGAACGCCCTCGAACATCAGCGTCGTGGCGCCGTTGGCGAGCGGTCCGTAAACGATATAGCTGTGGCCCGTCACCCAGCCCACATCGGCCGTGCACCAGTAGATGTCGCCATCATGGTAATCGAACACATACTCGTGGGTCATCGCCGCGTAGACGAGGTAGCCACCAGTGGTGTGCAGAACACCCTTCGGCTTGCCGGTCGAGCCCGAAGTATAGAGAATGAAAAGCGGATCTTCCGCCTTCATCTTCTCCGGCTTGCACTCGGCGGGAACGGTTGCCGCCTCCTCGTGGTACCAGACGTCGCGGCCCGGGGCCATCGTCACCTGGCCGCCGGTGCGGCGCACCACAACGACCTTTTCATTGCCCGCGCAGCGCTTCAGCGCGTCGTCGCAATTGGCCTTCAGCGGCACCTTGCGGCCGCCCCGCAGGCCTTCGTCCGCGGTGATGATCAGCTTGGAATTGGCGTCGTTGATGCGGCTTGCCAGCGAGTCCGGCGAGAAGCCGCCGAACACGACCGAGTGCACGGCGCCGATGCGCGTGCAGGCGAGCATGGCATAGGCCGCCTCGGGGATCATGGGGAGGTAGATGGTGACGCAGTCACCCTTCTTGACGCCCTGCTTTTTCAATACGTTGGCAAAGCGGCAGACGTTCTCATAAAGCTCGTTGTAGGTGATCTTCTTGTCGTAATACGGGTCGTCGCCCTCCCAGATGATCGCCACCTGGTCGCCGCGCTTCTTCAGGTGCCGGTCGATGCAGTTGTAGGAGACGTTGAGGACGCCGTCCTCGTACCATTTGATCGACACCTTGGGGTAGGCGAAACTCGTGTTCTTGATCTTCTTGGGCGCCTTGAACCAGTCGAGCCGCTTGGCGTGCTTGCCCCAGAACTTGGCGGGATCCTTGATCGAGTCGGCATACATTTTCTTGTAGCCGGCATCATCCACATAGGCCTTCTTCTTCCACGAGGCGGGGACGGGGTAGACTTTCTCGGACATAGACGCATTCCTCCCAGACATGCCGATTTAAGGCTCTTTTGACCCCGCGTTCTATAGCCTGCAATCAGACTCATGTCTAAGAAGTGCAATGACGTCTTCCCGGCACCTCAGCCTGTTCATCACCCTCGGCCTGTTCTGGGGGATTTCCCCCAGCCTGTACCAGCACTGGGGCGTGCTGGGCATGCCGGTGTCGCACGTCATCTTCCTGACCGGCATCGGCGTGGCCGCCGCGCTGGCGCTGATCTGCCAGCTGCGCGGCATCGACTGGATCGGCGGGAAACAGCTGCATTTCTTTGGCTTTGGCTGCGCTGCCCTGATGAATGTGCCCTTCGCGCTGGGCCTGATCTTCGCCCGCCATGTGCCGCCCACCGAACTGGCGCTGATCATCTCGACGGCCCCCATCGTGAACTATCTGGTGGCGCTGGCGACGCGGCGCGAGAATGCCGCACCGCGCCGCCTGCTGGCGATCCTGCTGGGCTTCCTGTCCACTGCCATTCTCGTCGTCACCCGGCAGGGCATGCTGTCGGGCAACGTCTCGTGGTGGCTCATCGCGGCATTTTCCATGCCCATTCTGTATTCGGCCTACAACTGGTTCGCCTCAATCTGGTGGCCGCACGGGTGCCATCCGATGGCGGCGGGTGTCGCGGAATCCACATGGTCCGGCCTGCTGGCCCTGCCCTTCCTGCTGTTGCTGGCTCCCCCCCCCTGGTCACCCGACCAATTGCCGCCCAGCGCCTACTGGACGGTGCTGCTGGCCTGTGGAATGTGGACGCTGGAGCGCATTGCCTTCTTCACCCTCATCCAGGAAAAGGGCACCGTTTTCACGGTGCAGGCGGTCTATCTCTCAACACCGGCTGCGGTGGTCATCGCGCTGGCCTTCTATGGCGGGGCGGACATCTGGCTCTTCGTGTCGCTCGCCGTGCTGATGGGCGCACTCTACCTCAACAACACCGGCTCAGCCGCCAGACGGACGTGAGCTTGACGTCCGCATCCTCGAGGTCGCGCGTCACCTGCACCTTGTATTCGGCAAGCTTCGTCAGCTTCTCGCGGGGCAGGTAGCTGCGGCCGGGGTCACCGATGAGGGTAAGGATGCCCCTGCCCTCCGCCTCCTCAAGCCACGCGAAAACCTTTGCGGCGAGCCCTTTCTCGTAGAACAAATCGCCGACGAGGACGACGTCGCAGGCCTCCGCCGGCTGGTCCAGCAGATCACGGACGGTGGCCTCCACCGAAACGCCATTGGTTTCGGCATTGATGGCAATGGCTTCGACGGAAAAGGCATCGATGTCTGCCGCGAGAACGCGGGCCGCACCGGCCTTCATGGCGGCGATTCCGACGAGGCCGGAGCCCGAGGCGAGGTCGATCACGCGCTTGCCCCGAACGATTTCAGGATGGTCCAGCACATGCCGCGCCAGCGCCTGCCCACCCGCCCAGGCGAAGGCCCAGAAGGGCGGCGGCAGGCCCATTTCGCCAAGCTCTTCCTCGGTTTTCTGCCACAGCGGAACCGCTTCATGCGCCAGGTATAATTGCACTTCGGGCACCAGCGGCGGGCTCATCAGCGTGGTGTTCTCGCGGATGAAGCGGGCGCGGTCGAGGATCGTCAAATCCTGGCACCACCCAGCTTGCAGATGTGCTTGAATTCGGCTTCCGAGACCGGCTGCACGGAGAGCCTGGAATTGGTCACCAGCACCATGCCCTTCAGCTTCGGATCGGCCTTGATTTCATCGAGCGTCACGTGGCGCGGCACATCGGCCACGGCGCGGATGTCCACGCACTCCCAAGTATCGACGTCAGACGAAGAATCCCGATGCGCCAGCGTGCACACCTCGACGATGCCGACAACTTCGCGGCCCTCGTTGGAGTGATAGAAGAAGCCCATGTCACCGAGCTTCATGGCGCGCATGAAATTGCGGGCCTGGTAGTTGCGAACGCCGGTCCATTCCTCGCCCGCCTTGCCCTTGGCCTTCTGCTGATCCCAGGACCAGGTGTCGGGCTCCGACTTGAACAGCCAGTAATTCGGCATCACGTGGTCTCCGGGTTCTTGATCAGCCACTTCCATGGGCGGATGTCGACCGCGGCGAAAAGCCCAGCCTTGGCATAGGGATCGTTCTCGGCCATCAGTTTCGCCGCCGCGCGGTCGGCGGCCTCGATGATGACGAGGCTACCGGTTGGCGAGCCTTCATCGGTTGTGAAAGGCCCCGCCGCTTTCAGCGAAGTACCGAGGCTTTCCAGATACTTGACGTGATCCGGGCGCACAGCCATGCGCAGGTCCACGCTGTTGGGCTTGTCGGTGCAGAGCAGTGCGAAGAGCATGATTTATCCTTGTCTGATTTCCGGCCCCAATGGCCGCGAGAGAAGCCGGGCGATTTCTTGCTCGGGTGCTGCGCCCTCGTCAACGATGGCGTGGACGGCATCCACAATCGGCATGTCCACGCCATGCTGGCGGGCCAGCGCCTGCGCGATCTTCACCGTGGCGGCGCCCTCGACGACACCACGCGATTGCGCCAATGCTGCCGCCACGCTTTTGCCTTCACCCAGCGCATGCCCGAAGGAATAGTTTCGCGATTGCCTTGAGGAGCATGTCAGCAGCAGGTCGCCGAGCCCTGAAAGCCCCATCAGCGTGTCCGGATTGGCGCCCAATTTCGCAGCAAATCTGGTGAGTTCGGCGAAGCCACGCGTGGTCAGTGCAGCCCGCGCACTGTCACCCAGACCTCTGCCATCCGAGATGCCGCAGGCGATGGCGAGAACGTTCTTGAGCGCGCCGCCGATCTCAACGCCCTTCACATCATCCGACGCATAGATCCTGAAATGCGCAAGCGACAGTGCCGCGGCCCATGTGCGCGCATCGGCGATGCTGTTTGCGGCCATCACAACGGCTGTTGGAAGCCCCCTCATCACGTCCGCCGCGAAGGAGGGGCCAGAAAGCACCATCGGCTCGGCTTGCGGCAGCACCTCGGCCACCACCTCGTTCATGAACAGGCCGCTGTCCTGCTCGATGCCCTTGGCGCTGATGATCAGCGGCAATAGGCTTTTATTCACGTGCGTAACGATTGATTTCAGGCCTGTCAGGACCTCACGTACCCCCTGTGCTGGCACAGCCAGGATCAGGCCCTGGGCCTCCTGAAGCGGTTCCAGCGGGCGACCGCGTGACCAGACATGCACCTCGTGCCCGGCGGTCCGCGCCACATGGGCCAGCGCGGAGCCCCAGGCGCCCCCACCCAGCACACCGACCTTCATGCCTTGCCTCCGAGCTTGCCGGAGCCGTAAACGGGGGCCTGCGCGGCATCGAGCGGCCAGCGCGCCCGGGCGGGTGCGCCCATCTCATCGGTGAGCCCCAGCGCCAGCCGCTCGGCCCCGGCCCAGGCGATCATCGCCGCATTGTCGGTACAGAGTTTGGCAGGCGGAACAATGAGTTGCAGGCCGTGAAGCGCCGCCGCCCGCTCGAACACCGCCTTCAGTTTCTGGTTGGCCGCGACACCGCCCGCCACGATCAGGGCCGGGTTTGGCACCTCCGGGTGCGCCGTGCGGAACTGATGCACCGCCATCTTCAGCCGGTCCGCCATGGTCTCCGCCACCGCCGCCTCGAAACTGGCGCACACGTCAGCCACGTCCTGATCGCTCAAGGTCCCGAGGTCGTTGACCACCTCGCGCACCGCCGTTTTCAGCCCTGAAAACGAGAAGTTACAGTCCTTGCGGCCCTTCAGCGGCCGGGGGAAATCGAAGCGCTGCGGATGGCCGCGCCGCGCCAGGGCCTCGACCTGAGGCCCCCCCGGGTAGCCCAGCCCCAAGAGCTTCGCGACCTTGTCGAAGGCCTCGCCCAGCGCATCATCGATGGTGGTGCCAAGGCGGTGATATTTCCCAACGCCTTCAACGACTTGAAACTGGGTATGCCCGCCCGAAATCAGCAGCAGGAGATAGGGGAATTTCACGTCCTGCAGCAGCCGCGCCGTCAGCGCGTGGCCCTCGAGATGGTTCACCGCGATCAGGGGCTTTCCGCTCGCCAGCGCGATCGCCTTGGCCATGGTGAGGCCGACGATGACGCCGCCCAGCAGCCCCGGCCCGGCAGTCGCCGCCACGCCGTCCAAGTCATTGTAATTCAAGCCTGCTTCGGCCATCGCCTGGGCGATGAGCCGGTCGAGGTGTGTGACATGGGCCCTGGCCGCAATCTCCGGCACCACGCCGCCATAGGGCGCGTGGTCCTTGAGCTGGGAGAGCACCACGTTCGACAGGATCTCCCCCCGCCCCTCCCCATCCCGCGCGACCACGGCCGCCGCCGTCTCGTCGCAGGAGGTCTCGATGCCGAGGATGAGGGTGCGGCTGGTCATGCGGTGTACTTGCAGGCAATGGGGCGGGAAATCAACTCAAGTGCCCGAGTGTTGCAAACGCGTTGCTGCATGATGCGTGCCGATGCTGTTTTGGGTGCAAAAGCGATGCTGCCGTAGACACGGGTTTGGCCATGCGCGTGCTACCGAAGTTCGTTGCGAAATCTTGTTGCGCAATGGGAATATGTTCAACCGGTGGCAAGTGAGGCTTTTTCGGGGTGGCATCCGTTGCAGGGCGTCGTCGTAGGGCATCCACATCCCACGGGCTTGACCCTGGGGGTCTCCTCCCAGCCAGACTTTTGTCTTCTCCCGCTCCTTCTGCGGGAGAGGACGAGCGGAGCGCCTGGCCGGGGGTGGTGACGCCACCGAACTTTACAGCTAAGACTGTCAGATCACTCGCTTAAGCCGGAACAGACCTGCACATGCCGAAGCTGAAGATCGGGACCCGTGGCTCCCCCCTCGCCCTCTACCAGGCCAATGAGACCAGGAGCCGCCTGAAGGCCGCCCATGGGCTGTCCGACGATGACATCGAGATCGTGGTGATCACCACCACGGGCGACCGCATCCGCGACCGGCCGCTGTCGGAAATCGGCGGCAAGGGGCTGTTCACCAAGGAGATCGAGGAGGCGCTGTTCGCGGCTGAGATCCATTTGGCCGTGCACTCCATGAAGGACATGCCGGCGCGCCTGCCGGACGGGCTGATCATGGCGGCCCTGCTGCCGCGCGAGGACGTGCGCGACGCTTTCCTGAGCCCGGTGGCCAAGACGATCGACGAGCTGCCCAAGGGGGCCGTCGTCGGCTCATCCTCCGTCCGGCGCGGCGCGCAGCTGAAGCGGCTTCGGCCCGACATCGAGGTGATCCAGTTCCGCGGCAATGTGGAAACGCGGCTGAAGAAGCTGGACGAGGGCGTGGCGATGGCGACCTTCCTTGCGGCTGCGGGCCTCAAGCGGCTGGGGCTGGCCGACAAGATCACCTCGCTGGTTCCCACTGACGTGATGCTGCCTGCCGTGGCGCAGGGCTGCATCGGCATCGAGACGCGCGAGGACGACGCCAAGACCCGCGAGCTGCTCGCCGCCATCAACCACGAGGCCTCGGCCATCGCGGTGAACTGCGAGCGGGCCTTCTTGGCCGCCCTCGACGGCTCATGCCGCACGCCGCTGGCGGGGCATGCGGTGATCGACAATGGGGTCGTGAAATTCCGCGGCCATGCGCTGACGCTCGATGGCGTGCATTGCTTCGAGACGACGCGCGCCGGAGCGCCCGCCGATGCCGCGCGCATGGGCCGGGAAGCTGGCGAGCAGGTGAAGTCCGAGGGCGGCAGCCTCATCGCCTTCTGATGCGCGTTGCCGTCACCAGGCCCGAGGAGGATGCGGGGCCGCTCACCGCCAGACTCGAGGCGATGGGCCACACGGTGGTGATGGCGCCGCTGTTGACCATCAAGCCGCGTGAGGGCGTTTCCATTCCCGATCTTGCCTGGCAGGCCATCGCGGTGACCAGCGCCAACGGCATTCGTGCTCTTCCCACTGGCCATGGACTGTACTCCTTCCGCATACTGACGGTCGGGCCGCAGTCGCTGAAGGCAGCTCAGGCGGCGGGCTTCACGGCGGAAGCGCATGGCGGCGACGTCAACGGGCTTGCCGCCTTCATCCGCGCCGAACTCGACCCCAAGGCAGGGCCGATCCTCTATCTCTCCGGCGCCGAGACGGCGGGCGACCTCGAGGCGCAGCTGACGGCCGCCGGCTTCGGGTGCATCCGCCTTGTGCTTTACGACGCCGCACCCGCCAGGACGCTGGGCGCCACGGGGGATGCCTTGCGCCAGCACGGCATCGATGCCGTGCTGCTCTATTCGCCGCGCTCCGCCAGGATCTGGCGCGGGCTGGTGGAGGGCGCCGGACTGGCAGCCGAGGCCGCGCAACTCAGTCACCTCTGCCTGTCGCGCAATGTCGCAGCGGCCCTGCCCGAGGGCTGGAGGACGGCGGTGTCGGCAAGCCCTGATGAAGCCGCAATTCTTGCGCTTCTTGAACAAAGCGGGCGAACCCTTTAGGCCTTTGGACATGAGCAACCAGCACGACGACACCGGCGCGAAACCTCAGGTGATCGACCTCGAGGCCGAAGAAATCCGCAGCGAGAGCGATGCTCCGCCCAATACCGCGGCAGACGAGCCGCGCGAGGATGATTATACGCCTGCCCCGCCGCGGGAAAAATCTCGCGGAGCCTCCAGATGGATCATCGCGGCGCTGATCCTCGGCGCGCTGGGCGGCGGCTGGCTCTATCGCGGCGTGCTGTCGAGCTACCTGCCGTCGAACGAGATGACGGCGCTGAAGAATCAGGTGGCGGCGCTGGAGCAGAACAACACCGACCTCGCTGCCCAAATCGCCGCCGTGAAGCAGGGTGCTGATGGCGCGGCACAGGCCGCGGCGTCGGCCACGGATGCAGCGGCACAGGCAGCGGACGCGGCAAAGGCCGCTACGGCCCAGACCAGCGACATTGGCGCGAAGCTCGACCAGGCGGATCAGCAGACAGCGGCGCTTGCAGACCAGCTGAAATCCGCCGGCGCCGACCTCGACGCGCTGCGCAAGTCCATGTCGTCGGCGCCAGCGGCTTCGGGGGGCACTGCGAGCCCCGCCGATGCAGCGGTGCTGGCCGCACTCAGCCAGCGCATCGATGCGCTGGAGAAGGACGTGGCCAGCCTCAAGGCGGGCCCGGGCACCAATGCGCAGGCAGGCGCCACCGCAGCACTCTCGCAGGCGCTGTCCGACCTCAAGGCCAAGGTGGCGGCGGGAACCTCTTTCCAGGCCGAGTATGAGCGCATCGCGCGCATGGTGCCCGCAGCATCGGGCCTCGACGTGGTGGCTGCCGATGCCGCCGCAGGGGTGCCGGATGCCAAGGGTCTGGCGGCCGAACTGCGCGCCGCCATTCCTGCCCTGCCGCAGGCCGAAGCCCCGCCTGCCGAGGACAACAGCTATTTCGGCGCGCTGATGAAATCACTCTCCGGCGTCATCAGCATCCGGCCCATCGGTGACACCAACTGGCCACAGGTGGCCGAGAAGGCCGCCGCCTTCGCCGACACGGGCGACCTGGCGCAGGCCATCTCCGTGATCGACGCGGCGGAAGGCGACACGCCGATGGCGCTCAGCCAGTGGCGTGACCGCGCATCGGCGCGGCTGGCGCTGGAGGCGGCCGTCGCCCAGGTGTCCGAGGCAGTGCTGCGGCAGATCGCGGCCAATGGCGGAGCGGCGCAATGATCAAGCTTCTGTGGCGCTTCCTGCTGCTCGCCGCGCTGGCGGCGGGCTTCGCGTGGCTCGCCGACCGGCCCGGCACGCTGACCATCCGCTGGCTCGGCCGCGAGATCCAGATGAGCTTCATCGCCGGCGTGGTGCTGGCGGTGCTGGCGGTGGTTGCCATCTGGTTCGTGTGGAGCCTGTTCCGGCGGCTGTGGGGCAGCCCGCAGGCGGTGGGGCGCTGGTATTCGTTCCGCAAGAACCGCAAGGGCTATGAATCACTCTCCCGCGGCATCATCGCGGCGGGTGCGGGCGATGCCACGGCGGCGGCCAAGCATGCCGCGATTGCCGGAAACGCGCTGGCCGACGAGCCGCTGGTCAACGTGCTGGCCGCACAGGCGGCGCAATTGAAGGGCGACCGGGCGCAGGTGAAGCGCATCTTCGAGGAGATGACCAAGTCGCCCGACACCGAGGCGCTGGGACTGCGCGGATTGTTTTCCGAGGCGCGACAGTCGGGCGACGTCTCTGCCGCGCGACGCCATGCCGAGCGCGCGCTGGCGCTGAACCCGCGTCTTTCCTGGGCGTCCACCGCCGTGCTGCAGCTGCAATCCGCCGCGAAGGACTGGAATGCTGCGACGGCCACGCTGGTGCAGCAGACCAAGTCCGGCCTCGTCCCCCAGCCCGAAGGACTCCGCAAGCAGGCGGCGATGCTGGCCGCGCAGGCCCTGGCGCTGGAGGACAGCGACAAGCCGCGGGCGCTGGACTTCGCGCTCCGGGCACACAAGCTGGACCCCGCGCTGGTGCCCGCCGGCCTCGTCGCGGCGCGGGTGCTGATCACCCAGGCCTCGACGCGCAAGGCGTCCAAGATCCTGAAGGAAACATGGGCGCTCTCGCCCCATCCCGACCTGGCCGACGTGCAGGCCCATCTCATTCCCGGCGACGGTCCCGACGCGCGGCTCGACCGGGTTCGCGACCTCCTCAAGGAAGACAAACTCAGGGACAACGGGGGCGGACTCGAGGGCGCGGTGGCACTCGCCCGCGCCGCCATCCGCGCCAAGCGCTGGGACATGGCGCGCGATGCGCTGAAGCCCTACGCCGATGACCGCCCGCAGGCCCGCGTCTGCGCCCTGATGGCCGACATCGAGGAGGCCCAGGGCGACAAGGGCCGGGCCCGCGAATGGCTGTCGCGTGCGATCCATGCGCCGCGCGACCCGATCTGGGTGTCCGACGGGGTGGCGAGCCCGCGCTGGACGCCGGTCTCCCCCGTTTCGGGCGAGATCGTGCCCTGCGAATGGAAAGCCCCCTTCGAGATGCCCGAGCAGCTGGAGGCCGACCGCCCGGCAGCCATGGAGGCGATCGAGGCCCCGAAACCGGCAGCCGAAGCGGCCCCGCGCAGCCTGGAGCCCCCGAAAATGGTGCAGCCCCAGCGCCCGCCCGACGATCCGGGCCTGCCCGAGGATTTCGATCGGCCGACGGGCCGTTCACAGCCCGCCGAAGGCTGAAATTTCTGCGCCCAGACCGGTTGCGGGCACAGGCGAAATACCCTATACCCCGCGCCGTCTGGCAGGCCGCTTTAGCTCAGTTGGTAGAGCACCGCATTCGTAATGCGGGGGTCAGGTGTTCGAGTCACCTAAGCGGCACCAGTTCTGTGCGAGGCACTCACTTCCCAAGATTGGTGGATCCCGGAATTTGGGGTACCTTGCGTTTCTGAGACGTGACGTGTGCCGTTTTGCTCCCGAACATGATGCCGGGGACGACGCTCTTGACACTCATGTATCTTGTATACAAGAATTGTTCCATGAATGTCGCGAGCAAAAAGCACAGCGGCTTGGCCGAAGCCGAGGGTGAGGCCCAGCCAGGACTGCGGCCCATCGTTGCAGACAGCCTGTCGGAACGCGTCGCGGACCAGATCGTCGAGGCGATCGGCAGCAGTCGTCTGCTGCCCGGACAGAGGCTTTACGAGGTTGAGATCGCCACACAACTCTCCGTCAGCCGCATCCCGGTGCGCGAGGCACTCCTCGTCCTGCAGAGCCAGGGTCTGCTCCGCGCCTCACCGCGCCGTGGTACCCATGTCATCGAACTCGACGAGGCCTGGGCGCGTGAAGTCTACGACACGCGCACCGCGCTCGAGACGCGCTGCTTCCAACGCGCTGCCGCCGTGATCCGCCGGGAACCGCAGTTGGTATCCGTCCTGGACGACCACATCGACAGGCTTCGCCAAGCCTCCTTTGGGGGCCGCAAGCCAGAGATCAACCGCGCCGACCTCGCCTTCCACAGCGCGGTCTACGAGCTGGCGGGAAGCCCGCTGCTGCAGACCCTGTGGAACGCGATGTCACGCCATGTGATGATCATGTTCGGCCTGGAAACCTGTCCCCGCAGCAACCTTGACCACATCGCCGAGGACCATCTCGTCCTGCGCCGCGCCCTGCTCGAGGGCAGCCCGCAGGACATCGAGTTCGCCGTGGCACGCCATGTGATCGGCCCCTTCGACAGCAAGACCATTGCCCAACGCGCCTACGAAGCGGCCAACGAGCCGCGCTGAAAGATCAAACAGGAGGAAACACATGACAAAAGCAACATCGATATCCCGGCGCAAATTCGCCCTGGGATCAGCCGCGGCGATCGCAAGCTTCACGGCTGCGCCCGCAATCGTGCGGGCCGCTGCCAAGGAGCTCCGCGTTCTGACCTGGGAAGGCTATGCCGAACCGGACTGGGTCGACCCCTTCAAGGCGGCAACGGGTGCCGACGTCAGCGTCGTCTATACCGGTTCGGTCGACGAGATGTTTGCCAAGATGCAGGGCTCCAAGGGTGCCGACTTCGATGTCGTCGCCTTCGACACGTCCTCCTTCAAGCGCTACATGGATGGCAACCTGATCCAGCCGATCGACCTGTCAAAGGTCGCGAACGCGCAGAACATCATCCCCGAGTTCAAGTCAATCGACGCCATCAAGCGCGATGACAAGCAATATGGCATCCCTTTCGCCTGGGGCTCACTGCCGCTGATCTATGACGCGACGGCTTTCCCGACAGCGCCCGACAGCTGGACCGTGATGTGGGACCCGCAATATGCCCAGCAGATGATCGCCCTCGACGATGCCAATAACTCCATCGTCCTGGCGGCACTGGTCCTCGGTTTCCCCGAGCCCTACAACCTGACCGACGACCAGTTCGAGCAGGTGAAGCAGAAGCTGATCGAGCAGAAGAAGCTTCTCCTCACCTACTACGCAGGCTTCGACGAGGGTGTGAAGCTGTTCGCCGACAACAAGCTGAAGCTGATGTTCTCGATGGGCGAACCACAAGTCGCGGCATTGAAGGGCAAGGGCGTCAACGCCGCCCTCAGCATTCCGAAGGAAAAGGCGATCGGGTGGCTCGACTGCTGGGTGATCAGCGCCGGCGCCAAGGACGTCGACCTCGCCAACCAGTGGATCAATACCTGCCTCGACAAGAAGGTTGGCAATCTGCTGTCGACGAAGAAGAGCTACGGCAACACCACGGACGCCGAGGCCAACAAGAGCATTGGCATGACCTATGGCGACCGCCTTGCCTGGCTGCTGACGCCGGAAAACTTCGAGAAGCGCGTTGCAGTCTGGAACGAAGTGAAGGCGAGCTGACATTCGGACGCCACGCCACCTGCTTGCCGGCCGCAGCATCTGCGGCCGGCACATTCGCCTCTTTCATCCAAGGGATCATTGACGACATGCCGCTGAAGACAATCTCTCCGGTCATAACAGGCCCCCGCCCCAAGCTCAGGATCACCGAGATCGAGTGTCACGTCCTGCTTGCGCCGGACTTTGACCCAGGCTTCACCTCCTCTGCTCAGGACAGCTTCGTCGTGGTGATCCGCACTGACGGGGGTGTGTTCGGTGTGGGCGAATGCGACGCCAACCCATGGATGGCGAAGGCCTGTATCGAAGCGCCGGGCACTCATACGATGGGACTCTCGATCCGCGACATGCTGATCGGGTCTGACCCGTTCGAAATCGGTGCGATCTGGAACAAACTCTATCTCGGCACCGCCATGAACGGACGGCGCGGCATGGTGATCCACGCCATCAGCGCGGTGGAGATGGCCCTCTGGGACCTGTGTGGCAAGGCCGTTGACAAGCCTGTGCACGAACTCCTCGGCGGCGCCACCCGCGAGACCATCACGCCCTATGCCTCGCTGCAGCCGGCGGGCCACAGCTTCGAGCAGTACCGCGACGCGCTGTGCGCCTCGGCCGAAGGTGCCAAGAACCTCGGCTTCAGGGCGATGAAGACCGAGATCACCATGAACGGCCCGTATGCCCATGGCGGCATGCGCGAGAGCTACGATCGCCACACCGAGGTGCTCGCCGCCATCCGCAGGACAGTGGGACCCGACATCACGCTGATGGTCGACGTGCAGTATCTCTGGGAGGATGCC
>CANJMQ010000076.1 GCA_947475225.1 Bradyrhizobiaceae bacterium
CGTGTCATAGTCGGTCGACACGGTCTCGGGGTTGCAGTTGACCATGATCGATTCATAGCCCGCGTCATGCAGCGCGAAGCAGGCATGGCAGCAGCAATAGTCGAACTCGATGCCCTGGCCGATGCGGTTCGGGCCGCCGCCGAGGATGATGATCTTCTGCCGGTCGGAGGGGCGAGCCTCGTCCTCGGCGTCATAGGTCGAATACATGTAGGCGGTGGGGGACGCGAACTCGGCGGCACAGGTATCGATGCGCTTGAACACCGGGCGCACGTTCAGCTTGTGGCGATAGGTCCGCACCTTGTCCTCGGAGAGCCTCACGAGCTCGCCCAGCCGCGTATCGGAGAAGCCCATGGACTTGAGCTTCTTCAGGTTCACCGCGTCCTTCGGCAGGCCGCGCTCCCTGATCCTGTCTTCCGTCCGCACGATCTCCTCGATCTGGCGGAGAAACCACGGCTCGTATTTGCAGGACTCAAAGACCTGCGCGACGGTGGCGCCCATGCGGAAGGCCTGCGCGATCTTGAGCAGCCGGTCAGGCGTCGGCGTGCCGAGTGCGGCACGGATGGCGTTCTTGTCATCGCCTTCGCCGGCACCGGGGATATCGACTTCGTTGAAGCCTGTGAGGCCCGTTTCGAGCCCGCGCAGCGCCTTCTGCATCGATTCCTGGAAGTTGCGGCCAATGGCCATGACTTCGCCCACCGACTTCATGGCGGTGGTGAGGTTGGTGGAGGCGCCGGGGAATTTCTCGAAGGCGAAGCGCGGGATCTTGGTGACCACGTAGTCGATGGTCGGCTCGAAGGCGGCAGGCGTCGCGCCACCGGTAATGTCGTTGGCGAGTTCGTCCAGCGTGTAGCCGACGGCGAGCTTGGCCGCGACCTTGGCGATCGGGAAGCCGGTTGCCTTGGACGCGAGTGCGGAGGAGCGCGACACGCGCGGGTTCATCTCGATGACAACGAGGCGGCCGTCGGCGGGGTTGACGCCGAACTGCACGTTCGATCCTCCGGTCTCGATGCCGATCTCGCGCAGCACCGCGATCGAGGCGTTGCGCATGATCTGGTATTCTTTATCCGTCAGCGTCAGCGCCGGGGCGACGGTGATGGAGTCGCCGGTGTGGACACCCATCGGGTCGACGTTCTCGATCGAGCAGATGATGATGCAGTTGTCCGCCTTGTCGCGGACCACTTCCATCTCATATTCCTTCCAGCCCAGCACAGACTCCTCGATGAGGACTTCCGCCGTGGGCGAGGCGTCGAGGCCCTTTTCCACGATGTCGAAGAATTCCTCGCGGTTGTAGGCGATGCCGCCACCGGTGCCGCCCAGCGTGAAGGATGGGCGGATGATGCAGGGCAGGCCCACTTCGAGCATGGCCTCGAAGGCCTCGACCATGGCGCGGTTGCGGTAGTTGCGCTGGCGCTCCGGTTCCTGCGCCGCCCAGATCTTCTCGAAGGCCTCGATGTCACCACCCGACTCCATCAGCCGCGCCATCTCGGCGGCGAAGAAATCCTTGTCGGCGTCCTTGGCGTCGGAGGCATTGGCCAGCATCGACTTCGGCGTGTCGAGGCCGATCTTCTTCATCGCCTCGCGGAACAGCTCGCGGTCTTCCGCCTTGTCGATGGCATCGGCCTTGGCGCCGATCAGCTCAACGCCATACTTCTCAAGCACGCCCATCTTGTTCAGCGAGAGCGCGGTGTTCAGCGCCGTCTGGCCGCCCATGGTGGGCAGCAGGGCGTCAGGACGTTCCTTCTCGATGATGCGGGCAACGACTTCCGGTGTGATCGGCTCGATGTAGGTGGCGTCCGCCAGGTCCGGGTCCGTCATGATGGTGGCCGGATTGGAGTTGACCAGAATGATGCGGTAGCCCTCGGCCTTCAGCGCCTTGCAGGCCTGGGTGCCTGAATAATCGAACTCGCAAGCCTGGCCGATAATGATCGGTCCAGCCCCGATGATGAGGATGGATTTGATGTCGTCGCGTTTTGGCATGTGAGGGGGACCCGAATTTGGGTTTTCCTACACATATAGGGCAGGGATTCCAAGCCCAATCGGGTCGCCTGTGGATGGGCGGCTTTCCGAGGGCTTTCGGCGGCCCGTCACACAGCCTCGTTACCGTCATCCCGGCGAAAGTCGAGACCCAGCTTTCCGCTGGGTTTCCGCCCGAAGCGGGGCCCCGGCTTTCGCCGGGGTGACGGTTTTGAGAAGATTGCGGGTCGCACCCCTTACAGCGCCTTCTTGCCCGTCTGCAGGTCGCTCCGGACGGTGAAGCACTTCACTTGCCGGAAGGCCGTGCAGTCACTGTCGCAGACCTTGTTCGAATCGATACTGCGGGCGGAGTTGGTGCGCTCGCGCTGGAACAGCATGGCCTGGTCATAGCCCTCGACCTTGCAGAAGGCGTCCGCCGCCGGCTTGCCGCAGGCGCCGCCCGCGAGGCAGGCGTTGATGCGCTGGCCGTCCAGCTGTGGTGCAAAGTAGTTGCGCACCTCGGAGGCGTGGGCCTGGGAAACGAGCGTCAGCAGCACCAGTCCTGCAAGCCGAGCGCGCATGTCACGTGTCCTCCGGTCAGATCGCGAAGCAGCGTGTGCGGCTGCAGGGCTCGACCGTGATCTGGCCGGCCGGGGGCCACGCGGCGTTCTTGCTGACGACCGTGACGTTGGCGGGATTTGCGGCGGAAACGATGACGGGGTGAGCGCCACGGTTCGAACCGGCAAACGCCCCTGCCGAGAGAAACATCACACTCAGGATGATCGATGTGGTCAGCGTCTTCATGGCCTTGCTCCGTTCAGGAGAACGTCCGTTGGGGGAATTTCGTTTCGTGTGGAAAATGGTGGCCCCGGGGTTTGTGTCCCGGGGCCGCCAAGGTGTGGGCGGCCTTTTGCAGGGGATGGGGGGAAGTGGCCGTCCAGGGAAATCGTCAGCTGCGCAGCAGCGTGCAGTCCTCGTTGAGGCATTCCTGAACGGTGAGCGGTCCCACCAGCGGGAAGGCCTGGTTCTTTTCGATCACCGTTTCGTTCTGTGAAGGGGGTTCGAATTGCGTGGCTTCCTTCGGCGACACCGAAGCGAGCGCGCTTGCGGCGGTGCCCAGGGCGATCAGCAGGTAAAGGGTGGTGCGCTTCATGTTCGTGGTTCCCGTCCGTCTTGATGGTCCCTTTGTAGGCCACGCTCCGGCTACGGACTGTAATGCGCGTCACACCGCTGAAGTTTCCTGCAGTCTTGCCACGCGAGAGAAAAAAACCCCGGCGCTCATGGCCGGGGTTCAGGTACAGGCAGTGTTTGCAGGGGATGGGGGGGAAGTACTGCCTGGGTATGGGAAACATGTTGGGATCAGACTGTGATCATTCAATGCCGCAGGCGGCGGCAGCGCATGAATTATTCGTTAGGAACGTCGGAGCAGTCCTCGATCTTGCACTGGACCCAGGTCTCAGGGCCGATCACCGGGAAGGCGCTGTTCTTGGCGATGACGGTCTGGTTGATGGCGGGGCGGGCGTCGACGGCGGGTGTGCCAGCGGGCGCATCCTGAAATGCGGCGGCTGCAGCGAAGGTGCCCAAGGCGCCGAGCAGGACGAACATGTACCGGATCATTTTTTCTTCCCCCCTGGATCTCGTTGATGATCCTGATCTAGGGGATGATCTGTCCAACCGTAGGACGGTCTTGTAACCAGTTTGTGGTGGCTTGTGTTCAGTTTGAGGCAATTGCGGCGGCTGCCACAATTGAAAAGGGCCGCTCTCCCGGAAGAGGCGGCCCTATCACCGGCGAACCGGAATGGGAGATTACTGGGGGCGCGGGCCGCGACCGGGAAGTTCGACCTTCTTGGGCATCGGCAGCAGGCCTTCGCGCTGCAGCTTCTTGCGCTGCAGCTTACGGGCGCGGCGCACGGCCTCGGCCTTTTCGCGGGCCTTCTTCTCAGAGGGCTTCTCGTAGTGTCCGCGCAGCTTCATCTCGCGGAAAATCCCCTCACGCTGCATCTTCTTCTTGAGCGCCTTGAGGGCCTGATCGACATTGTTGTCACGGACTACGACTTGCAAGTTCTACCTCTGCAAACAGGGTTGGGTTGGTAAGAGGGCCTCCAAGGTCCCTCAGCGTGGGCGGCGAGTTAGCATAGAGTTTTAGCCCTGTCGAGGGGTGACCCTGTTGAAATGGCCCATTTTGCGACCCGGCCGGGCTTCCCGCTTGCCATAGAGGTGGAGGTGGACCCGGGGTTCGGCTGCCAGTTCCTGCCACCTGCCGGCCTCGTCCCCCAGCAGGTTGGTCATCACCACGTCGGCATAGCGTTCCGGCGCCCCCAGCGGCCAGCCGCAGACGGCCCGGATGTGCTGCTCGAACTGGGACACCGCGCAGGCATCCATGGTCCAGTGCCCCGAGTTATGCACGCGCGGCGCGATTTCGTTGACGATCACGCCATCGCCCGCCACGAACATCTCGACCCCGATCACCCCGACATAGTCCAGCGCCGCAATGATCCGGCCGCCGAAGTCCATGGCGGTGCGGGCCACGGCCTGGGAGATTCGGGCGGGAACGGTGGAGGTCTTGAGGATGTGGTTCTCGTGGTGGTTCTCCGGCACGTCATAGACCCGGACCTCACCGGACCAGCTCCGCGCCGCGATCACCGAGATTTCCTTCTCGAACGCCACGAAGCCCTCGAGGATGGCTGGCTGGCGGCCGATCTCGGCGAAGGCGGCGGCGGGGTCCGTGCCATCATGGATCTTGGTCTGGCCCTTGCCGTCATAGCCGAAGCGCCGGGTCTTCAGCACGGCAGGCCGCCCGATGCGGGTGAGTGCGTTCTCCAGCGACGCGAGGTCGGAAACCTCGGCGAAGGGGGCGACGGGAATGCCCAGCCCTGCGATGAAGGTCTTTTCCGCTATGCGATCCTGTGCCGTCTTCAGCGCCGCCACGCCCGGTGCCACCGGCACCAGCGTTTCAAGGAAGCCTGCCGTGTCGCCCGGCACGTTCTCGAACTCATAGGTGACGACGTCGACTTTCCTGGCGAAGTCCGCCAGCGCCGTGAAGTCGTCATAGGCCGCTACCGTTCGTGCAGCGGAGACGGCGAAGGCCGGACTGTCGGCCTCGGGCGCATAGATGTGGCAGTCGATGCCGAGCCTGCCTGCCGCCAGCGCCAGCATGCGCGCCAATTGCCCGCCGCCGAGGATGCCGACGGTAGCGCCGGGGGGCAGGGGGGCCGAAATCTTCTTCATGCCTCGTCCTTCGGGCGCTCGGCCACGGCAGCCGTCTGCTCCGACCGGAAGGCGTCAAGCCGCCTGGCCAGCGCGGGATCGTTGAGCGACAGGACGCTCGCCGCGAGAAGTGCTGCATTCACGGCACCCGCCTTGCCGATGGCCAGCGTGCCGACCGGAATGCCCGCCGGCATCTGCACGATGGAGAGCAGCGAATCCTGGCCCGACAGCGCCTTGGATTCGACCGGCACGCCGAACACCGGAAGCGAGGTCATCGATGCCGCCATGCCGGGCAGGTGGGCCGCACCGCCTGCACCTGCGATGATCACCTGGAAGCCCTTGTCGCGCGCCGTGGTGGCGAAGTCATAGAGCCGCTTGGGCGTGCGGTGGGCCGAGACGATGCGGTCATCATGCGCGATGCCCAGCTTGTCGAGGGTTTCGGCGGCGTGCTTCATGGTGGCCCAGTCGGACTGGCTGCCCATGATGATGGCGACGGGGTGTGTGGTCACGGGGATCTGGTCCTCAGGCGATGATGTCGGGGATGAGCATGTTCTCGATGGCCTGGATCCTGTCCTTGATGTCCAGCTTCATCTTCTTGAGGCGGCGCAACTGCAGCGCGTCGCCGGTGCCGGTCTCGGTCAGGGAATTGATCGCGGCGTCGAGGTCGCGGTGCTGCTGGATCAGGTTCTGCAGCTGGGTGCGCAGCTGCACCTCCTGTATCAAGTCCAGCTTCGGCATCCCGTCCCCGACAGTTCACGCATTTGTTTTTGGTGTTTCTTCACTAAAGCCCTTTGCGCGTGTTCGACAAGCCCCCAACTCTATGCAATGATGACCGTAATCCATAGCCAAACAATGGAGGAACGCATGAGTCTTCAAGCGCATCTTGGTGAACTGCACGCGAAGCATAAGGCCCTCAAGGCCGCGCTCGCAGACGCCATCAACCACCCGGCGTCGTCAGACGCGGAAATCGCCGAGCTCAAGCGCAAGAAACTCAAGCTCAAGGACGAAATCTCCCGGCTCGAGCACCAGCACGCCGCTTAGGCGCGTTGCCGGTCAGCATCCCGGTGGCCTGGTCTTGTGCCAGGAGGTCGCACGCTCATAGGCGTGGGCGGCGTTGAGCACCGTCCGGTCGTCGAACATGCGCCCGACCAGGTGCAGACCGGCGGGCAGGCCCTTGGCGGTAAACCCGCAGGGCACGCTCGCAGCGGGCTGCTGGGTGAGATTGAAGGGATAGCTGAAGGGCGTCCAGTTCACCCATTTGCCCGTGTTGTCGGGGGCGGCGGGCGCCAGTTTGCCGGCCTCGAAGGCGGGGATGGGAAGCGTCGGCGTCACCAGCAGGTCATAGCCTTCCATGAACTGGCGCATCTGGCTGCCGAGCACGCCGCGCGCCTTCACGGCGTCCTGATAGTCGTCGAGCGTGATCGACATGGACTGCTCGACGACGTCGGCCAGCGCTGGATCGAGAAGCTTCTTCTTCCCTGCGGGCAGCTTGCCGAGCGCCGCCTGGGCGCCTGCCCACCACAGCACCCGGAAGCAGGCGGCAGGATCGGCGAAGCCGGGATCGACCTCCACCACCTCGGCACCGAGTTCCTCAAGCACCCTGACGGCGTCCTTCACCAGCTTCGCGATCTCCGGATCGACGTCGACGTAGCCGAGTGTCGGGCTGTAGGCGATCTTCAGGCCCCTGATGCCCTTGGCGAGTTTCGCCGTGTAGTCCACGCCGTCCCACGGCAGCGAGGTCCAGTCGCGCGCGTCGGGCTGGGAGATGACGTTCATCATGAGGCAGGCGTCTTCCACGGTGCGGGTCATCGGCCCCACATGTGCCACCGTGCCGAAGGGCGACAGCGGATAGGCCGGCACCCGCCCGAACGACGGCTTGTGCCCGAAGATGCCGGCAAAGCCCGCCGGAATGCGGATCGACCCGCCGCCATCTGTGCCCAGCGTCAGGGGCGCATAGCCCGCGGCGGCGCCGGCAGATGAGCCACCCGACGATCCGCCGGGCGTCTTCGTGGTGTCCCACGGGTTGCGCGTGACGCCGGTGAGGGGTGAATCGGTCACACCCTTCCAGCCGAACTCCGGCGTGGTGGTGGCGCCGAGGAACACCGCACCACATTCGCGCAGGCGCGCAACGCTTGGCGCGTCCTGGTCCCAGGGCTGGTTGCGGTCGACGGTGCGCGAGCCGCGCAGCGTCGGCCAGCCGCGCACCAGCAGCAGGTCCTTGATCAGGGTGGGAACGCCGTCCACAGGCCCCTGCGGCTCGGCCTTCATCCAGCGCTTTTCGCTGGCCCTGGCCTGCACCATTGCCTCCTCGGCATGGACGGCCACCATGGCGTTCAGCGCCTTGTCATGCCGCTCGATCTGCGCGAGGCAGGCCTTGGCCACCTCGACGGGTGAGAACTTTTTCTTGGCAAAGCCCTTCACGAGCTTCGCGGCGGACTTCCAGTGGAGGTCGGTCATGGCGTTCTCCGCGTCGTGGTTTTAGGTCTCCCGCGCCTTGCTCAGCGCGTCCTTGAACTGCGGCAGCAGGTCGGCATTTGTCGCGAGGATGTTACCGGTGTCCATCGGGTTCTTGTCGCCGTCGGGGTCGGAGGTGAAGCCGCCGGCTTCCTTCACCAGCAGGATGCCGGCCGCGATGTCCCACTGGTTGATGTTGCGGCAGACCATGGCGTCGAAGCGCCCGGCGGCCACATAGGCCAGCGAGAGCGCCGCCGACCCTGTGCCGCGGATGCCCACCACGCGGCCCTGCAGCACCGAGAGTTCGGCGCGCGACAGCGGCAGATCCTTGCCGCCGCGGTGCGGCATCTCATAGCTCACCAGCGTGTCGTGGATGTCGCGGCGCTGGGCCACGCGCATGCGCTTGTTGTTGAGGAACGCGCCACCGCCCTTTTCAGCGGAATACATCTCGTCGGTGATCGGGTTGTAGGTGATGGCGGCGACCAGCTCGCCCTTGCGCTCCAGCGCGATGGTGATGGCAAAGAACGGCACCGAATGCATGAAGTTCATGGTGCCGTCGATCGGGTCGATGATGAAGCGGTGTTCGGGGTCGGTGCCGGGAACCACGCCGGTCTCTTCCGTCAGGAAGGCGTAGCCCGGCCTGACCTTGGCGAGCTCCTCGCGCAGGAACTTGTCGACCCGCTGGTCGGCGGCGGTGACGTAGTCACCCGGGGCCTTCTGGGACACCTGCAGGTTGGCAAGCTCGCCATAGTCGCGCTGCAGCGAGCGGGCCGCCTTGCGGACGGCGGCTGTCATGACGGTGAGGACGGGGGAGGACACGGGCAAAACTTCCTTGCAAACCTGAACGGATGAGGCCGGATAGCAGGATATGCCGGTCAGGGGAAGCTTGTGGCCCCTATCCGCCGAACAGCGTGGTCACGAAAGCCACCGCCGCCGCATAAAGCGCGGATGACACGGCGGCGAGGATCGCCACCGAGGCGGCCGACAGTGCATAGCCTACGATCACCGCCAGGCCGTCGCGTTCGGCAAGCCCCAGCGCCAAGCAGGCGATGGCCGCGGCGGGCGGGATGTTGCCGAAGGGAATGGGCAAAAACAGGATCAGCGCCAGCGGAAAGGCCACCAGCCCGATCAGCCGCTCGGCGATGTTGGAACTGACGATGAAGCCCAGCCTGGGCTTCAGCACGCGCTCCAGGCGGGCCATGATCGGCGTGACCTTGGTCACGAAGGTGTGGAGCATGTCCCTGGAGATGCGCCGTTTGCGCACCACCTGCGGAAGCCACAGCGACTGCCGCCCCGCCAGCACCTGCCAGGTGAGGATGACCAGCGGCAGCCCGAGGATGGCGGATGTGCCGGGCGGCATGGGAATGGCGTTTGGCACTGCGAAAATGAACATCAGCGCGCCGAAAGCCCGCTCCCCCAGCGAATCCGCCAGCGCGCCGATGGTGGTGTCCTGGCTGGTGTCCATGGACCGGACGATGTCCGAAAGCCGGGCGGGCTTCTGGGGCCCGTGAAGGCCGCCGTCGTATTCCGGTGGAACGTCCTGCTGCACGTGATCTCCAAAATCCGCCGCCCCTCGCAGGGGGCGGCGTCAACTATATGGGTAATGGGTGACGGTTGTCCCCCATTTCGCGCCGGAGTTATCGGCCTCCCGTCAACACCGGAGGTGAGGTCAAGGGGCCTCCGGTGTTCCTCCTATAGCCCAATCCGTCGAGACAAGCCGGGCGAAGGTGAACAGGGGAGGGTTTCAAAGGGCCGTGTTCGAATACCCCGCGTCATCCAGCGCCTTGGCCACCGCGGCGGCCGGTATCGCCGTCTCCACGGTCACGGTCTTGCCCGCCAGGTCGACCTTCACGTCGGCTGCGGGGTCAGCCGCCCTCACAGCCCTGGTGACGGTCGCCACGCAATGGCCGCAGGTCATGTCGGGCACGTTGAACTTCATCGTCTTGATCTCCTCTTGGCACTTGCCTGCCACATCACATGGGGCTTGCCAACGTGGGAAGGTCAAGCTCTGTTGCATAACCGTCGCCTCAGGCGGCCAGCCACGTGACGGAAAACGGCAGTCGATTCGAGGAGCACGTGTCATGTCCGATCAGAAGGACGAGCATCCGCAGGCCGCCCGCATCCGCGAGCGGGCCTACATGATCTGGGAACGCGATGGCCGTCCGGATGGTCATGCCCTCTTGCACTGGGTCAAGGCCCGCGAAGAGGTCGAAGCCGAGGACCAGCCGGCTGCCTCTGGCGGCGCTCCCGCCAGGAACAATACCGCGGGCTAGACGCCTTCCGGCACCGCCGCGAAACGGCTGCTGGAGGCCAGTTTCCAGGGCTCCTCGAACAACGTGCCACGGGCGCCGCTGAGCAGTTCCCCTGGCAGCAAGCTGGGGTAAATCTGGCTGAAACTGTGAATCCGGCCATCCGCGCCGCGCCGCATGATGTGGTGCGGCCTCAGCTGCCTCGGTGTGTCGAGTCCCGCCGCGGCGATGATCTCGGCGAGCGAGTTCACCGTGTCCTGGTGGAAGCGTGCCACGCGCTCCGCCTTGTCGGGAACATCGAGCGCGCGCTGGCGCATCGGGTCCTGGGTGGCAACGCCCGTCGGACAGGCGCCGGTGTGGCAGTGCTGCGCCTGGATGCAGCCAACCGCGAACATAAACCCGCGCGCCGCATTGCACCAGTCGGCCCCCAGCGCCATCACGCGCGCCATGTCGAAGCCGGAAATGATCTTGCCTGCGCAACCGAGCCTGATGCCGTCGCGCAGATTGGCGCCGACGAGCGCGGCATGCGCAAAGGACAGGCCATCGCGCATCGGCATGCCGAGGTGATCCATGAATTCGAGCGGTGCCGCGCCGGTGCCTCCCTCCTTGCCGTCGATCACGATGAAGTCCGGCCGGAGCCCCGTCTCCACCATGGCCTTGACGATGCCGAGGAACTCCCAGGGATGACCGATGCACAGCTTGAAGCCCACCGGCTTGCCACCGGAGAGTGCTCGCAGCCGGTCGAGGAATTCAAGCAGCCCCACCGGGTTCGAGAAGGCAGAATGGCAGGCGGGTGACACGCAGTCGCGGTCCATCGGCACGCCGCGGATCGCCGCGATCTCGGGTGTAATCTTGGCCTTGGGCAACACGCCGCCATGGCCGGGCTTGGCGCCCTGGCTCAGCTTCACCTCGATCATCTTGATTTGCGGGTCGGCCGCGGCAGTGGCGAACAGTTGCGAGTCGAAGCTGCCATCTGCCGCCCGACAGCCGAAATAGCCCGAGCCAATCTCCCAGATCAGGTCGCCGCCACCCTCACGGTGATAGGGGCTGACGCCGCCTTCGCCCGTATCATGCGCGAAGCCGCCAATCCGTGCGCCGCGGTTCAGCGCCCGGATCGCGCTGGATGACAAGGCACCGAAGCTCATCGCCGAGATGTTGAACACCGAGGCGTCATAGGGCTGGCTGCAGGCGGGTCCGCCGATCGTCAGGCGGAGGCCTTCGGTGACCGAGGTCTTCGGCGCAATCGAATGGTGCAGCCATTCGAAGTTGTCGTCATAGACATTGTAGTGGGTGCCGAAAGGCCGCTTGTCGAGCTGGTGCTTGGCCCGCTGGTAGACAATGGCGCGCTTGTCACGCGGAAAGGGCATGCCGCTCTTGTCGTCTTCGAAAAAGTATTGGCGGATCTCGGGCCGGATGTCCTCCAGCAGGAAGCGCAGATGCCCGATGATCGGATAGTTGCGCAGCACCGAGTGCCGGGTCTGGAGCAGGTCCCGGATGCCGAGCAGCGACAACGATAGCGTGACCGCCATGCCTGCCAGCGCCAGGCCGCGCCACGCTGGCTGCCACAGCGCCAGCACTGCCAGCAGCAGCGACCCGGCGACGGCCAGTGTCAATGCCAGAAATCGCTTCTCGAAAGGCAGCATCAAGAGATCACAACGACCTTTTGTTGCAGTTTGCGTGCGGTGTATGACAGTTGGTTTAAGGCGCAGCCCTGCCTGCGCCTGCCAAGCGGCGTGCCCGCGGTGAGGTGTCGCTGAATGCCCTCAGCCACCGCCGCTCCGCCGCAAGCCCTCATCAGTTGCCCGCCGCGTCCAGCATCAGCTGCGTGCCGTCGGGCTGGTCGGTGATCTTCGTGAAGGGCACCGCCACCACCTTCTTGAGCGAGGACAGCTTGTCGATGTCGAAACGGGTAAAATTCATCGCGTCAATGGTCCGCAGGTAATAGCTGTTGCGCGCCTTGTCGTTCATCCAGGTGAAGACCGTCACCTCTGTCGAGGTGTCCCACATGGCGGGGCCGTCGCCCGCGGTGCCCGCCGGGTCGGCTGAAAGGTCATAGGGCCGGTCGAAGTTGTTGAGGATGTGGGCCAGCGTCACCACTGCCTCTTCCGGGTTCTTCGCCTTTTTCACATAGGTCGTGTAGTAGGCGGCCTTGACGAAGCGGGCGTAGGAAATCTGGCTCGAGGGCAGGGCCGCCAGCGCACCGCCGCTGTCGGGTGCACTCACCTTCAGCTTGCCGAATTGCCCAGCGTTGCGGTCCTCGTTGCTGAGGAAGGCATAGTTGTTGAGATTCGCGAGGTGCCACGGGAACTCAGGCCCGTTGGTGACCACGCCCACCGGGTTGTCATAGACGTTCATCTTGCCGCCCATGAACTCGATGACGATGCCCTCGCCCGTCTTGTCAAAGTAGATGTAGTGCATGGGCAGTTCCACGCCGCCCACGAAGGCGAGCTTGGGCAGCCACACCTTCGCCTCGCCGGTGGCCAGCGCCGCCTTCAGTTCCGCCACGGTGGCGAAACTGCCCAGCGCCCAGTTGGACAGGTCGGTCGCTGCAAGCTGCTTGGTCTTGTCGCCCCCGAAGTCGGCAGGAGTCTGGCTGCCGTTCAGCTGGTTGGTGCTGACGGAGAGGCCCTGGTCATTCGCCGCCTCCACCATCATGCCCTGGTGCGCACCGGGCTGCAGCGCCACCGGCGTGGCGCCGCCGAGTATGGGATATCTGGTGGTGAAGCTCATGCCATCGGAACCGTCGGCGGCCAGCGACACGACCCTGGTGCCGGCCGGCATGTAAGTCATGGAGAGCGGAATGGGGCTCGAATATTCCATGGTCTTGCCGCTGTAGGCGATGCCGTTGGTGTCGGTGATCATCAGCGCGGTGCAGGCCGAGGCCGGCCCGGCTGTGAGCGCCATCATGGCGGCCAGCGAGGTGGCGCACAGTGCGCGCCAGGATGTGCGGATGTTCATGATGATCTCCGAGTGTTTGAATGAGCAGGCTTGCGGATGCCGGAAAACGCTCCGGTCCGTCAAGTCATGCAAATGCAGGCGCGGCGCAATGATCGGGATCAATTGTCCTGGTCGGCGAGGAACATGTCCACCGCGGCGCTGAATCGCGCGTGCGACTGGAACAGGAAGGCGTGGCCACCCTCGAAATAGGCAGTCCACGCAAAGGGGATCTGCCCGGCGATGATCGCGGCATTCTGCGGCGGGTCGATGATGTCGTCCTTGCCCGCTGTCACCAGCACCGGGGTGGTGATGGTCTTGAGGGCATTGAAATTGTCGTCGTTGCCCGACCAGAGCGTGGTGCGCGCCCGGTCCTGGCGCATGGTGGTCTCTTTCGACACGGTGAAGTCGTCGGGCATGCTGCCGTCCTTCACCGCCGCCTCGATACGGGCCAGCGTCTGCTGGGCCGACTGCCGTCCGGCATCATTGTCCGGATAGGTGAGGTAGAGCTTCTTCATCTTGTCGACATTGGGGTCGTTGAGTGCGGACTCGGTGTCGGCGGCGGCGGGTGCGTCGTGGGTGCCACCAGGGTCGGCAGAGACCAGCACGGCCTTGTGCACCACGTCCGGGTGCCGGATCAGCAGCTGCTGCCCGATGCGCGCACCCATCGACCAGGCGAGGACGTCGGGGTCCTTCAGTCCCAGCGTCTGGATCAGCGCGGCGGCGTCATCGGCCATCTGCGGAATGGTGGTGCTGTTCTCCGTGGTGTCGCTCGACAAGCCGACACCGCGATTGTCGAACAGCACCAGGGTGTGGGTCTTCTCGAGTTCGGCAAGCAGCGCCGGGTCCCACAGGCTCATCGATGAGAGAAAGCCGTTGATCATCACCAGCGGCTTGCCCGTGCCGCGCAGGTAATAGGCGAGCTTCACGCCGTTGACCTCGGCATACTGGATCTGCGGCTTGAAGTCGTCTGCCCGAAGCGGAGACGTGACGGCGCAAGCGGCGAGGGCGCTGAGAGCAAGAAGGCTGGGCAAGAAGGAGGTGCGTGTCATGGTGACGAACCCTTGATGTCTGGAGGAGAACGGCTCGGTATACTGCGGCGTGCCGAGACTGTCCGCTATGGTCTATTGAAATTCAATTCAAGTGAGTAATTTTACAAAGCGCTCCCATCCTCCCGCTCTGCCCCACTTGCGTCGGTGAGAGGAGTAGGTTGGCCCCCTTGTGAAGAGGGCTTGACCTTCCCATCATGGGAAGGTCCATATGGCAGTTCATGCCCTCTCATCTTCTTCTCCCGCTGAAGCAGCGGGAGAAGAAAGGCATGGGTTCGGCCGCCGACAGGATCGCCGGGTCAGGCCCGGTGATGATGGGGGCAGTGAAAGGACGACCATGAACCAGATCGCGCCAAAGCCACTCCAGAGCTTCCCCGTCGAAGGGATGACCTGCGCTTCCTGTGTGCGCCGGGTGGAAAAGGCCATTGCCGCCGTGCCGGGTGTCGAGAGCGCTTCCGTCAACCTCGCCACCGAGCGGGCCGACGTGCGCCTCGCCGCGCCTGCCACGTCCGAGGCCGTGATCGCCGCCATCAAGGGTGCCGGCTATGACGTGGCCAGCCAGACCATTGACTTGGGCGTCGAAGGCATGACCTGCGCTTCCTGCGTCAGCCGGGTGGAGAAGGCCATTGTCGCCGTGCCTGGCGTGGTCGCGGCCGTCGTCAACCTCGCCACCGAGCGCGCCGCGGTGAAACTCATCGCCGGAACGCCGCTGTCTTCCATCGAGGCCGCCATCCGTGAGGCGGGTTACGAGCCGCGCCGCCTCGACCATGTCGATCCGCAAGCCCATCAGGTGGCGAAGGATGAGGAGTACCGCAAGCTCAAGCGCGACTTCATCATCGCTGCCATCTTCACCCTGCCGCTCTTCGTCATGGAGATGGGCGCCCATCTCATTCCTGCCGTCGGCCACTGGCTGCACGGGCTGGACCGCTTCAAGCTCTACGTCTTCTATTTCGTTCTTGCGAGCATCGTGCAGTTTGGCCCCGGCCTGCGCTTCTACCGGAAGGGCGTGCCAAACCTGTTGAAACTCACGCCGGACATGAACTCGCTGGTGGTGCTGGGTTCCACCGCCGCGTGGGGCTATTCGGTGGTCGCCACCTTCTGGCCTTCGCTGCTGCCTGCCGGAACGGCGAATGTCTACTACGAGGCCTCCGCTGTCATCGTCACGCTGATCCTGCTGGGCCGCCTCCTCGAGGCGCGCGCCAAGGGCCGCACCAGTGCGGCGGTGGCCAAGCTCGTCGGCCTGCAGGCCAAGTCGGCGCGTGTCGAGCGCGACGGCGTGATCGTCGAACTGCCGCTCGACCAGGTGGTGGCGGGTGATGTGGTGCAGGTGCGCCCGGGCGATCGCCTGGCGGTGGATGGCGTGGTCGTCGCGGGTCATTCCTTCGTCGATGAGGCGATGATCACCGGCGAGCCCGTTCCCGTCTCGAAGGAGCCGGGCGCGGAGGTGGTCGGCGGCACCATCAACAAGACCGGCAGCTTCACCTATCGCGCCACCAAGGTGGGGGCGGATACGCTGCTCGCCCAGATCATCCGCATGGTGGAGCAGGCGCAGGGCGCCAAGCTGCCGATCCAGGCGCTGGTCGACCGCATCACGGCGTGGTTCGTGCCCGCCGTGATGGCGGTGGCCGCACTCACCTTCCTCGTCTGGCTCATCTTCGGGCCGGCACCCGCGCTCACCTTTGGCCTCGTCAATGCGGTGGCCGTGCTCATCATTGCCTGCCCCTGCGCCATGGGTCTTGCCACACCCACCTCCATCATGGTGGGCACCGGCCGCGCCGCCGAACTGGGCGTGTTGTTCCGCAAGGGCGAGGCGCTGCAGGGCTTGCGTGACGTGCAGGTGGTCGCGGTGGACAAGACCGGCACCCTCACCGAAGGCCGCCCCGAGCTCACCGACTTCGAGGTCAATGGGCTGCCGCCCGATGAAGCCCTGGCGCTCATCTCATCCGTCGAGAGCCCCTCGGAACATCCCATCGCCGCCGCCATCGTCAGCGCCGCAAAGGCCAAGGCTATTGCCGTTCCCGCTGTCGAGGGTTTCGAGGCCATCCCCGGCTTCGGCGCCCGCGGACGTGTCTCGGGCCATGAGGTTGCAGTTGGGGCTGACCGCTACATGGTGAAACTGGGCCTCGACGTCTCGTCCTTCGCCGCCACCGCCGAACGCCTCGGCAATGAGGGCAAGACCCCGCTCTATGCTGCCATCGATGGCCGCCTCGCCGCCATCATCGCGGTCGCCGATCCGATGAAGCCCACCACGCCCGCCGCCATCGCGGCACTCCACGCCATGGGGCTGAAGGTCGCCATGATCACCGGCGACAACCGCCGCACGGCTCAGGCCATCGCCAGGCGCCTCGGCATCGACGAGGTGGTGGCCGAGGTGCTGCCCGAGGGCAAGGTGGAGGCCATCGCACGGCTGAAGGCCCAAGGCCGCCTCGCCTTCGTCGGTGATGGCATCAACGATGCGCCAGCCCTTGCCGCGGCGGATGTCGGCATCGCCATCGGCACCGGCACGGACATCGCCATCGAGAGCGCCGACGTCGTGCTGATGTCGGGCGACCTGCGCGGCGTGCCCACCGCCATCGGCCTCTCCCAGGCGGTCATCCGCAACATCAAGGAAAACCTGTTCTGGGCCTTCGCCTATAACGTCCTGCTCATACCCGTGGCGGCGGGCGTGCTCTACCCGGTGAACGGCACGCTCTTGTCGCCGATGATCGGGGCAGGGGCCATGGCGCTGTCCAGTGTCTTCGTCGTCAGCAATGCGCTCCGCCTGAGGGGCTATCGTCCGAGGGAGGAAAGGTCATGAACATCGGTGAAGCTGCAAACCTTTCCGGCGTGTCGGCCAAGATGATCCGCTACTACGAGGAGGTTGCACTCATCCGGCCTCCCGCCCGCAACCAGAATGGCTACCGCAGCTACGCGGAAAGCAACATCCACGAGCTCAAATTCATCCGCCGCGCGCGAGATCTGGGCTTCACGGTGGAGCAGATTTCAGGGCTCATGCATCTCTGGCGTGACCGCAGCCGGGCGAGTGCCGACGTCAAGCGCCTGGCACTCGAGCACGTTGCGGCACTCGAGGCGAAGCAACGCGAGATTCAGGAAATGGCCAACGCGCTCAAGCATTTGGTTGCCAACTGCCACGGCGATGGACGCCCCGATTGCCCGATCATCGAGAACCTTGCAGACGGTGGCAATCACGCCAGCCCCACCCATCTGGGCAAGGGCTTCGAAAAGCTCCGCTGATCAATCGTTGGCAGTCTTCTGCAGCGCGACTTCCAGCACCGGGAGTGGTATCGTTTGCAAAACCCGCAGCACGGCGCCCACGGGCAGCTTTGACAGCTGCTCCATCACCAGCAGCTCATTGAAAGCATTGCGCGTTTCGCGGTCGAAGTGATGTTGGCGGGCAACGCTGGACATGCGGTCTCCATGAATTGATGAGAACGTTTGTAGCAGCCCTGCAATCGTCTGCAGAAAATAGCCCGCACAAGGTTTGCAAATGCCAAACGCGGCGCTTCGAATTTCGTGAAACTTTTCGGGAATTGGCTGGGGGACTAGGATTCGAACCTAGACTAGCGGAGTCAGAGTCCGCAAAAAAAGCATTGGAATTCCTTGGCTTTTCTACCAACCGTCGCAAAAAGCGGCCATGTCGCTTCAATGCGTTACGAGCGGTTTCCCAACTGAAATGGCTGACTGTTCCCATCGCCAGCATCAGAGCGAGCCTGCTCCCACCCTGACGCAAACAGAGGCAGTCAAGTATTCCAAGCGGCAGTTCCGGGCCCCCTCAACTTCACGGCACGTTCGACACCTGCCCCACGCCATTGCCCGCCACGAAGAACAGGCTCGTGCCGGTCTTCACAAGCCCAAAGCGGCCACCTTCCAGCCACAGCTACGCAGAATTCCCGCCGCAAGGGCAGGCCATGATCGACACCATGAAAACGATCCAGAAGCCCGCCAATGTCTTCGTTGCCGCCGCTTTGGCGGTGGACCGGCAGATTGCCCGAGGCAACTCCGTGGTGGTAGTGCGCCCGCTTGTGGATGAACTCGCGATGCAATTCCCCCGGCACCAGCCCCAAGAACTGAGCGCGGCAATCATAACCGCAATCGCGCTGCGCGGTGCGGCTATGCAGTGGCAGGCTGAACAGCCCGCTCTCGCAACTGGCCAGAACGTCTAGACCAATTTC